>PMCR01000444.1 GCA_003155465.1 Myxococcales bacterium | reverse complement strand
AGGGTTCCCAACCCCTCCCGCGCTGGTGCGCCACGCGCAGCGCGGGAGGAGCCGGCGGTCTCCCCACGCGAGCCCGCCGGTTCATTGGATGATCTCCTCTCCTGCGTCGTCAAACTGCTTCTGCAAGGGCGGCTCGACGTAGGAGTTCTTGATCTGTACACGGCCGGTCAAGGGATGCACCACAAGGGAGTAGACCGCCTCGCGCTTCTTGTCGGTGAGGTGCACGATGGCGGCCTCGGTCATCCCGAGGGGGAAGAAGTAGATGAAGCCCTGCCCGACATCGAGCGGCTCGTCCAGGCGCGGGGTGTAGACGTCGGCAATCAGCGTGCCTTTGAGGTCGACCGGTTTCACCACTGTTTCTTTGAAGGTGCCAAAACGCGCGCGCCTGGGGCGGAACTCCTCCGGCCTGTAGCGCGCCTGCATCTCGTCCAGACCCGATTTCTCCTCTGAGCGCTTCTTGGCGTCCTCGGCCTCCTTGGCCAGTTTGTCGGCTTCCTTCTTGCGCGATTCCTCGGTCTCGCGGCCGCCCGCCATGATGAAGCGGTCGTCCGACACCTCGGCCCAGTATCGGCCCTTGTCCATATCCAAGACCAGGCGATGAACCCTCCCCGTGGTCGAGGCGCGGTCGAAGAGATAGCGGATGGCGCCTGCCATCTTGGCAGCCGAGGAGCGGAGATCACTCTTGGCGAGAGAGCGAAAACCCGCCGCGGCAGAGCCGACCACCAGGGCTATGAGAACCATCACCACCATCAATTCGATCAAGGTCACGCCGGCCTCGGCAGGACGAGCCGGCGCAGGGGCCGCAGATGTCCGTCGTCCCGTCACTACTCCAGGGCCTTGATGTCGTCGGCCGTGCCCTCGGTGCCATCAGGCCCGACCGAGATCACATCGATGCCGTCGGTGTTGATCTGCCCGGGGCAGCGCAGGATGAAGTCCTTGTTCCAGGGGTCTTTCTGTCTTCGGGGCATGTACTTCTGCGCCACCAGATCATCCATGTTCTTGGGACACTCGTTGTTGTTGTCCATCATGTACTGCTGCGCCTTCTGCATGATTTCGTTGACCTGGATGCGGGCGGTCTTGACCTGGCCCTTCTTGAAGTAGTTGAAGGCGCCCACACCCACGGCCCCCATGATTAGGGCGATGAGGGCGAACACGATCATGATTTCCATGAGGGTCATGCCCAGGTCGCGGGATCGTCTGCGCGCTGGGGATGCGCGCCCGGCAACGGGCGTCTCCGTCTGATCGACTCGTGCGTCTGTCATGGCTCTCTCCTTGTTGGTAGAAACCGGCACTATTGAACCATATTGCCCATGTCCATGATGGGAACCAGGATCGAGAAGATGATGAACCCAATGCCCACGGCCATGATGAGGATCATGATTGGGGCCAGCAGCGAGGTCAGCCGACCCACCTCCATCTCCACGTCGCGCTCGTAGGCGCCGGCCACGTTTTCCAGCATGGCCTCCAGTTGCCCGGAGCGTTCACCCACCGCCACCATGTGGCACATCATGGAGGGAAACTGCCCTGACTTCTTCAGCGTTACCGCGATGGACTCGCCTTCCCGGATGGCTACGCGGGCATCTTCGATGACCTTCTCCAGCACCGTGTTGTTGAGCACGCGCTTGACAATGTCGAGAGCTGTCAGCACCGGCACGCCGGAGGACAGCATGGTGGCCAGGGTGCGCGCGAAGCGGGCCACGGCCAGCAGCCGGATAAGGCGCCCGACGATGAGGAGGCGCAGCCTGACCCGGTCCATGAGGGCGCGGCCTTTGGGCTTGCGCGTCCAGCGCCGAAGCCAGAAGAACGCGCCGATCAGCAACGGCAGCACCAGCCACCAGTAGCCTCCGGCGATGTCCGCCACGGCGATGAGCACCTGGGTGTTCCAGGGCAGGGCTTTGCCCGAATCGGCGAAGATGCCAGCGATGGGCGGCACGACCACCACCATGAGCACGGTCATGACCACGGTGCCGACGATGGCCATCAGGATGGGATAGGCCATGGCGCTCGACACCTTGGAGCGCAGCTCGTACTGCGCATCGAGGAAGTCGGCCATGCGCGCCAGCACGGCGTCCAGGTTGCCGGCGCTCTCGCCCGAGCGGACCATGTTGACGTAGAGCTCGGGGAACACGGCCTTGTGCTCGGCCATGGCATCGGCCAGCGCGCTGCCCTCGTTCACCTTCTGGCGGATGCCGGCCAATATCATCTGCAGCTTGCGGTGATCCGACTGCTCGGCCAGCGCCCCGAGCGCCTCGGCCAGGGGAATTCCCGCGTGCAACAAAGTCGCGAGCTGGCGGGTGAAGATCGCCACATCCTGCGCGCGCACGCGCTCGAACCAGCGCTTGATGTCGACCTCGCGCCGCAGGCCCTTGTTCCCGCTGGCGGACGCGGCCACTGCCTGCTTGGTCTGCTGGCCCCCAACCACTTCGTGCAATTCGGTGATGAAGACGCTTTCTTTGCGTAGCGTCTGGCGCAGCGACTTGGGACCGTCCGCCTCGCGGTTGCCGGTGGTCGGCTTGCCCGCGGCGTTGATGCCCTTCCATGCGTAGAGCGGCACGTCTGCGTCCCCCTGCCTAGCTCGCGTCCCCGGTGGTGATCATGAGCACCTCGGCTGGGCTGGTCATGCCGGCCAGCACCTTCTGCGCGCCGTCCTCGCGCAACGTGCGCATGCCGCCGCTCGCGATGGCCGCGCGCTTGATCGCGCCAGCGTCGGCGTTCTTGATGGCGAGCTGGCGGGTCTCCTCATCCACCATCAGAAGCTCGTAGATCGCGGTTCGGCCCTTGTAGCCGGCGTTCAGGCAATTCGGACAACCTCCTTCACGCGCCCGGTAGAGCATGCCGGGCGGGGGAGGCACACCCTCGCCCTTGAAGCGCACGCGGCGCGCCCGGCCGGCAAAGAAGGTCGCCGGGTCAAGACCCAGGCTCACCAAGTCCTCCTCGCTGGGCCGGTAGCTCTCGCAGCAATCGCGGCACAGCCGACGCACCAGGCGCTGGGCCAAGAGAGCCATCAGCGACGAGGCCACCAGGAACGGCTGCACACCCAGATCCACCAAGCGGGTTATCCCGCCGGCCGCGTCGTTGGTGTGGATGGTGGATAGCACCAGGTGGCCGGTCAGCGAGGCCTGGATGGCGATCTCGGCGGTCGGGAGGTCACGGATTTCGCCCACCATGATCACGTCAGGGTCGTGGCGCAAGAATGAACGCAAGCCATTGGCGAAGGTGAGATCGATCTTCTCGTTGACCGCCACCTGCGAAATACCGTCGAGCTGGTACTCGACCGGATCCTCGATGGTCAGGATGTTGAGATCGGGCGAGTTGATTTTGGCCAGGCAGGCATAGAGAGTGGTGGTCTTGCCCGAGCCGGTGGGCCCCGTCACCAACATGATGCCGTGCGGACGGTGGATGAGGTCGTCCAT
>PMCR01000050.1 GCA_003155465.1 Myxococcales bacterium | reverse complement strand
GGTCATGAGGAGATTTGCTCTGTTGTCGGTTTTGGTTTCGTTGGTCCTGGCCGTAGGTTGCGATGAACCGTCTGAGCGAGAAGCGACGACATCTGCGGACAGCGCCGTCGCTATCGCGCCGACGTCGCCTGAGTCGGTAGAGTCTTCTGCCTCCGCTCTCACCAGCAGTGCCACACCCTGCGGAGAGCCTGGTCAGATTTGCTGCGGGCATACATGCAGAATCGGACGATGTGTGGGGTGCGCAAGGTGCTGGCCACTTTTGTGTAAGGCCTGTGGTGGCAGCGGCGAGATCTGTTGCCTAGGCGGTACGTGCAACGCGGGATTGTCGTGCGTGTCGGGCACTTGTCGGTAGCGAATCGGGCGCTGGACGGCGAGGGCCTCAGCTTGGAGCTCCTGTGCTTCGCCAGGTCCTGGCCATGGCCTCGGGTAGCCCCAGGGGATTTCTCCCCCAGGGCCCCCACAGATCCGGACGTGCAGTATGACCGCATCGTATGTTGCTAGCCACATACGATGCGTAATGTTGCGAGGCCGATTATGTAGCGAGTTCGTCGAGGAGCCGTGCTGAGTGCGGTCCCTCGACGGATCTTCGCAACATAATTCCCGAGGGGGATCGCCTATAGGGAGGAGAGAAATGCCATGAGGTCCTTGTCCTTCCGCCACGTGGGGTTGCGGTCACAATCGGAGCTGCTAACTGCACATGTCTCCAGCTGTGGTTCGCCAAGCGGTCATCCGCGCCACCGGTTTCCCGACGGTGGAGGGAGATCATGGCGGGCCTGGCCGCGATAGCCTGCCATCATGCACAATGGCGCGATGGTCGCCTTGCTTCTGAGCCTGCTCGGAGCCCTGCGGTCCGCCTTCCGCACCCGCGCCGACCTCGCCCTGGAGAACCTCGCCCTGCGCCAGCAGTTGGCCAACCTGCGGCGCTAGTCGCTTCAAGCGCCATTTTGCCTTCACGGAAGCGCATCCGCAAAATGTCCGATATGGGGATCTTCTGTCAACTACATTCACCTACACACCCAAACCAGACCGAACCATCCCTATACCCGGGATCAACCTTGGGGCGGTCAGCGCGCGCGGCTACGGGTTCCAGATCGAGATGACCTATCGGACTTTGCGCGCCGGTTTCCAAGTGCGCAAAGTGCCGATTCTGTTTGTCGATCGGCGCGTGGGCCTTTCCAAGATGTCGGGTTCGATCTTCTTCGAGGCCCTGACCCTGGTTTGGCGGCTGCGACTGAGGGTCGCGCGGGGAAAAGCTCACTAGTTCACACAGAGGCCACAGAGCCGGAAGAGGCGGACCGGAAGGAGGAAAAGGTTTCTGGCCTGCGAGGTCCGGGTTTCCTTCTTCTCATCCGACCTCCGTCTCCGGCATAGTCACCGGCCATCACGTTGTCGGACAGCACCAAGTCCTGGTTGGTCGTGTCGACGGAGGCATTCATCGTGCTGGCGGTGTGGCCCACTTTTCCGCACTGCCCGCGGCATACAGCGCCTGCACTTCGGTTGCTGAAAGCGCCCGGTCGTAGATGGAGACTTCGTCGATGAGTCCCTGGAACGCTCGCGTTGACGGGTTCGAGGGTTCGTGTCCGAACTGGAGGGGGTTTCCGGAGGGAGTAGTTCCACCGAGCGTGGCGGTGAAACCAACGAGAGTGCGCCGGAGACGCACGCGGAGATACGCACTTGTTCGACCTATGGTCCCCAGATTCGAGACGCGGCCGAAAGAACCTGCCAGAAAGTATTTGCTGGCCGTGGGGCCTGTGGTCTATTGACGCTTTGCTGACGAACGACAGCACTTGATGTTTTCCTTCGCCAAGCAGATCCGCAGGAGACAATCAGATGAAAGCTTCCTTCCATACGAGCACACGCGTTGTCCGGCTCGCTTTGCTGGCTGGTCTTTGGGCAGCCGCCTGCAGTCCCAGCAGCAACAACGCTACAGGCACTGGCGGAGCCGTGACCACGGGCGGCTCGACCGAGACGGGCGGGACCACCGGCAGCGGCGGCACCGCGAGTAGTGGCGGGGCCTCTTCTAGCGGGGGCGCACCCGGTGGTGCGACGGCTACGGGCGGATCGGTGTCAGGCGGTGCCAGCGGGACAGGCGGATCTCTGGCCAATGGGGGCGATCGAAACGGCGGCAGCACGACCAACTCTGCCACGTCCACCAGCACCTCGGCCACGACGTCCAAGTTCCCGTCGCTCACGGCCTGCCAAACAGATGCCGACTGCAGCAAGGGGTCCTGTACCGAGTGCGAAACCGGGCTCTGCAAGTTTGTAGTCAAGCCGCCCCCGGGGACGGAGTTGCATTTGGGCGATGGTCGCTGCTGGCAGCTCAAGTCCTGCACCACGAGCGCGGATTGTGTTGCCACCGGCACGACCTTCGCCATCGGCGCGCAGTGCGATTGGTCGTTCGGGGCAGGGTTCTGCCAGCCGCGCGAGACGGCCGGTCCATAGGAAGAACGAAGGGGGCTTTTGAGCGTCCGGGCCCACTCTCGACCCGGACCTGGGCGACCTCAATTGCACCTATCAGACAGATCGGGTACCCATGCGGCATGAGGGAAGTCGGGGCTTCCTCTTCCTATCGCCCGAAGGTCCGAGCGGGCGTTCAGAAGCGGCGCAGGACTCTGCAAGACTGTGGAACCACCGCTGGCCCCGGCGCGGCGGATCGGAACCCGGGCGAAGGACATCGCCGCGATCTCCGACTTGGGACCGCGGAACCTACTGCAACAAGACCTGCACGGGAACAGTGCTATCGGTCGTGCTGTCGTTCCCGAGCTCGCCGTCCGGGTTCTCGCCCCAGCACTGTACCGCATTGTCCACCACCGCACAGGAGTGTGTCGCCCCGACGGCAATCGCTGTCGCCCCAGTGGTCAGCCCCTCCGCCTGGACCGGTACAGCGCTTTTGGTCGTGCTGTTGTTCCCGAGCTGGCCGTAATAGTTCGCACCCCAACACTGCACGCCACCGTCGACCACCGCACAGGTGTTCCACAAGCTGGCGGCAATCGCCGTCACCCCGCTCGTCAGCCCCTCCACCTGGACCGGTACCTTGCTTCCGGAATACATGTCCTGGGCGATGCTGGTGTTGCCGAGCTGGCCGTCCGAGTTCCCGCCCCAGCACTGCACTCCTCCGTTGACCACCGCACAGGTGTGCGATCTGCCAGCAGCGATGGCCGTCACCCCGGTGGTCAGTCCATCCACCTGGACGGGCACCTTGCTTCCGGGATTGATGCTGTTGTTGCCGAGCTGGCCCATCTGGTTGTTGCCCCAGCACTGCACCCCACCGTTGACCAACACACAGGTGTGGCTTTCGCCTGCAGCGACGGCCGTCACCCCCATAGTCAGTCCCTCCACGTGAGCCGGTACGTAGCTGAGGTTTCCATAGTAGGCCCCCCAGCACTGGGCCTCGCCGTTGACCACCGCGCAGCTGTCCTGCCAATCAGCGTCGAGAGCCGTCACCCCGGCTGTTAGCCCCTCCACCTGGACCGGTACAGCGCTTTGGGTCGTGCTGTTGTTCCCGAGCTGGCCGGAAAAGTTCGCGCCCCAGCACCGCACCCCACCGTTGACCACCGCGCAGGTGTGTTCGCGGCCACCGGCAATCGCCGTCACCCCGGTCGTCAGCCCCTTTACCTGGACCGGTACAGCGCTTTGGGTCGTGCTGTTGTTCCCGAGCTGGCCGGAAAAGTTCGCGCCCCAGCACCGCACCCCGCCGCCCACCACGGCGCAGGTGTGATAGCTACCGGCGGCAATCACCGTCACTTCTGACGTTCCGCCCCCGCAGCCTGCCACCACGGACACCAGGCTCAGCCCCAATGCTCCAAGCGCACCGAGATGATTCTTCTTTTCCATCTGCGATTCCATTTTCCGAAAGCCGCACTGCCGATCTACCGCTAGGTCCAAGGTCGCCCGGCTCTCCCGCAAGAACATTCTCCTATGACCGTCTTGTGTCAACTGCGTTCCATTACGGGAGCGCAGTCGAGAACAGTGCGGCCAGAAAAGGCTCCTGATGGTGAGCATAGTCGCTTCAGTGCGACCAGGAAATTCTGGTCCGAAGGGAGTGAATCATGCGATGAGTTGTACGTAACTGATTCAAGCGGGTCTG
>PMCR01000389.1 GCA_003155465.1 Myxococcales bacterium | reverse complement strand
CGGGGCGCGATGATGGACACCACCGCCGCCGCCGCGACTTCGCGCGCACCGTGGTCCAAGTCAGGGTCGGACACCGCTTCGAGCAGAATCTTCAGGTCGAAGGGGAGCGAAACCAGGGCCCGCGCAAGAGTATCGAGGAAACTTCGCTCTACGTCCTTCTCCATTGTCGTCAGGGGGCAGGGGGTTCTTGGGTTTCTCAGGCCCGGTCGAGCCTGACAGCGATCAACAGGGGGGGATACTACCTAATTCTCAGCCGATTGACAGGGGGCAGCCACCTTCTCTTGCCACCTCCTCTTGCTAGCCGCAGGGGGTCGTAGGTGAATGACTCCTTTGCCGCAGATCGGGGCCACAACGCGCGAAATCACCGCCGAAGGGCTTGCCGGCCCTTGCCTCCGCTTGCCGCTTGACCGAATCTTGAGTCATGAAGATCACCCTACGTGAGGCCAGGGACGAGGCGCGTCGTTTTCGCCGAAACGGCGATCACCCTCGTGCCCTTCGCGCGTACCAGAGAATTCTAGCCGCGCTTCCGCTTGACTACGAGACCCGCTTTGCCATCGGAGACGTGCTCGCGGAAGCGGGGCATGCCGATGCGGCGGCCGACGTCTACCGGAGCGTGGCCATCCACGATATCCGCGCCGGCCACCCCCTGCCCGCCATAGTGGCCGCTGATGCGCTCGGCAAGCTGGGCCGGCCGGTGGACGACATCCACGCCCTCTTGGTCAAGACCTACGCCTCGGGTTCACCACAGCTTGCACGTTTTGCCGTTCGACCGGCGCCGGTCGATCCGTCGACCATGCTGGAGATCGGGGATATCGCGCACACCGGTTCCCTGACCCATGTCGTCGAACAGGCTCACAGGACCGCGCTCGATCTCTCGGTCTTCGTGGGCTATCAGGAGCAGTATCACCCGTTGCCGTTCCTTTCCGATCTGGGTCCCGAGTCGCTTGCCGCTGTGCTGCACTCGCTGACCGTGCTCCGTCTGACCGACGGTCAATTGGTCGTCCGGCAGGGCGACGCAGGCGACTCGCTTTTTCTCGTGGCCGGTGGCGAGTTGCGAGTCGTGGTCAAAACACCGGCCGGGGAACGGGACGTGGCACGCCTCTTCGAGAACACACTTTTCGGAGAAATGGCGCTCATCACGGGCCAGGCGCGTAGCGCCTCAGTGGCCGCGACGGGCGAAGCCGACGTCATCGGGATAAGCAAGGCGGCCTTGGCCTATCTCATGGCGAAGCTGCCCGCCATCCGCACGGGACTCGACCGGTTTTCGCGCGAGCGTTTGATCAAGAATCTGCTGCAGACCTCGCCGCTCTTCGTGCCGTTTACCAAGTCCCAGCAGGGCGAGTTGCTCCGTCGCTTCGAGGGCCATGAGGTCGAGGCCGGGACCGAGCTCATCCGTGAGGGTGAGCGGGGCAAGGGTCTTTTCCTTGTACTGGCCGGCGAGGTCGAGGTGGTCGCGCGTGCAGACACGCCCGAAGCTGTCTCGCTCGCGCGCCTCAAGCCGGGCGACATTTTTGGCGAGATGTCGCTGGTCACCGATCAACCCACGTCGGCCACCGTGCGCGCCACCATGAGTGGTTCCGTGCTCTTCCTGGCCCGCGAGTACGTGGATCGGCTGGCCGAGGCCATTCCCCAGGTGCAGGCGTATTTCGAACAGGTGGCGCTCAACCGCGCGCGCGACAACACCATGCGCTTCGACCGCGGTGCCCTGCCCACCGAAGCCATCGAGGTTGACCTGTCGGATGTGGTTCCGGTGTAGGAGCTAGAAATCCAGCACGGAAAGGATCTCGTCCCTATCCGGTCGGCGCGAGCCGGTGGGGATCGGTCGGGGAAGTCGGGGCAGCTGCAGGCGGCGCGTCCGTTCCGCAAGCGCGATGGCCAACGCTTCATTCACGATCTGACTGACCGAAACGCCCTCTGTTCTGCCGATGTGCTCCACCTCGGAAAGGAGGTTGGGCTTGATGTCAACCCGTCTGCGCGGCATGTGTGACCTCCGGTTCTCTGATCATGCGGTCGGCGCCCCGGCTCACGGTCGTGGGCTGTCCTTGAGTTTGGTGAAGGCCTCGGCGCGGACGCGCGGGTCGGGGTCCCGCAAGGACTGGACAAGCCCGTCGTGCGCCAGGCGCGCGGCGCTTCGCCGCTCACTGGCTGAAATGTCGTTCACACCGGCTGTGGCGGCCCGCGGCACGCCTGGCGCCGACCCCCGCCCCGAGGGCGGACGCTCGCCGACCGGATCGGGGTTTTCCGAGCGGCCATCCGCAGGCGTGATCCCGGGCAGAAGGCGGGCGGAGTGGGTCACACCCGCTGCCAGGGTGTCGTCGCGTCTAGACCAGAAGCGGTATACCCGCTCGGCGCGAGCGATGTTGATCTTTGCTTCCGTGACCAGATCCACGGCCGTGCGCAGCCGTCCAGAGGTCGTCGGCTGACGCAAGAGCGCGATCAGATCGGCGTCCGTCCAGCGTCCAAGTGCGGGACGAGGCGCGGCTCCCAACGCTGCTCTTAGCGCCAGCACCTCGGCCTCGGGGTAGAAGGCCGTGCCCATGGGACCGCGAACCGCGTGCAGTTGGCCATCGCGCTCGAATTGGCGGACCTTGAATTCGCTGCGCAGGCCGAGATGGATCGCTGCCTGCCGCCGGGTCAGATGTCCCTCGCAACCCATGGGAGGCCTGACTCTCTTGCGTCCTGCCGAGATCGCGCAACCCATTGACGCCGACGGTATACCCCCGGCGGAGGCCAGCAAGTTTTTCACATCGGGCTTCTCATCAGGCCCGCATCAGCCACCCATCTGACTTTCATCAGACGCTCATCAGAGTTTCCATCAGACCTGCCATCAGGGTTATCCCCCTGAAAACACGACACTATTCCCCGCTATCGTGGCCTGTGCACCGCTGCCTGCCGACGCGGCTCGTAGATGGTCTTTGCCTTCGCACGCGGCCGCCGCTAGGCTAGCAGTGTAGACGGTTTGCCCATGAAATCGATTTGCCGCCTGGCCATCGTCTTGACGTTTTTGGCACTGCTGCCCATCCTGGCCATGGCCGGCCCTCGCTCGGGTGCCAGCTTTGGCAGTCGTAGCGGCTTTCGCTCGGGTGGTGGCAGCTTCTCGCGCGGCTACCAATCGGGGCGCAGCGGGTATGGCGGCGGGGGCTCCGGTTTCTTTTTCTTGCCTAGTTTTGGCTGGGGCCTGGGCGGCTACGGCGGTGGTCTCGGCCTCATGGGCAGCCTCGTCCTTCTGGGAGTCGTGGGCTTGGGTGCGGTTGCGGTCATGCGCGCCATTCGTCGAGCAGCTCGTCGGGGCCCATGGACCGATGACAGTGCGGATGAAGGACTCGATGAATCGTATGTCTACAAGATCCAGGTTGGCCTCGGCCGTTCAGCCCGCCGCATTCAGGGTCGGCTGGCCGACTTCGCCAGCCAGGGCGACACATCCAGTGAAGCGGGCCTCGCCGAGCTTCTCCATCAGACGGCGCTTGAGTTGCTGCGTGAGAAGGACTCCATCCGCTACGGCCACGCGCAAGCAAGCGGGCCCATGAGCCTGACCAACGGCGAAACCAGGTTGAATGCCGCTGCCATGGCGGAACGCGCGCGTTTCGAGGTGGAGCGCATCCGGGGCGCTGACGGTTCCGTTCGCCGCGCGCAAGCGGCTGCCGTCGTTGGAGCAGAGGCGTTGGAATATCTGGTCGTAACGGTGATTGTGGCCACGCGGGTTCCGCTTGCGCGCATCCAGGCGCCAGAAGACCGCGAAAGCCTGGAGGCCGCACTCGGCGAGTTCGGGGCAGTCCCGTCTCACGCTCTTCTGGGCCTTGAGGTGGTGTGGACCCCCGCCGATCCCGAAGATTCACTCACCGAGACAGACTTGCTGACCACCTACCCGGAACTAAGGAGCCTATAGAGCATGCCACCCATGGTACCCGTGCCCCTCTGGCGACTGGTCCTTGACGCGTCGGTTCTCGGCTTGGCAGGGATCGCGCTGCTCATCATTGGCTACTACATCTGGGAGCTAGTCACTCCCTACAACCTGCGTCGCGAACTGCAGGAGAACAAGAATCTGGCGGTGGCCGTCGTGGTGGCGGCGTTCATCGTGGGCATGGCCATCGTGATTGGAGCTGCGTTGATCTTGATCAAGTAGGTTTTTCGCATCACAGCGCGCTTGATCCCTATCGAGGCTGCGACTAGAGTCGCTCCTGGCGAGGCACCCGGACTCCGATGCAGAAACTCCTCATTGAGGATGACGAAGGCAAGAGTGTTGTCGTCCCGCTGATTCGTGACGAGATCACGATAGGCCGGAAGGAAGGAAACACCATCCGTCTGAGCGAGCAGAACGTCTCGCGGCACCACGCTCGCCTGGTGCGCCGACAAGGTGAGCTGCTGCTAGAGGATCTCTCCAGCTACAACGGAACCAAGCTCAATGGTGTCGCTTTGTCGGCGCCCGCCCCGCTCAAAGGCGGCGACGTCATCCTCATCGGCGACTACCGGATGGCCATCAAGGAGGATCGACCGAGCGCGGCCATAGTTGCCGCTCCGCCCGCACATGCGACCGCGATCCCTGGCGCCGCCCCGCCCACGGCGCGGCCTGCGGCTGCCGCGCCGCAGAGGGCTGAAGTGCGCGACGCCATCGAAGCGCAACCCACCATTCCGCTGCACAGCCTAGCCGACGAAGTCTCGCAGCCAGAGTCTGCTTCTCGTCCGCCCCGCCTCGTGATCGTCGGCCGGTTCATGGAGGGGCGTGAGTTCATTCTCGACCGCCCTTCGTTGGTCATTGGACGCACGCCGGAGAACGACATCATCATCGAGCACAAGTCCATTTCCCGCCACCACGCACGCATCGTCCGCGAAGGCGACCAGTACTACGTCGTGGATCTGGAAAGCGCCAACGGCGTGCGGGTGAACGGCGCTGATCACGACCGCGTGCTGCTTAAGCCGGGCGACGAGATTGAGCTGGGGCAGGTGCAACTGCGCTTCGTCACCGAAGAAGGCGGGGGCGAGATCGCAGCAGGATTCGCTCGCAAGGGCAAAGGCAAGATCTACGGGATCGTGGGCGGGGGCGCGGTGGTTCTGGCACTGGTGCTCGCCTTCGCGCTGTCAGGTGGCCGATCGCGTCCGCACCGGCCGCCTGCGCCGCCCATCGCCGCCCAGCCATCGCCGGTTCCGCAGCCGCCCGCGCCGCCGCCTGCGCCCAAGGAAACCGTGGCGGATCTCTTGGCCGCCGCGAAGTCGGCGCAGGCAACCGAGAAGTGGGACGAGGCCCTGGCCGCCGCCAGCAAAGCGGTGGCCGCAGCTCCTGACTCGACCGAGGCGGCCGAGCTGCGCAAGCTAGCCGAAGACGAGAAGGGCAATGCCGAGCGCTTCGCCACCTTGAAAGAGGCAGCCGATAGTTCGCACTTGGAAGCAGTTCTGCGCGGGGCGAGCGAGATCCCGGAAACCAGTGTGTACAAGGAGCGCGCATCGGCGCTCGCGAAGTCCGCCCGCACCGAATACGTCAAGCTGCACTCGGATGCGGCGTCGAGTAAGGCCGGCGCGGGTGCCTGCGAGGAAGCCAAGCACGAAGCTGAGTTGGTGCTGGCTGTCGACAGTGCCAACAAGACGGCGCGCTGGATTATCGGCCGCTGCGCGGCACTTGAAAAGAAGACGAGCGCACGGCCCGAAGTGAAGAAGCCGGTGCCAGCGCCCAAGCCTGTGGCACCCAAGCCTGTGGTCGCCGCAGCCTCACAGCCCAAGCCCGCCCCGCCGCCTCCTGCCCAGGCTGAGCCCAGCTCGGATCCCGAAAAGTTGATCCAACAGGCTCGTGAGGCCTGGCTGCGCGGGCAATATGTTTTGGCCGTCGACTCGGCACGCAAGGCGCTGCGGGCCAAACCCGGCCTCACCAGCGCCTATCAGATCATTGCGATCTGTTCGTGCTCACTGCACGACCCAGATACGGCCATGAGAGCCTACGAGAAGCTCGACGACCGCAACAAGCAGCTTGTAAGATCGGCCTGCCAGAAGAACGGAATCTCGTTCTAGCCGGGACCATCCACAAGCCGCCGGCGAGCAGTCTCACCAAGGACAAACGGTCTGTCGTGTCGGGTAGGTGTGCCTCGCTCATCCGCTTCTAGGAAGTTGGTGTTTTTCGAGCTCTGACGACGGGATGTTCGGGGCTGCTATCCGATCCGGTCCCGTGAGGTACAGGGTGAAAGAGGTGGCACGGCCCGGCCGTGCTTTATGCTACAATTCCCATCCTTACTCATGACGTCGGATTCGGG
>PMCR01000147.1:2786-2941 GCA_003155465.1 Myxococcales bacterium | reverse complement strand
GCATACGCCGACGTCCTGGCCAACGCTGGCGCCTGGCCGAAGAACCGCGATCAAGTCGATTCTCTCGTGGTCGCCGATGTGAAATCGCTTGGAAAATCAGGCAAGTTGTGGACGGACCAAAATGCCACGGGCCTCACCAACAGCGGCTACGGAAC
>PMCR01000147.1:0-2774 GCA_003155465.1 Myxococcales bacterium | reverse complement strand
AACATCGAGAAGTACATCAACGGGATCGTAGATGGACTGTACCCGTAACAGCCAATCTCTCGTTCGATGACCGTACTACCCCGTCCTGTTGCAGGGACGGATCGTGGCTTCAGCACCGATACCAGCCCCCCCCGCGCCATCCTCGAGTGGGGCATCCCCAGAAGAGCCGCATAGGTGCCAACCATCGGAGTGGGCCTGCTGGAAAATCCCAAGTGACGCCCAAACAGAGGACGCGAAACGGGACAGGTGCCTTCGCGCCGGAGATCACTTGTAGGCGGGAAGTGAGGCGTAGTACGCGCCAAGGGCAGTTAGCGAGCCGTCGCTGTTGGCCAGCGCATGGGTCGGGCCAGCCCAGGGGTACCATGCGTAGCGCTCGAGTCGCGGGTGCCGCGCAAACATGGCAACTGCTCCAGTAACATGTGCCAGTGTGACGGCGGCGCTCCCGTTGTCACTGTTGTTCAAGCAGCCCCATTCGGTAAGCCAAATCGGACGATTGCCGGGCAGAGCCTCAATCTTTCGAATATGCCCCTCCAATGTGGAGGCGTTGGCTTCGCAAGATCCAGCATTCCATCCGTACCAGTGAATCGCGATGAAGTCGACGCGCCGACTCGGGTCGGCATTGACCTGCGCATTGAAGTCTGTGGACCACGTAACACCAGTGGTGTTGGCCTGGGCAGCAGGTGAGCCGATTCGAATCGACGGGTTGTTGAAAGCCGGCCAGAGCGAGATGGCTGTCGCCACGGATATGTTGGATTGCGTGAGGTTGTCGGGCTCGTTGAACCCGAGCACCGTCTTGTAGCCCTTGCTCACCATCGTGCCAATCGCACTGGTGATCCCCGCTGAACTCTGCTCGGCCCCCGCGTGGCCCCAGATCATCGGCACGAACTCTCCACCGACGCTGGGCGAGCTGCAGGGAGCATCGGCACTCTGCATCCAGTTGTAGTACCAAGAGACCTTCAAGTTGGTGCGAGCGAGGCAGGGGGAATTTGCAACCCCACGATAGGGAGCGCTAGCTGCTCCAGCTGTGCCGCCAGTTGCGGTCGCTCCGCCTGCGTTCGACGTGCCGCCGTTTGCCGACGCTCCGCCCGCGCTCGAAGTTCCGCCAGGTGCCGCCCCCCCGCTTGCACTCATGCTTCCGCCAGGTGCCCTGGTGCCGCCGGTCGCGGTCGCTCCAGCGCCACCCGCCCCACCACCCGTGGCTGACGCGCCACCGGTTGCTTTGCTGCCACCGGAACTCGCTGCCCCTCCCGTGGTTGCATTTCCACCAACAGCAATGCTGCCACCGGCGCCACTACCACCTGCGATCGCGGTGCCACCGCTGGCAGGAACACCACCCGAGGCAGATCCACCAACGCCGCTGCCGCCGCCGCTGACGCCACCGGCGTCGCCGCCCGTGCTGGTCGAGGTGCCTGCTGTCGCAGCTGCGCCTCCTGTGTTGGGCGACCCTGTGCCAGCGTTGCCACCACTGGATGCGGGAACACCACCAGCCACGCCACCGGTCGCGGGGACGCCACCCGTCACCTGGTTACCAGCCGAGGCGCCACCGCTGGTTGGCAATCCTCCTAGCGAGCTCTGCCCATTGCCGTTCCCCTCGCCAATGCAACCCGTCGCCACCAACCCGAGGCAGAGAAACCATAGCGCCCGATTGCCGAATCTGCGATTTCTCATGATGTCTGGCGATTGTCGATTCTGTCGTCCCAGGCGTGGCGTCAAAGGCAACCGCGCAGGAGTGGACTTCGTGCCCTCGTCCAACATGATGACCCGCCAGTCCGTCGCGCTGCAAGCTGTTCTCTCTTGGGCAGCAAGTCATTCGTATCCGTGGTGCAGGCCCCCGACGTGGCGCCGTTCCGGGTCAAGGTCACTACTTGTGACGTGATAGAACCTAGGCACCAGATGCCGTGGTCGCGTGGGAATGATAGTGTCTTCCCCGGCTGGGCGCGTGGTCCCAGTTGCGTCACCCAGCCGGAGGGAAACATGAAGATATCTTCCTGGCCTCGCACGCGTCTCTTTGTGTGGCTAGTTCCGGCGATGGTGGTGGGACTTTTCGGCTGTGGGGGAACCGCGACCAGCAGCCCGCCGGCCACCAAGGGCGACGCCGCGGCGCTTTCCGCTGATGGAGGTGGCACAGGTGGAAGCACGCCTGGCACCGGCGGCAGCGCGACCAGCACGCGCGGCACAACTTCGGGATCGGGTGGCGTCACGGGGACCGGCGGCGCCACCAGCGGCTCCGGCGGCGCAACCCCTGGATCGGGCGGCTGGACCACCGCGACAGGCGGGTCGACCACCGGCACGGGCGGCAGCACGACCGGCGGCGGCGGCAGCCTCGCAACCGGGGGCCGCTCTGGCAGCGGCGGCACGGCCGCAAGCGGTGGCACAAGCGCAGGGACGGTGGCGAGCGGCGGGAATGCGGGATCGGGCGGCTTCGACGGCGGAAACGCGGGATCGGGAGGAAGCTCCGGAACCGCTGGTTCCTCACCTGATGGATCAGCCGACGCTTCCACGGACGGCGCGGGCGGGACCATCGATGCGGGCAGCGGCGGGCCAGAGCAGTGCTCGAGCCGAGCGGCCATCGATAGTACCAAGTGGAAGTTGGTGTGGTCGGACGAGTTCGACAAGGACGGCGCCCCGGATTCTTCGAATTGGGGCTACGAAAAGGGATTCGTCCGCAATTCGGAGCTCCAGTGGTACCAGCCCGACAATGCAACGGTGTCGGGCTGACAGCTCACCATCGCCGCTCAGAAGCAACAAGTCTTGAACCCCAATTACAAGGCGGG
>PMCR01000277.1 GCA_003155465.1 Myxococcales bacterium | reverse complement strand
GCCATTACCACGAGTGCAAGCCTCCTTCTCAGGCGAGCGGATTCCGAGCAGATCTCCAAACCCACCGCTCGAATTCTCGCCGGCGCCGAGCGGATGGCCAGGATGATCGACCAGATCCTCGACTTCACGCGCATTCGCCTTGGTACCGGGCTCCCGGTTGACGCAAAAGCGATGAATCTTGGCGACCTCACCGGCGCGATCGTCGCGGAGTTTCAGGGCGAAGGAGGCACGCAGCAGATTCAGTACGAGTGTTCCGGAGATCTCGCGGGCACGTGGGATCGCGATCGCCTCGGGCAGGTGCTTTCCAACCTCATGGGCAATGCGCGCCATCACGGAGAGTCCGGAACGCCCATCTACGTGGGCATCGATGGCCAGGCACCGAACTTTGTGATGGTGAAGGTGAACAACCGCGGCACGATCCCTCCCGACCTCCTGCCGGTCATCTTTGAACCGCTGCGGATGGGGAAGAGCAAGCAGGCCGGCTCGCAAGGACTCGGGCTCGGGCTCTTCATCACGCAGCAGATCGTTGCTGCTCATGGCGGGAGCATCGGCGTGGAATCGAATGAGGCGAGTGGGACGACGTTCTCCCTTCGACTTCCTAGAACACCGAACAGTTTGAAAGCTCAATAGTCACGCGGCCCTCTGGAACGGTAGGGCCGCAACGAAGTGGCGGTCGATGACTTGAAGCCCCTTCATAGTCGGCCACGACATCCGTCTTCTCGACCGCCCTCCTGCCTACCGCAGCACCGCGACCCGCTCCCCGAAGACCTGTTCCAGCTTGGCCAGCAGCTCGTCGGCGGCGGCGACTTTGAACTCGTCGCCCAGGTCGAGCACGGTTTCGCTGCGTTGGGTAATTTCCAGGCGCCGGCGCGTGCGGCACGGGCCGGAAACTGGCGCAGCAGCTTCTGTGACGTCGCCATCTGCTCGTTGGTGACCAGATCCGCATTGAGGCGAATCTCCATCAAGCTGCTGCGCTCCGCGCGGATGGAAGACCGCAGCTTGGCGTCCATGAAACGCAGCCGCTCGCGCGCGCTCTCGCCTTCGCCAAAGGGCGCGTCCACTGTGCCGTTGATCAACAGTGGCTCGCCGCTGGTCAGGCCGTAGCTCATCTAAACGCCTTCTGGGCGTGTCAGGTGCGATGGCAGGCTGAGGGTCTGCGGCCTGGAAGTCCGGCCAAAAGGGCGAAGGCAGCTGGATCCACGGCTGGATCCACGTGCGAATCCGAGGCCAGGGGGACCGATTTCGGGCCTCAGGGCAGATGTCCGCAACGATGCGTGGGGGGGGGCGCGCGGCAGTGTCCTTTCCCGGCGGTAGCCAGGATCAGGGCTTGCCGCCGGCCAGTTTGACGCCATCGGGGACCAGGGATGCGACGTCGCTGGACAGCTTGATCCAGCCCAGGGTGAGTTCGCTGCGCAGGTAGAGATTCTTCTTGGGCGCTGGCGTCGCGCTCGACACGCTCTGATCCGGCGGGACAGAGGGTTCGGCGAGGACCACCCAGCCCAGGCTACGGCCACGCGAGAAGTATTCCAGCCGCAGCCTGGCTTGCGGCTCGCCTTCTGCGGGCGTCTCGCCCTTACCCAGGGACTCGCTCGGCCACAGGCCGAAGGCGCGCTCGTGCCAGGTGCGCGCAGCCGGATCGGGTTTGTCAGGCGCCCCGGTGGAGGCAATCTCCACGCCCCGCCCGTCAGCCGAACGGGTTACGCGATACTCCTTCTTGGCCAAGCCGGCCGTCATGGACACGCGGTCTGCATCCTCCAGGCGGAACCCATGCAGGTGGCGCTCGACCAAGCTGGTCGCCGCCGCCTGGAAGTCGCTGAGGATCGATCGCGAAATCACGAACACACGACCGTCAGTCTGGTCGCGCAGGTAGGGATCAGTTCCGCCCAAGGGCGCGGGTGCGATGTCGAAAACACGCCGTCCCGAACGGGTCACCACGGTGAGGTGCTTCTTCGCGGCAGCCAGGCCCAGGTCCTTCAACTTGGCCGCGTCCAGCACGCCGATCGCCCGCGTGGCGCGCAGGGGAGCAAAGCGTTCGAAGAGTGTCTTGGCTGTGTCGCTGCCGCGCACGAGGCGTTCCGGGGTGGGCTTGTCTGCAGGCGGCGCGGGCGGGGTGTTCTTTGCCTCGGGCGCCTCGCGCCCCGAGAGACGAAGTGCAACGAAGCTGCCGTTGTCGTCACTCTCACGCTGCAACTCGGCCCACGTCTTGGCATCCTCATCGTCGAAGCGGACGTTCTCAAGCTCGTTCTTGGTGATGTCGAGGACGAACACCTCGCCAGCCTGCAACTCTGGCTGACGCTGCCAGGTCATGTACGCCGCCGCGAGGCCCAGAAGGGCCAGACCGCCTTGCAGCGCGACGCCCCTGCCGGTCACGACGAGCCCTCCGAGGGTGGCGCGGGCGGTGCGGCGGGGCCGGCTTTTCGCCGAGAGCCGCGTCGGCGCGCAGCGTAGCCTATACCCAGCACCAGGGCCGGCGCGGCGAACACGCTGGCGTAGAACCAGGCCACATCTTGTTTGCGGGTATGGCGAACCGGCACGTCTTCCTCGTTGTTGATGGTGCCTGCCAGACGCTCATCGCCGGCCAGCCAGCGCACGAGGTTGACCGCCAGCAGACTGTTGGCCCGGTTGGCGATCAGCTCGTCGGCCAGGACGTCCGAATCCGCCAGCACCAGGGCGCGTCCTTCCTCCTCGGGCGGCGTTCCCTTGCTCACGGCGGCTGCCAGTTCGTAGGCTTTGCGGGCTTCCTTGCCGCCGTCAAATTCGAAGTTGCCGTCCAGGTCGTTCCAGGTGCTGGCCTCGGTGTGAACCACGAAGTTCACGCTGGGCGCACCGGGTGAAGGCTTCTCCGGTCGGGTGAGAGAGCCCGCCCCGAGGAGAACCAGGGGCAGGCGCAAACCGAACTGGCTTAGCGTCGCCGTCGAGGCGTGGGTGGAGTACCCGCCCGTGGCGATGCCGATGCGGTCGGCTTTCTGCCGGGTCCGTGCCCAGTAGATTTGGTCGTCGGCCAGGGTGGTGGCACTGAAACGTAGCGACAGTCCGTCCAGAAGCGCAGCGGCGGTATCACCGCTCTCTGGGTCGAGGGCCAGCAGCAGGCGTCCCTTGTGGCCGAAGTAGCGCAGCAACGAATCCGTTTCGGGCAGCATTATCGGTCGCCTTGGTCCCAGCATCAGCACCAGGCCAGCGTCGGCGGGCACGTCATGGCCCAACCCCTGCGCCAGGCTCAGGTCCTTGGCTTGGAAGCCCAGCTCGGACAAGAGACCGCGCAGCAGGCGCACCGTGGACCGGCGATCGGTTTCCCCAATGGGGTCGAATGTCCGCTCCTCGTGCCCCTGCACGAAGTAGGCAACGCGGGTGCCGCGCGACACGGTCACCAGGCGCTTGTGCACTTCCTGATCCAGCGTACGCAGCTTGCCGCGGGCGCTTTCCAGTTTGACCGGCACGGCGATCTGTTCCCGCAGTTTGTCGCGTGCCACCACGATCACGCCATTGCCCGACACCCCCAATTCGTGCGCCCGCGCCGGCTCGACCGCCTGATCGATCCGGGTCACGTGCAGTTGCGACGACTCACGGGTCAGATCGGCGAAGTAGCTTGCCACTTCCTCGCCGACTTCATTGGCCGGCGGATAGAACAAGGACACCTGCACGGGCTGGTCGAGTGCCGCCACCAGTTTCTTGGTCGCGGTCCCGGCCCGGGTGCTGCGGAAGTAGGCCAGATCGACCTTCAGGTTGCGTTCCGCGGTCACATACGCGACGGAAAAGCAAAACACGATGGCCGAGGCCGTGCCCAGCCCGGAAAGCATCGCGGCCCGCACCCGACGGGTGTCGAGAACCGGTGCGTGCGCCATGCCGGCCAGCGAAAGTTCGACCAGCAGCACGGGCACCGTTCCGGCCAGCATGAGCGCCGGCCACAGCACAGCCAGGGCGCCGGCCAGGCGGGGCATGCGCAGATCCAGCGGACGACCGAAGAGGCGCGCGGCCAGATCGCCGCCCAAGAAGTGCAGCACGAGGGCGATGGCACCGAGACCGTAGAGGAGAAGCAGCGTGTGTGCCGTCGAGCGAGCCCCAGCGGGAGCCCGGCGTGCGCCCAGCCCACGCCAGGCGGCCGCGCCTAGCACGCCAGCCACGCCGAGCACGGTTACCGCGGCGCTCGCTGGCCCAGCGGCAAGGACGCGCTCGCCGAAGTAGATGAGAAGCAGCCCGGTCGCGTATGCCAGCGACGGCCAACGGGTTATTGCCATCGTCGCGCCTCCAGGACACGGGTGGCCGCGAACAGGGCGAAGTAGGTCACGAGCAGGTAGTAGGCGACGTCGCGCAGATTGATGACGCCAGCTTGAAACGGCGGGAAATGCCGGCCCCACAGCGCCAGGGCCAGGAAGACCTCGTTCAGCGGCCGCTCGCTCACCGCGGCCAGCAGCCACACCACGATCAATCCCACCACCATGGCGCCCGAAAGAATGGCGGCCAGGACTTGCGTGCGTGCCAGGGCCGATCCCAGCGTGCCGATGGCCAAGGCGGCACCGCCGAGGAGCAGCAGCCCCAGATAGCCGGCCGCCACCTGGCCGAACGACAACTTGCCGTTGACCATGATGAGCGCCGGCATGAAGGCCGTGGCCAGGGTGATCATGGCCAGGAAGGCGAACGCTGAAATGAACTTTCCCAGAATGATCTCCCGGTCATGCACCGGTGACGAAGTGAGCAGGACCAGCGTGCCGGTCTGGCGTTCTTCGGCCAGCAGGCGCATGGAGAGGAACACCGCCGCGATCATGGTCGTCCCGCTGGAGAAGTAGAAGAAGTCGCTCAGTACCTCAGCCGAGTGCTTGTCTTGTTGCGCTCCCAGGGCGAACGCATTCCACAAGATGCCATCCACCAGCAGCACGGCGGCCGCGATGATGTACCCATTCATGGTGCGCAGGTACGACCCCAGTTCCCGGCGGGCGATGAGTAGGGCGGCGCTCATGATTGCCTCTCGCGGTGGGCCAGCTCGATGAAGATAGATTCCAGACGCGAAGCGCCGCGGTCAAGCCGCAGCAGCTGATGCCCCGCCAATACCAGGGCGCGCGCGATTTCGGGCCGGCAGTCTTCGCGCGCCCGGATCTTGAGCACGACTTCAGGGCCGGCGGCGTCGGCAAGCTGCGCATCCAACACGCCGGGAACCTGCCGGGTCACCTCCAGCGCCGTGGGAGCAGGCCCGCGCAACGCCACCTCGATCTCGCCGCGCGTGCCCAGGGCAGCCGCAATCTCCTCCTCGGTTCCCTGGGCCACGATTTCGCCGGACTGGATGACCAGTAGCCGATCGCAGGTCTGGCTGATCTCGGCGAGAAAGTGACTGGAGATGAGCACCGTGTGCTCGCCGCGCAGCCGCCGAACCAGGTTGCGCATTTCAACGATCTGGACGGGGTCCAGTCCGGCGGCGGGCTCATCGAGAATCAGCAGGCGAGGGCGGTGAACCAGCGCCTGCGCCACGCCCACCCGTTGGCGAAATCCGTACGACAGGTTGCCGATGATCTCGGCATGCATGTCGCGCAGGGCGAGTTTGTCTTCGCTCTCTTGCACGCGCGCCGCTGTGTCACGACCGGTGACGCCGCGCAAGCGCGCGGCGAAAGCCAGGTAGGCGCCCACGGTCATCTCGTCGTACAGCGGCGGCACGTCGGGCAGGAAGCCGATCTTGCGGCGCACTTGCTGCGGCTCGGCCGTTACCTCGATCCCATCGACGCGCACGTGACCCGAGCTGGGCAGAAGCACGCAACCCAGGATCTTGAGCGTGGTGGTCTTGCCCGCGCCGTTGAGCCCGAGAAAGCCGACCACCTCGCCGGGCCGGATATCGAAGTTCAGATCGCGAATTGCCGCTCGCGCTCCGAAGTACTTGGTTAGCTCGCGTACCTCAATCATGATGAGGCCCTAGAAGTACACAGGGTGGCCCGAACAGGCAAGGGGGCTGGGGCCGGTTTGGCGTCAAGGCAGAAGTCATCTCGCGGCATCTGCCCCTAAACCGCGGACGCCCCGCGATCATTCCCGGAAAACCTTTGGTTTGTGGGCGCCTGGCACGGAACTGCTAGAATGCCCCGCAGTGCGGGTACGATTCGCGATTTTCGTTGTCTTGCTGGCCAACGCTGGGGCCTGTGGGCAGGCCAGCGGCAGCGTGCAGGGGGACGGCGGGGTCGACGGCGTCACGGTCGCCGACGTCCAGGGCAGCGACGCCGAGCCCCCGTGCACGTCCAAAGCGGCGGTGCAACTTGAGCCCAGGGCAGTGGACGTCTTGATTGTGCTCGATGGGTCGGAATCCATGGGCATCGCCTTTGGCCAGGGGACGCGCTACAGCGTCCTGGCCGACGTGCTTTCGGACCTGGTTGACGCCTACCAATTGCGGATTCGTTTCGGACTTGCACAGTTCCCCGGGGCAGATGGGTCGTGCCCCGGCGAATCAGTTATGGGGTGTTGCGCCGGGCCTCCCTCGGTTGAGGTTGCATTGGGCGATGGCGCGGCGGTGCAGGAAGCTCTGAAGAATGCGCCGACGCTCGCCGGCAATACGCCCACTGCTTCGGCATTGCGACGCGCATTTGAGCACTACGGGGGACTCACTGACGGGGTTCCCGACCGCTACGTGTTGCTGGCTACTGACGGTCTCCCAAGTTGTACTCTCTCAGGCGAGCTCTCGTCGAGCCAGTCCGCTGACGGCGAAGATGGTCTTCCCAACGCGTGCCGGGATGCGGTCTCCCAGGTGGATGCCCTGGCCGGACAGAACATTGGGGTCCTGGTGTTGGCAGTGGGAGCGGAGCCGAATGACGATCCGGCGGGGCCACCCGACTGTCTGGATCAAATGGCCCAGGCGGGCGGGATGCCGAAGTCGTCCACCGGGCCGGGGTACTATTCGGTGGCCAGCCCCGAGTCGCTGCAGGAAACCATGGAGTACATCTTCGGCGGCCTCGCGCGGTCCTCCTGTCGGTTCGCGTTGGTGCCGGCCCCCGATTCGACAGCTCAGGTTACGGTGTACCTAGACCGAGATGAAATACCGAGGGACCAGAACCGTGAAAACGGGTGGGACTTTGACCCCGCCGGAGAGAGGGGGAATGTTCGCATCTTCGGCGAGTATTGCGACCGCATCGAGCACTTCCGTTACTCGACCATCGGGGCGTCCTACCGCTGTCCATCGCAGTGCGCGGACGAGATGGGTTGTCCATGACCAGGAGCCTAGGGCAACACGTAGTGCGCGTCGTAGCTGACGGTTGTGCCGAGATTGTCGGTGGTGTAGTGCATGGCGTGGACCGTGCCCATCGGATCCACCGCGACGGAAATGTAGGCGTAGTTGCTTAGGTATGGCTCACTGTGCAGGGTCAACCAGGTCTTGCCCGCGTCGCGCGTACGGCGGATTTCCAGGTACCGGTTGCTGCCGTCGCCTGCGAAGACCCCACTCGCATAGGCGGTGACTGTTCCGGGAGCGCCAAAGGCGAGGCCGTCGCTCAGGCCGATGACATCGCTGCTGGTTCCGATTTTCCCGGCAGAAATCTGCTGGAAGGTCTGGCCGCCGTCGACGGTCGCGTACGCCCAAAATGGCGAGGCCCAAGCGGGCAGGGGTCCACGATCCACGAACAGTACCCCCTCAACGTTGGGAGAAGACCGCCACCAGGTTCCACTCTGGTCGCCGGCCGAGGAGGGCGGCAAGACTCCCTCCACCGGCACGAAGGTCAAGTCGCTCACGCGGTAGAGGCCCAGCGAAGTGTCGGTCTTGAGGAAGCGCAGGAGCAGGGTGTTCTGGGTGGCGATCAGACTGCGATTCGAAGCCGCGGCAAAATCTTGAGGCGGCGGGACCTTCTTCCAGGTCACCCCTCCATCCAGTGAGACGCCCAGATTTCCTCCTTGGGGAAGAAGCCAGACCTTTCCGCCCACGGCGGCGAGCTGCCACAGCGGAATGCTGGGTATCCCGCCGTCGCCAGAAGTGGTGCGGAGGTATGCACTCACGGTACTTGTGAGAGACGCCCAGCTCTTGCCCCCGTCGGTGGAGTGTCCGATGCTTCCCGACTGGCCCGACTGGCCCACGCCGGCCAGGCCCGAGATGAACCACATGTCACTGGGCGAGTTCACGTAGACATTGATGCTGGCGTCGAATGCGCTGGTTTCCGTGTTGATCTGGGAAACCAGGCCCCAGGTCTTGCCCCCATCGGTCGTCTTGTATAGGTCGACCAGCAGCACGGGTATGTCTGGGATCGAACGCGGGGCAGCGCTACAGAAGCCGTCGGTGGCCGAGAACCAGGTGCACTTGGCGAAACTCTTGGTCGAGTCGAAACGTATCCAGCGCTGGGCGTCATTGTGGATATCGGCGTCCACGGGTGGCTTGCCCACGTCGGGAACTGTCGTGATGGCCGTCTCTGGTCCCGCATCGCCTCTGGCGCTGTTCCCGGCCGCGCCGTCCGAGCCCACGACCGCGGCGTCAGATGGCGTCGCGCTGGCTCCGGCTCCCCCAGCGCCGATTCCTCCCAGACCTCCGCTGCCGGGCCCGGCCCCCCCGTACATGATGGGTGCATTCTTTCCAGGGCTGCCGTGCCCCGACTCCGAAAACAGGTTGCACCCGAGTCCAAGCCACGACACCGACAAGACTGCAACTATTAAGAAACGCATCAGTGCCTCCGACGAACGGCCGTCAATCAGTCTCTTCCGTGAGAACCAGCATCCTTGAACATAACGAAACGAGGATCCCACAGGTCCGAGGCGTTGGCCACCTGAGCTGCTTTGCTGCATCGGATTGGAGCGCTTGGCAGTAGGTGTCGCTCGTGCAAGACTCCAGGCCGTCTTCTAGGCTTGTGCGCGCGGCTTGGGTCGCGCGAAGGGGGGTCATGATGTGTCCTTTATCGACGACCAAAGCGTCGCACCCTGCGCCGGTTTCGGCGCCGTCGCCCAGCCCAACCGACTTCCCGCGTCCTGCCCGGCGTCCATTGCGGGCGTACGCGTTCGATCCGAGCCGGGGGCGCATGCTCGACAACGAGATGGAAATTAGCGTCTCGTATCGGGACCTTCTGCCTGGTCCGGTCGTCACCCGCGGGCACGACGACGACGGTTGGTCCCAGGACGCGATCGCCGTTGTCGACTACGACGGCGCAACCCGTCGGTACTACAAGCCCGTCGACCTCGGACACCCGCGGGTTCTCATCCAGAATGGGCTCAGCCCGTCCGAATCCGATCCGCGCTTCCATCAGCAAATGGTCTACGCGGTCGCCAGCGAGACCATCGAGCGTTTCGAAGCGGCGCTGGGTCGGCGCATCCACTGGCGTCGCAGCGAACGGAAGGGCGTGGGCTGGCAGCCGGACGATATCGTGACGCTGAACCTTTACCCCCACGCGATGCGGGCGGCGAATGCTTTCTACTGCCCCGAGGCGCACGGCATCCTTTTCGGGTATTTTGCCGCAGACGAGATGAATCCCGGCCGCAACCTGCCCGGCCAGCCCGTGTTCACTTGCCTCTCGCACGACATCATCGTGCACGAGGTAACCCATGCAATCGTTGATGGCCTGCGTGGCTACTTCCTAGAACAGACGAACGTGGATGTTCCGGCGTTCCACGAGGCATTCGCAGACCTGGCTGCGCTGTTCCAGCACTTTACCCACGAGGAAGTCCTGCTCGATGCGCTCCAGCGCACGGGCGGGCGGATCTATCAGGACCGCCTTCGCCCGGATGCGGCCTCCACGGGCGACCGCAAATCGTCACCGATCGTAGCGGGGCAGTCGTCCGAGAATCCGCTGATTGAACTCGCCACCCAGTTCGGCGAAGCCTCGGGGCTCCAGGGCGGGCTCCGCAAGGCGATCGCCTTCCCCGTGTCGCCGGAAGAGGCGAAACGGGTCACCGAGCCGCACCAGCGCGGCGCCCTGCTCGTCGCGGCGGTGTTCGACGCCTTTTTCTCGATCTACGTGAAACGCACGCAGGACCTGTTCCGCATCTATCGGGCTGGCGGCGGCAGCAATGAACCCGTGGACTTGCCCGAATCGCTCGCCCGGGCGCTTTGCACCGAGGCCATCCGCACAGCGAAGGAGTTCTTCGAGCTTTGTGTCCGCGCGCTTGACTACTGCCCACCGCTCGACATCACGTTTGGCGATTTTCTGCGCGCCGTCATCACCGCTCACTTCGACAACGATCCTTCAGATACGGAGGGCATCCGCTACGCGTGGATGCAGTCCTTCCGTGTTCGCGGCCTTCTGCCGACTGATGCGAGCTACTTCTCCGAGCAAGGGCTTTGCTGGAAGAGGCACGAACCCAGCAGCTTCCGAAGAGTCGAGGCGCTCCGCTTCGGAAGTCCGGCCTGGTTGTCCGAGCAAGAGACGACGGAAACCGCTGCGCGGCTGCGCGACTACGTGGGTTCCATTGGGACGGAACTGGGCCTCGAGCCCGGCGTCGAGTTCGACATTCCGTCGTTCCATCCCGTGTATCGGATGAACCGCGACGGCAGCGTACGCACCGACATGATCGTCGAGGTGGTTCAAACCAGCTACGCGTCCTTCGATGCCCCCTACCAGCACCTTCGGCCTTTCCCCTTCCGGGGCGGGGTCACCCTGATCATCTCGTCGCACGGCACCGGCGGCGGCCGAACCGGCGACGCTTTCATTCGCTACGTGATCAGCAAGCAGCTCGGGGGGCGGGGCGGCGCGCAACGTCTTGAGCGGCAGAAGGCCCATTTGCAGCGGCTGGGTCTGGCAGAAGGCGATGACCCGAAACGTATTCGCATGAACTTCGCGCTGGTCCACGGAGGGTTCTGACCATGCCCGCACCTACGAAGCAGCCCCTGGCGCCGCGGTCCCCGAAGGTCAGTGCGAAGCAGCCGGCTGGCCGTCGAAAAAGGGCCGACCCGCAAAGTGGCGAAGTCGGGATCCGCGTGCGCATGTATCGCCTCGGCTTTGGCGATTGCTTCCTCATCACGCTGGCGGCCACCCCATCCCCGGTCCACGTGCTCGTCGACTGCGGTGTGTTCAAGGGAACCAGCCAGACCGGCGATCTTGGCACCCTCCCGGACGTGGTTGCGAACGTCATCCAGGAAACCCGCGGCCACGTCGGTCTGTTGGTGATGACCCACCGACACGCCGACCACATAGCCGGGTTCAGCAGATGCCGCGACCAATTCGAGGGATTCAAGGCCGATGCGATCTGGATGCCAGTCTGGGAGTCCGAGTACGACGAGAAGGCAAAGGAGTTCCAGGAGAATCTCACCTCCGTCGCTGCGGACCTGGAGAGACATTTCGCCCTATCGATCGCTAATGGCGTCGACAACCTGAACGCCTACCGTTCGGCAGAGAGCATGATGTTCAACGCCACTGGCATCGAGTTGGGCGCTACGGGCGGTACAACGTCGAACGCGGTAGCGCTGAAGATGCTGAAGAACGACTTCGGCGCGAAGCCCGAATACTACAGGGCGAACGACACACCGACCGTTCCGGAGTCTCTTGCCAAGGCCGGTCTGACGGCGCGGATCTTCGGACCGCCCCCGGTCGACGACATCGCACTGATGAAGCTGATGGACCTGAAGAAGGGCGTCGGCCAGTACCTCGTTGGCGCGTCGGCCGGCAAGGCAGCCGCTGCCTTCTCTCCATTCGACGACACGTGCACCGACCCGGCCGGTGGTAGCTACCCAGCGGGGGCTTTCGCGGAGTACGCTCCTCGACCCATGACGGTCGATGTCCCTCCAGAAGCCATGCGCAGCGCTCTGCAGGACGCGATCGCAAGAGCCCAGCCTGAGGCGGCGCTCATGGCAGCCGCGGGGCTCAACAGTTTCCTCAACAACCAGAGTCTGGTCGTCCTCTTTTCGTGGAAGGGCAAGAATCTGCTTTTTGCCGGCGACGCCCAGGGAGGAAACTGGGAGTACTGGCTCTACGGCACGGACAGGCCCGAGAAGGAGCCCGGTGACGAGCTGTCGGCCGAGGCTGGGAAGATTTTCGCTAGCCTCGATCTCTACAAGATGGGTCACCATGGGAGCACGAATGCGACACCGATCCCGGCAGTGAACGCGATGGCCGCCGGCATCGTCGCCCTGTGCCCTACTGAGGTGAATGTGTATGGCGACGGCGAGAAGGAAACCGAGGTGCCCCGTGGGCCTCTGCTCGACGCGATTTGCCGTAGGGGCACCCTCATCCGAAGCGATTCCATCCCGGTCACGGTGGACGGCAAGACGGTTGCGCCCACCGTTTCTCTGCCGGACAAGCCGCCCGCACGCGGGCGCATCGAGGCGGGCAAGATCTGGATCGACTACTTCCTATAGGGGGCCCCGTGAGGTTGCCGCTCTGTGACCGATTCCCTGGGACCAGGAGACTTGCCCATGTGACGCTGGGGTGCTTGCCCACGCCGGTCGAACCAATGCCGGAGATGGCTCGGCTGCTTGGCCTGCAATCCCTCTTCGTCAAGCGGGACGATATCTCAGGCCGCGCCTACGGCGGGAACAAGGTCCGCAAGTTGGAGTTCCTGCTGGGCCAGGCGTTGGCGGAAAGCCGGCGGGTTGTGATCACGTTCGGAGCGCATGGCTCCAATCACGTGCGAGCGACCTCCGTCTACGGCAGGCAACTGGGGCTGCAGGTCCACGCCGTGCTCGCGCCGCAGCCGTCCACGCCCTATCTGCAGGCGAACCTTCTCGCTGATCGGGCCGCCGGTGCCACCTTGCACTTTGTGGGCTCCATGTCCCAGGCCCTTCGTCGCGGTGCTGAGCTTCGTGACGAGATCAGCCACCGTGATGGCAGCGAGCCGTTCGTCATTCCGTTCGGCGGGACGAATTCCAGAGGAACCATCGGGTTTGTGAACGCAGCGATCGAGCTGGCTGGACAGATTGAAGCCGGCGCGCTGCCGGAGCCCGACCTGGTCTACGTCCCCTACGGCTCGACTGGGACAGCCAGCGGGCTTGCCATCGGACTGGCGGCTGTCGGACTGCGAACCTCCGTGATCGGCGTGCGCGTCGTGCCCGCAGAGTCCACGAATCCTGAGCGTACCAGGCGTGTCATGGAGGAGGCGGTAGCCCTGTTGCACGAACTTGATGCTGGCTTCCCGTCGGTGAAGCCGGGAAGCGTGGCGCTTGAGGTGCGTGATGGCTTTCTCGGCGACGGATACGCAGTTGCCACGGCAGAAAGCCTGGAGGCCGTCGCTCTTGCAAAGGCCAACGGCATTCATCTTGAGACGACCTATTCAGGCAAGGCGCTGGCCGCCCTGGTCGCCGATGCAAGAGCAGGAAGGCTCGCCGGGAAAACGGCGCTGTTCTGGAACACGCACAGCTCGTGCTAGCCGGCAACTCTCATGAACCCAGGCGGATGCGTCCTTCCACATCCTGCTGGGTGAGGCAGTAGAGGGCATCCAGAAAGCGCACCTGGAGTGTGCCGGGACCGTGGGCACCTTCCGCGGCCATCTCGCCTGCGATGCCCATCACGATCATGGCCTGGGCCGCCGCCCGCATCGGGTCGGTCTCGACGGCGGCGAATGCGCCGCAGAGAGCGGACGCCGTGCACCCCAGTCCCGTCACGCGGGTCATCATAGGATGGCCGTTGCGCACTTGAATGAGGCCAGCCTCGCCGACGATATAGTCCGTCTCCCCGCTGATGCAGACCGTGGATCCGAAGGTCTGATGAATGTTCCGCGCGGCCGAAAGCGCCGCCGAGGCCGGATCCTGACTATCCACGCCCTTGCTGCGCACGCTATCACTGACGAGGGCCATGACCTCCGAAGCATTGCCCCGGATGATGCAAGGCCGGGCCGCGTTGATAAGGTCCCGGGCGGTGGATGTGCGGTATGTCGTGGCTCCGGCTCCCACGGGATCAAGCACGATGGGAATGGCGCGCTTGCGGGCATGCTCGGCGGCCGCGAACATGGACCGGATCCAGGCCGAGCTCAGGGTTCCGATATTGATCACCAGAGCGGCTGAGATAGCGACCATCTCCGCCATCTCCTCCTCGGCATGGGCCATGACCGGCGAGGCGCCCAGGGCCAGCAAAGCGTTGGCGGTATTGTTCATCACCACGTAGTTGGTGATGCTGTGCACGACCGGCGCGATGCGCCGGATGCTCTGAATTGATCTCCAGGGGTTCAGCAGGTCTGCATCTGTCATGAGACAAGGTCCTTCCGATCCGGTAGTCCAGGCTGATCTAACCCGAGACCAGCGCGTCTTCGGTTGGGGCGCCGCCGCATTCGTGAGCCATGTCGGAAGTCTAGCTCACCTATGAGCCAGGAGACGCTGGAGTTCAATGTGGGCACTCGAACTGCGTGGCGAAGAGGAGGTCGATCGCGAATCCAACTGCTCCAATCACCATCACGCCTCGGGCCGCTCGCAACTGTGCAATTTCACTCGGTCCGTCAAACCGTTCGGTACTCTTGGGGATTCGCCGGTTTCCGAGGGAACCTAATCACCCCGCGATTCCGCGATGTGGTCGAGCCGACCCGGGGCAGGGTGCCGGAACGATCAGAGACTCAGATCGGGCCTCCGTCACGTTGTGCGACGAGATAGGCTATTCTTCGCTCAATGGACGATGTTGACATGAGTGACCCTGCGCAACCGGCGCCAAGGCCTGCCGGCCCCATGTGGCTTCTGCTCTCGTGCTCGGCAGCGGCGATAGTCATCGCGATGGTGCCCTGTGCCGGCCTGCTGGCTCAGCAGAGCCCAACCTGGCTCGTGGTCGGGGCCGGGGCCGCCATTTTTCCGCTTCTGCCGCTCTTGTGGCACGGCCTGGCCGAGGCCAGGCGCAAAGACCGCGGGGCAGCGTCCTCCGCGTCGCGGACCCGATTTGCCTTGCGCAGCCTGGCGCTCGCGCTGGTGGTGCTGGGCGTGTCCCTTGGCGATGTGGGGCCACGACGGGTAGTCCAGAATCTTGCCGACATCATCGGCCGGGTGCGTGCCAAGCCCGCGGCAACGCCGGCGCCGACACCGCCTTCTCCCCGGGCGGCGGCTTCGCAGCCCATCGCGCGCCATGGGCTGGAGTCTTTC
>PMCR01000169.1:10858-11026 GCA_003155465.1 Myxococcales bacterium | reverse complement strand
AAGCACATGCTCAACGGCCCCTGCGGTGGCTCCACCAGCGAGCGTTGCGAAGTGTCGGCCGACAAGCCCTGCGCCTGGCAAAGCTTTGCCCGGCGATCAGAATCTGTCTATGCTTACTAGACACATAGAACGGAGCCCAGCGTGAACGCGTCAATCGTCGACCTTCGC
>PMCR01000169.1:0-10823 GCA_003155465.1 Myxococcales bacterium | reverse complement strand
GGGCGATATCGTGATCTTTGATACGGACGTCCTCATCTATGCGCAGCGTGGCGCGCGTCGGGCAGCGCTCGCCGTCGACGCTGCCCTCGAAAGGTTTGTCTCTGTCCAGTCTCTGATGGAGTTGCTTCAGGGGGCACGCGACAAGGACGACAAGAGGATCATCAAGAGGTTTATCGCCGAGCTGTCGTTTGCCGTGCTCCCTTTGAGCGAGAACGTGGGGCCCATCTTGGTCAGACGGCGACCGCCTGCACGAATGCTAGAGGCATCTTGAAGCGCATGACCTCGCGCTCCGTGATCTTGAATCCGGCCGACTCCACCATGGCCAGCAGCTGATTGACCCCGAAGCGCTGGCGTACCGGCACGCCGAAGAGCAGGGCCATCAGCCGCGAGAGAAGCGCGGTCTTGAGCCCCTGTGCATGGCAGTAGCAGGGGGTGACGAGCTTGCCCTGCAGTTTGAGCACGCGGCGTGCCTCCGAGAGCGCTTTGTCAGGGGAGTCGATCAGGTGCAGCACGTTCGAGAGCACCACGGCGTCGAATGAGGCGTCCGGGAACGACAGGGACTCGACCGGCATCTGGTGGAACGAAACGTTCGTGAGCCCGAGGCTCTCAGCCTTTCTCCGGGCGATGGCGAGCATCTCTTGCACGAAGTCCGCGGCGTCCACTTGTTTGGCGATCCGAGCCAGCTCCACCGTCACCTGTCCCGTGCCACAGCCTGCATCGAGGACGCGGGCGACGGGACCGACCGCCGCCGCAATCCGCGGTCCGAGCACGATCGCGTCGCGGCTGAGGACATGCCCGTCGTACCGGGCGGCGAAGCCGGACCAGAATTGCGAGGGAGCGGTCACGGTCGCATGCTAGATGAATTCGCAGATGTACGCGGCCGGCTGATCGGCGCGGATATCGAATCCGGTCTTGGCCGGAATCTCGAAGGCGGTGCCCACCGGGTAGTGCTTCCATTCGCCGCCGGGCAAACGGGCGACGAGCTCGCCGCTGACCACGATCATCCGTTCGGCGCCGCCGGTGTCGAAGTGAAACTCACCTGGTTGCACCACGCCTGCGGTGGCGCGGCGCCCGTTGCGCTCGAAGCCGAGACTTTGAACCTTGCCGTCGAAGTAGGTGTTGTGCTTGGTCATGGCCAGGAGACTACGCGAAAAGTCCCCGCTCTGTCGCCACTCTTGAGCAGGCCCCCGAAACCCCGCAGAGGGTGGGGGAGGTGACCGCTGTCACACCGCCACGGCCATGTCGCTCCGCTTGCCGCGGGACCCAGATGCGCACTCGGCGATTGACCGACGGAGTGCGCGCCCCCTATCATCGGGCCTAGCCCTGAGCCAGCCATGCCCTGCCTGCTTTCCATCGTGGTGCCCGTGTACAACGAGCAGCAAACCCTGCCGCGATTTTTGGAACGAATCCGGGCGGCTTTGTCGCCGGTGACGCAGGACTACGAGATCATTTTCGCGGCAGATCCTTGCACCGACAGCACCGTCGAGCTGATACGACAGGAACACGCGCTCGATCCAAGGATCAAGCTGTTGCTCTTCTCGCGCCGCTTCGGGCAGCCTGCGGCGACCCTGGGCGGCCTTGCGCACTCCAGCGGGCAAGCCGTGGTGGTGATCGACTGCGACCTGCAGGATCCCCCGCAGCTTATCGGGGAAATGGTGCGGCTGTGGCGCGAAGGCTACAAGGTCGTGGTTCCGCAGCGCCGGTCGCGCCGGGGTGAGACGATTTTCAAGCGCATCATCGCCTACACGGGCTACTGGGTGATCAACCGGATGTCGACGGTGCCCATCCCGCGCAATACCGGGGATTTTCGTTTGATGGACCGGCGCGTGGTCGAGGAGATCGTCAAGCTCAAGGAAAGCCACGGGTTCCTGCGCGGACTGACCAGCGTGGTGGGGTTCAAGACGATTCTGCTGCCCTTTGATCGCGAGGCGCGCACAGCCGGCGAGGGCAAGTACAATCGCCTAACCGGGAGTTTGCGCATCGGGGTGAACGGCATCATCGCTTTCTCGGACGCGCTGCTCAGCCTGATGGTGGTGGCGGGTCTGGCCATGGCGCTGCTGGCCCTGCTGGCGGTGCCCCTGGTGGCGTACCTGAAGGCCAAGGGGCTCTACCTGTTTGCCCAGGGCCTGGCCACGGCCTGCATCCTCATGCTGTTTCTGGGCGGCGTTCAACTTATGAGCATGGGCGTGCTGGGGGCGTACATCGGCCGCATCTACGATGAGGCCAAGCGGCGGCCCAAGTTCATCGTCGAGGAATCGCTCGGGTTGTCCGAGGCGATGCTGCGGCTTGGCGAGACTGGAACAGAACCATCGGGGGGACCCCAAGGGGCCGCCCCGGAGGAGGGCAGAGACTTCTGATGAGGTACGTTGTCACTGGCTGCGCTGGGTTCGTGGGCAGCACCCTTTCCGACCGTCTGCTGGCGGACGGCCATGAAGTGGTTGGCTACGACAATTTGTCGACGGGACGGATGGCTTTTCTGTCGCAAGCACTCGACCACACGCGATTCCGCCTGGTACGCGGGGATGTGCTGGATCTGGGGAGCCTAACCGCAGTCGTGGCGGGCGCGGATGTGGTGATGCACCTGGCGGCGAACGCCGATGTGCGCTTCGGAACCGAGCATCCTCGCAAGGATCTGGAGCAGAACACCATCGCAACCTGGAACGTGCTGGAGGCCATGCGGCAGGGCGGCGTGAAACGGATGGGGTTCTCGTCGACCGGATCGGTGTACGGGGAACCCCAGGTGTTTCCCACCCCCGAGGATGCGCCCTTTCCCCTGCAGACGTCGCTCTACGGGGCGTCCAAGGCCGCGGGAGAAGCCTTGATTGCAGCCTACTGCACTGGATTCGGAATGCGGGCCTGCATTTTCCGATTCGTGTCGATCCTGGGCGAACGCTATTCGCACGGACATGTCTTCGACTTCTATCAGCAGATGATCGAGCACCCCGGTCGGTTGCACGTGCTGGGCAATGGCCAGCAGCGCAAGTCCTATCTCTACGTGCAGGACTGCGTGGACGCCATGCTCCTCGCCATGGACAGGTCGAGCGGCCCGGTTGATGTTTTCAATTTGGGCACCGACGAGTTTTGCACGGTCAACGACTCGATTGGCTGGATCACCGGCCATCTGGGGCTGCGTCCCGCTTTGACCTACGCAGGCGGCGAGCGGGGATGGATCGGCGACAGCCCGTTCATCCTTCTCGACTGCGGCAAGATCCGGAGGCTGGGCTGGGCGCCGAAGCTGACCATCAGGCAAGGCATCGAGCGCACCCTGCAGTTCCTGCACACCAATCCGTGGGCCATGGATCGGAGATAGCCATGCGCCTTCGCGGGATACAGGCACTGGTCACCGGGGGCACACGCGGGCTGGGGCTGGAGATCGCCGGTCTTTTCTGGCGTGAGGGCGCAAACTTGATCGTGGTGGCACGCGATGCCCGGGAACTCGACAACCTGCGCGAGGATCTGCAGCCCCAGGCAGCGCCGGGCCAGGTCTTTGACGCGGTCCGGGCCGATCTGAGCCGCGACTCCGGTCTGCAAAGCGTGATCGAACAGATGGCGCGTAGGGGTGGGGTCGAGATCCTGGTGAACAACGCAGCCACGCAAGGGCCCATCGGCAAGGCCTGGGAATGCGATTGGATGGCGTGGGAAGCGGTCGTCAAGCTCGACCTTCTTGTGCCCGTGCAGTTGTGCCGAGCGGCTGTGCCAGCCATGCTTCGGCGCGGGAAGGGAAGCATCATCAACCTGTCCGGGGGCGGAGCCAGTGGGCCGCGGGAAAACTTCTCGGCCTACGCCAGCGCGAAGACCGCTCTGGTGCGTTTCACGGAGACCCTGGCCGCGGAGGTAAAACCGCACGGGATTCGGGCAAACGCCATGGCCCCGGGTGCCATGAATACCTCGATGATGCGCGAGACGGTGACTGCGGGGCCCGAGCGCGCGGGGGCCGACTACCACCGTGCCCTGCAAACCGTGCAGAACGACAGCGGAACGACCGCGCGACGGGCCGCGGAACTGTGTCTGTTTCTCGCCAGCGACGAGAGCGCGGGTCTGACCGGACGGCTGCTCAGCGCGGTGTGGGATCCGTGGCAGCGCCTGGCCGAGCACATTCATGAGATCGACGGTTCCGACGTGTACACGCTGAGGCGAATCGTGCCCAAGGACCGCGGCAAGGAGTGGGCCGAGTCATGAACGTGGGAATCGTCGGCTGCGGGCTGATCGGGCGCAAGCGCGCGCAGGCCCTGGGCGCGGGCAAGTTGGTGGCCTGCTCGGACGCGGTTTTCGAGCGCGCGCGGGCATTGGCGGCCGAACATGGGGCGCAGGCAGTCGCAGACTGGCGCGAGATGGTCAGGCGGCCGGAGGTGCAGATGGTGGTGGTGGCGACCACCCACGACTGGCTTGCGCCCATAACCCTCGCCGCGGTCGAGGCTGGCAAGCATGTGCTGGTCGAGAAGCCAGCCGCGCGGCGGGCTGGCGAGCTTGCGGCCGTGGTGCAGGCGGCGCGCGTCGCCGGGGTTCTGGTACGCGTGGGCTTCAACCATCGCTACCATCCAGCTCTGCGCAAGGCTCATGAGATGTTCATGGCCGGAGCCGTGGGGCCCCTGATGTATGTGCGTGCGCGCTACGGGCATGGGGCTCGGGTGGGCTACGAGAAGGAATGGCGGGCGCGTCCCGAGCTTTCCGGCGGCGGCGAGCTGATCGACCAGGGGATGCACCTCATCGATCTGGCCCGGTGGTTCGCAGGCGAGTTCGTGCAGGTCGACGGACTGGCGGGCCGCTGGTTTTGGGACATGCCGGTGGAGGACAATGCGTTCCTCCTGCTGCGAACCGCGGAGAAGAAGGTGGCCTTCATGCACTGCAGTNNGAGGTGTTCGGGCGGGACGGGAAGCTTGAGGTGCAGGGACTGGGAGGTAGCTACGGGGTGGAGCGGCTCACCCACTACCGCATGCTGCCGGAGATGGGGCCGCCCGAGACCGTGTCCTGGGAGTATCCGCGTGGCGACGATTCCTGGGCAGCCGAGCTGGCCGATTTCTACCAGGACGTGGCCATGGGGCGGCAACCCGCGCCGGGGCTTTCGGATGCCATGGCCGCGCTTCGGGTGGTAGAGCGGATCTACGAGGTGTCCCAATCATGATCATCGTCAGAAGTCCGTTGCGCATCACCCTGGGAGGCGGGGGCACGGATCTGCCCTCCTACTATCGGAACCACGGGGGCGCCCTCATCTCCGCCGCCATTGACAAGTACGTCTACGTCTCGGTGATCCGCCCCTTCACGCCCGGGATCTTCTTGAAGTACTCGCGTCTGGAACAGGTCGCGCGCGTGGACGAGGTGCAGCATCCCATCATGCGCGAGACGTTGCGCATGATGGCGCCGGATCCGTGGCAGGTCGAGATCACCACGCTCGCCGACATCCCCTCGGGTACCGGGCTCGGTTCCTCGGGGGCGTTCACCGCCGCGCTGGTGAAAGCCCTGGGTGCGCATCAGAAGAAGACTTTGGAGACCGGCGACATTGCTCGTTTGGCCTGCGAGATCGAGATTGACCGCCTGGCTTCGCCGGTGGGCAAGCAGGACCAGTACATCTCGGCGTATGGGGGCATCACCTGCTTCCAGTTCCAGCGCAACGACGACGTGGAGGTAACCCCTCTCAAGTTGAGTCGCGAGACGCTCTTTGATCTCGAGGACAACCTGGCGCTCTTTTTCACCGGGTTTGATCGCAGCGCCAGCGCCATCCTGCAGGATCAGGACTCGCGCACGCGCAGGGACGAGGCGGCGGTCATCGAGAACCTGCACTTCGTCAAGGAACTCGGCCTGCGCAGCCTGCGCGCGTTGGAAGCGGGGCGGTGTGCGGAACTCGGGGAGATCTTTCACGAGCACTGGGAGGTGAAAAAGCGCCGGTCGGGCGCGATGTCGAACCCGAAGATCGACGCGTGGTACGCCCTGGCTCGGGCCAACGGCGCGATCGGCGGAAAACTCGTGGGGGCGGGGGGCGGGGGCTTTCTGATGTTCTACGCGGAGAATCGCCGAAAGCTCGGGCGGGCGATGGCTGAGGCGGGGCTCGAGGAGTTGCGATTTCGTTTCGATTTCGACGGCACGCGGATCTTGCTCCAGTAGTCGTTGCAGAGCAGTCTCTCGCGTAGGCATCGCCGGTCAGTTGAATGCGAGAACAAGACACACTGCAACAGGATACCCCCGCGGTCCCGCGCGAAGCAGCTGACCGCGAGATCGAGGTTACGGAGCTCGATTTTCTGACCGTCGACGAAGTCGGCGTGCTGGAGGATTCGGGTGCCACTCCCCCTGCCGAGGTTGCGCCGCGGCGTCGCCCTCTTCTGGACATGGGGCCGCGGGAGTTCGGAACGCTGGCGCGTGCAACCTTCATGCTGGGGCTGTGCGGGTTTTCCCTGGCAGCCTTCCTCGTGCAGTTGCTCAGGCACAAGTGGATTGTTGGCTTCGTGGGAGCGAATACTGCTTCTGCGTCCGAGCGGAATCGGCTGCTGATCTCGATTGCCGCGGGGGCAGCGGCTGGCGTTCTGCTGGCACTTGCGCTGTGGCCCTGGGGCAGGGCGAAGACCCGGACGGTGCGGGTGATGCGCACCGCCCGCCTGCTTGCGCCGGCCATCCTGCCCGGGTTTGCCTATCCCCTTCTGAGGGTTGGTGAATGGGACGCCTTCCCCAGGATCGTGGGGATCGCCGTGGTCGCCGTCCTGGCGGAGTTGTGCTTTCGCGCCGCGATTGCCGAGATCTTGGCCGCGCGCCTGGTCGTCGCACGTTGGATAGGCGCGCTGGCCGCGGCCTGGTCACGCCTGCTGGATCGGGTGCGGCCAACCCTGTCGCCCGAGTTCATCCTGGTGCTGCTGGGAGCCGTGGGCTACGCGGTCTGGATGGGCGTCTACACGATCGTCAACCATCGTCACTTCAACACGATGGCGTTCGATCTCGGGTCGTACAACAACATGTTCTACAACGCACTGCATGGGCATCCCTTTCGTGGCACAGCGGTGCTGCGCAACGGAGGGGACTGGTCGATGTTGAGCAACCACGCCGAGTTCACCATATACGCGTTCTTGCCCTTCTATGCCTTGTACCAGCAAGCGGAGACGTTGCTCGTCCTGCAAGCCGTGGCGCTGGGCAGTGGCGCGATACCCATCTATCGATTTGCGGCTAGGCGCATTCCGCGCGGCATGGCCCTGCTGTTGGCTTTTGCCTATCTGTTCTATGCGCCAATGCACCAGGCGAACTTCTACGATGTTCACTTCCAGCCCTTCGGCGCGGTGTTCACCCTCTGGGCGGTGGACTTTCTGGATGTGCGGCGTTTCGTCCTGTTCTCGTTGTTCTTCGTGCTGGCCCTCGGCTGTCGCGAGGACATCCCGGTCGGGTTTGTCGTGATCGGGGCCTACCTCATCTTGGCCGGGCAGCGTCCGCGGATAGGCGCTCTTCTTTGCGTCCTGTCGGCCGCCTACTTCGTCGTCATCAAATTCGCAATCATGCCGCGGTTCGGACCTTGGTGGTTCAGCGACATGTACAAGGATCTCTACCCAGCCGGCGAGAATTCCTATGGCGGCGTGGTCAAGACCCTGCTCACGAATCCCGTCTACGTATTGAAGACGCTGATCAACACGGAGAAGATGACCTTCTTCCTTCAAACCGTTGCGCCTCTGGCCTTTCTGCCCCTGCGCCGCCGCCTGCTCTGGATGAGCCTGTTGCCGGGCGCCATGTTCACGTTGCTGACCACCGGCTACTCTCCCACCGTCGAAATCAGCTTTCAGTACGTTTGCTACAACATCCCTTTCCTGTTCTTGGCCGCGGCGATCGCCTTGGCCTTGATGGGGCAGGGCAAGGCCGCGCAAGCCAAGCAGTGGGGAGCGGTTTGCGCGATGGCTTTGGCCACTTTGCTGGCGACGAACGTTTGGGGCGCAGCGCCTCCCAGCAGCAAGTTCAAGGGCGGCTTCGCCAACATCGGAGAGTTCAAACCGTTGTCGGCAGCGGAGAAGCAGAAGAGACGGGACCTGCGCGAATTGGCCGCCATGGTGCCCAGGCCCGCGGCGCTGGCGGTCAGCGAGGTCGAGCATCCGCACGTGTCGTCGCGGTTGAAGTGCTTCGACCTGCGCGATGGCTTTGACGGGGCCGACTACATCCTGTACGCCGAGGACACGGGAGGCTTCGGCTCGGACAACGCCCGGCGCGCCTTGTCCAGCGGCAACTACGAGGAGATGGCCCGACGGCCGGCTTCCAAGTTGGTCCTGCTTCGCAAGAAGGACGCCAAGCGGTGACCAGCAAGGCACAGAACCGGCCGCGCTACATCGTGGTGGAAGGTCCCATCGGTGTGGGCAAGAGCAGCTTGGCCGAGATCCTGGCGGAAAACCTGGGCGCGCGGCTGGTGCGCGAAGATCCGGGCGGCAACCCCTTCCTCGCTTCTTTCTATCGCGACCCGCGCCGCTACGCCTTGTCGGCGCAGCTTTTTTTCCTCCTGCAGCGCTACGGGCAGCAAGCCGACCTGGCCCAGGGCCACCTGTTCGAACGAGGCGGCCTGGTTGCCGACTACCTCTTTGCCAAGGATCGCCTGTTTGCCACACTGACCCTGTCGGCCGACGAGCTGGCCCTGTACGACCGTGTCTACCAGGCGCTGCGGCCGCGCGTGGTGGCGCCCGACCTAGTGGTGTACCTGCAGGCGCGCGCCGAGGTGCTGATGGCGCGCATCGAGAAACGCGGACGGCCCGAGGAGAGACCCATCCGCCGGGAGTACATGCGCGACGTCGCCAAGGCCTACTCTGAATTCTTCTTTGCCTACAACGATGGCCCGCTGCTTGTCGTGGACGCTTCCGAGATCGACTTCGTGGACAATACCGAGGACCGGACAGCCTTGCTGGAGGTGATTTTCCAAACCCGCGCAGGCGTGAACCATTGGAGTCGGCGCTAGCGGTCGATCGTGCAAGTGCGACCGAGCCGTGGAAAAGTAGGTCAAAATGGCGGCGCAAGCAAAGAAGATCACCGCGGTCTCCCTGCGTGAACGCAAAGGCCAAGGCGACAAGATCGTCGCCGTGACTGCCTACGACGTGGCCTTTGCCCGGTTGGCTGACCGAGCCGGCGTAGACATCGTTCTGGTGGGCGACAGCCTGGGCATGGTGGTGCAGGGCCGGTCGAGCACCCTGCCGGTCACGGTCGAGGAGATGGCGTACCACAGTCGCGCCGCGGCCCGGGGCGTGTCGTCGGCCCACCTGGTGGTCGACATGCCGTTCATGAGTTACCAGGCAAGCATCGAAGAGGGCATGCGCTCGGCCGGCCGCTTGTTGAAGGAAGGCGGCGCCGAGGCGGTGAAGATCGAGGGCGGAGAGGAAGTGACCGAGTTGGTCCGTCGGCTGGTTTCCGTCGGCATCCCGGTCATGGGCCACGTGGGCATGACGCCGCAGTCGGTGCACAAGTTCGGCGGCTTCAAGCTGCAGGGCCGCACCGAGGCGCAGGCGCGTACCATCGTGGCTGGCGCGCGGGCCATCGCCGACGCCGGCGTTTATGCCATGGTGCTGGAGAGTATTCCCGCTGCCCTTGCCGCCGAGATCACCGCGGCTGTGCTGGTGCCTACCATCGGCATCGGCGCCGGGCCTTCCTGCGACGGCCAGGTGCTGGTGATGCACGACTTGCTCGGGCTTGACCCCGATTGGTCGCCGCGCTTCGCGCGTCGCTACGCCGAACTGGGGCGGGACGCGCAGAAGGCCTTTGCCGACTACGCGGCCGATGTGCGATCGGGGCAGTTTCCGTCCAAGAAGGAGTCTTTCTCGTGAGCGACGTTCCCGTGGTCGCGGATCTCGCGGCCATGAGCGCCTGGTCCGAGGCGGCGCGCGGGCGGGGCGAGCGCATTGCGCTGGTACCCACCATGGGCGCGCTGCACAGGGGGCACTTGTCGCTTCTGGCAGAGGCCCGGCGCCGAGCCCAGCGGGTGGTGCTGTCCATTTTTGTCAATCCGATGCAATTCGGGCCCCAGGAAGACTTGGCCAAGTACCCGCGCGACCTGCCCGGCGATCTGGCCAAGGCCGCCAGCGTGGGCTGCGATCTGGCCTTTGTGCCCGATCCGGCTGGCATGTACAGCCCCGACTTCCAGACCGCCATCGAGGTGCGCGAGGTGTCGCAGGGGCTTTGTGGCGCGCGCCGGCCCGGTCACTTCGTGGGCGTGGCCACCGTGGTGTGCAAGCTGCTCAATATCGTGCGGCCACATGTCGCGCTCTTCGGCGAGAAGGACTTCCAGCAACTGGCGGTCATCCGGCGCATGGGGGTGGACTTGAACCTGCCGGTCGAAATTGTCGGGTTGCCGACGGTGCGCGAGCTGGACGGCTTGGCTCTGTCTTCGCGCAATTCCTACCTGTCAGCCTCCGACCGGCAGCGGGCAGGGGCGCTCTATGCGGGCTTGTCGGCGGCCAAAGCCTTGGCCGACAAGGGCGAGCGTCGCGCCTCGGTCCTGCTCGATGTCGCCATGGCCGAGATCGCAGGTCGGGTGGATCGCGTCGACTACCTCGAAGTCCGTGCGGCCGACGATCTCAAGCCGCTCGACAGCACCGACCGGCCCGCCGTCATGCTGGTGGCGGCCTTGGTGGGTGGGACGCGCCTCATCGACAACCTGCGACTGGGTAGCTAACTAGTTCAATGATGTCGCATAGTTAGCTGACAGCCCCGGCTTTGCGAAGGCCGTAGGCCCAGTTTTTTCGTCCTCGGCCGTTGACTCTGGTTCGCCTGTGCATATCTTTGCGGCCTGGCAGTCGCGCGGGGCGACTGCTAACCAGCACCCGGAGGCAAGAGACGATGAAAATTCGCCCAGTACAAGACCGTATCGTGGTTCGCCGCGTGGCCGA
>PMCR01000219.1 GCA_003155465.1 Myxococcales bacterium | reverse complement strand
CAAGGCGCCGAGCGCCCACCTCACCAGAAAGCGCGACCTTTGCACGAGTACGCGACCACATAGCGCGCGTGGCAGTTCCTGCACAACAGTTGGGCCAGACCTCGCGCCAAGATGCCACAGTCAAGGAAGTCGTGCAGCTCGTCGGTCACGAAGCTGGGCAGCGTGCGACCGTCAGACTTGTCGGTCCACTGTTGCTCGAAGGTCAGCAGGTGTTGCCCGGCGCCTGCCCTCGACGTGCAAACGTAGCTGCGCTCACGTCCGCTGTCCGTCGAGAAACATCGGGAAATGCCCGTGCCAGCATGATCCGCACACTGGCACTCGGCAGATCCCGATCTCCAACGCCACATTCACAAGGGCTACTTCGGTGCCGCGCTATCGGTCGCCGATGACGGCTCGACCGGCGTAGGCTTCGCGCCGGTAGCAGTCTTGACCGAGTCCGCGTTCCGCGGCGGGGGGGGAGGGCCGAGTCCATCGTTGAGGCGCGTCTGGGCCCATATCCAAACCCGCTCACTGAAAACGGCCGCAATTAGGCAGGTCAAGAACAACACATAAGGATTCGGTGCCGTGGACGTGTTGGAGAAGCTCGCCAGGCCTCCCTCCACGGCGAGAAAGACCACCACGGCTGCCGAAAGTCCACGGATCACGACGCCGGCGAGATCGTCAACGAGTGGTTTGGCTGGCACCGCGGCCGGGATGCTTGGAGCGCCGGTTTTGAGTCGCGCATCGAGCTCACCACGGCTGTTGATCTGTTCGCGTACGAAGGTCGAGACCGCAGATCCCAGCAGGCCGAACCCGAGCATTCCAATGATGAGGGCAAGCGGCAGGGATTCTGAAGCGAGGAGCCATCCAGCGATGAAACGAAGCGGACCAAGAGAATCTCCGAGTGGCGGACGCTCGGGTACGACGATCTCACCCCCCGGAAGCTCGCATGGCGGCCGGGCACTGTCGGAGGGATTGTGTTCAAAAATCGGGTCGGCGCGCTTGTCAGCCATAAGACGGTTGACATATAGGACGAACCTTCCCGCATCCTTGTCTACCTCCTTGAGTCGACCCACGCACTCGCGGAGTCGTTCCTCGTCAAGACCTGCGCCTCTGGCGTACCAATCAACGATTCTTTGGAAGTGCTGAACGCGCTCCGCACTACCCTTGCGGCCGAGGATGTCGAAAGAATACTGAGTTGCCGCCACTTGTAGAGCCTGCTCGCTCAACTCGCGGACCTTGGTCCGCAGGGCCACGAATTCATCCTTTAGCTCGGAGCGAATGCTAGTGGCATGATCGATTTCAGTCTCGATATTTGGGGGGAAGGCATCGTTTCGAGGCGCGTCGGACGCGATCGGCTCGGACGTCGACGACACCGGGGGGCCATCGGTAGCCTTTTTCGCTCTCAACGCCTCGAACGGATCCGCGTCATATGGATTCAGAGGAAATCGCTCATCGAGCTTTGCCTGCGTCCATTGGCGGTCCTTGAGCTGAGCCACGAGTTTGTCGCTCGTGGCTTCCGAATTTGTCGAATCTGGTGTCGATAGTTGAGGAACTGCGGAAATCGCGGCCAAGCTGAGATAAAGACCAACACCCAACACCCCGAAGAGAGCGATGTTCTTCCAGCCCGCTAGCGTCATGCGTCCCAGGGCTTCCGCGAGTCGGGTCTTCCCCCGCGTATCGCCGTCCGCCGGGCCGCCCTGCAATTGACCGACTAGACACCACGTGAAAAGCAGGAGCACGAGACTATCGAGCGGAATGCGGCCCCGAGAAAACGACGAGAGGGTGCGAGAGATTTCGCCGGTGAACGCCGAAACTATGTCGCTCCCATTTGAAAAGTCGCGCTTCAGGACTGGTCCGCTCGCCAAATTTCTCGCGATGCTCATGGGCAAACGAAGCAGGAAGGTCTCGACCAGGTCGGTCAATACCTCGGCAAGCGCTGGGACGACCCGGCGGAAAATAATGGTGGAGACTCCGAGGCCGATGAGACGTGCCGCCGGCGATACACCAAAGACGTCGCGGGTGGATCGCCAGAGCCGGACGATGACGCGGCCTGCGAGCCAGAATAGGCCGACCGTGGCCAGGCAAAACAATAGCCAGGCCACCCAAGAAATGACGGACAGCCCCTCAAGCGACATCGCTCGGTTCGGGAAGTTGAGGTTGCGTAGCCAGCCGGGGGACACCAAGCTGGTCGAAGTGGCGAATGGGAAATGCCACATCCATCATTCTAGCCGAGTTCATCCACCAGCAGCGACAGTTCACGGCGACTACGCTGGCCGCGTCTTCGGACATATCCCGAGCCCGCAGTTCGCGGTAGACGGTCAATTGCTGTCCCCAATGTTTCAGGTGCAGCGTCCGGCGGGTGCCTAGTCGTTTCGAACAGGCTTTTTCTGCGTCAGAGAACCCTCCCACGGTGGGCCAGCACGCCCACCGACGTGCCACCCTGGGTTCCGCGAGGGGGATCTGACCGCCAGCAGAGGGTCGGCAGAGGCGCGTCCCGAACATGCGGCACACTCTACCATATCTGCACCTCGCCGAGGTGCCAGTCAGTTCAGCCAGTTCTCGCTGGCCTGCTCCTCGCCACTCTCCAGCCCCGATAGGTTGCCCTTGGCAACGGGACGGTCGTCAGGGTCGAGCACGATGCGAACGGGCTTGCGCTTGTTGGCGGGACCAGCAGGCGGCATACCAGCGGTGGCGACACCTGATTACACGCCAATTCGCGAGCCTGTATTCGCGGCCTTGCCATCCTTGTTCGCAACGAAGTAGAAGCTCCGATTTCCTTCATACCACTTGGCAGCCCGACTTGTCTGATAGGGGCGACGACGACCACAGAAGATTCCAAGGGAGAATCCACATGAACAGAAACATGGCCCGCGCTGCGCTTTCGTTGGTTCTGACGCTGGTTTGGGTTGTGCCGGTCATCGCGGCCGAGACCTTCCCCATCCGGGACGGGGACAAGGTGGCGTTCTGGGGGGATTCGATCACGGACAACGCGTTCTACACCCGCACGATCGAGAAATACGTGCGGGGCAGGTATCCCTCAATGAAGGCCGATTTCGTCAACCTCGGCTGGGGCGGGGACAAGACATCGACGGTCAAGCGGATGGAGCGCGACCTTCTTCCCGTCAACCCAACGCTCGTGTTCATCGACCTGGGCATGAACGACGGCGGTTACAAGCCCTACGAAGACCGGACCGGGGACGCCTACATCGTAGGCATGACTGAGCTCGTGGACCTTATCCGCACGAAGACTTCCACCCGGATCATCCTCATCACACCCACCCCCTATGAACCCGAGGTGCGCACGGACGATCAGGCCAAGAAACTCGATGCGTTCTATCCGCAGGCGATTAGGAAGTTGAGCGACCGCCTCGTCGCTTTCGCGAAGCAGAAGGCCATCCCGGTTGTGGACCTCAACGCCGCATATGCCGAGACAATTGCCAAGATCAAGGCCAAGGATCCCTCCTTCAAGTTCACGGGCGACTCAATCCATCCCAATTCGGTCGGCCAGGCGCTCATGGCTTTCCTCATCCTGAAAGGGATCGGAGCCGACGGCCGGATTCTCGATCTGGCCATCGACGCGAAGGCCGGCAAGGTTGTCAGGAGCGAGGGACAGACGATCACGGAACTCACCAACTCGAAGGACGGTCTCGTCATGACCCGCAAGGTCTCGGTTTTCCCCTTTGAGACCAGCGGGAATCCCGCCGGGCTCGATTTCGCGCCCTGGTACGACACCCTGAACAGGAACATGCTCAAGGTCACTGGCCTATCTTCGCCCTGGTACATTCTGACGGCGGACGACGACGGCAAACCCCTCAAGGTGCTGTCGAAGGACGAACTCGCCCGGGGAGTGAACCTCTCGGACCTCGGGATCGGTCTCCCGGAATACCGGACTGCGGGATTCATCGCGTCCCTGGTCGACGA
>PMCR01000503.1:9001-9741 GCA_003155465.1 Myxococcales bacterium | reverse complement strand
TGGGCACCGGCCCAGCCGACTCGCGCAGCTGCCCGCGAATACAGGCCAAGAAGCGCGATGCCTCGACGGGGCAATGGGGCGTCGCAGTTAAATCGAAACCCCTGTACGCCGCAAATACTCCGAGCGGACCTGGAAATGGCGGGGATCTTGTCTGTGCTCGTGCCGCAAGGAACCAGGACGGGAGCAAACGGCAGGGTACTCTTGCCCGATGCTTCGTGAAGTCACAAAAGCCGTGCTCGCCACGCTCCGCGACACGCTCCGCTCGCGCGCCGCGCTCGTGGCCGAGAACACCTTGCTGAGACAGCAGGTCATCCTCCTCCACAGAGCCGCGCCCCACCCCCGCCTCAAGCCCCGCGACCGCTTCACCACCAGCGCCATCACCAAGCTGTTCCCGTCGCTTGTCGCCGCTGTCCCCATCGTCCGCCCCGCCACCGTCATCCGCTGGCACCGCTCCTTGTGGAAACTGCTTTGGCGCCGACGATCTCGCCGACCAGTTGGGCGACCGCCCATCGATGTGGACACCCGAGCCCTCACCCGCCGCATTTGGACCGAGAATCCAACCTGGGGTGAATGCGCCCGTGCTACTGAATCGTGCAGTAGTAGCTGTCGGTATCGAGTCTTCCCGTACCGACGAATACCTCGGTACCCGCTTCGATGCTGGTCAGGTACTTTGAACTGCTCATCCATCCTTTGGCCGTCAAGTCCTTGAGGAAATCCATCAGGTTCAGCGTGGCCCCCGA
>PMCR01000503.1:0-8870 GCA_003155465.1 Myxococcales bacterium | reverse complement strand
CAACCAAGGACAGCACTTGCATAGGACTTCACTTGGTTGTTCGCACCGCCGCTCCAGTTCCAATCCGTGCCCCACCCAATCGTGTTGCCTGACGTGCAGGTATCCCAAATGCCTTGCCAGCCAGTTGCCCCAGTACCACCCCACAGGTTGTTATTGATCCAGTACTTGTTCTGGATTATCGACGCATAGGTCGTGCGCGTGTAGTCCTGTTGCGACATGCCGGAGGTGCAGGTGCTGGCCTGACAACTCCCTGCCGAACAGATGCCAGTGCAAGGTTTGCCGCAGCCGCCGCAGTTCTGAACGTCGATCTTGGTATCTACGCATTCGCCACTGCAGTCCGTGTAGCCGGTTGGACAAATGCACTTTCCCGCCTGGCAACTGCGGGTGGCCGAACAAGCGTTGCCGCAGGCGCCACAATGCGCATTGTTCGTTTGGGTGTTTACGCAACCGGTGCCGCAGATCGCTAGTCCAGTGGTACAGGCCGTGTTCCCCATGAATTGAATGTCGTCGATTGCGAGACTGTAGGCGCCTGGGGTGGCAACGTAGCCGGCGTCCCCAGGAGCCGCCACGTAGTTGAGGGACAGGTTGTAGGCAAGGCCAGTAATGCCACTTCCGGTCGTGGTGACGTTGGCTCCGGCGGCGGTGCCGGGAACGAAAGTGCCCCAAGGTACCAATACCTGGGTCCAGGTCGTCGTCACTGGGAAATCAATATAGGGCCCTACGCACGATCCCGTACAGGTTCCCCCCCCATAGCCTGTTGCATCCGGGGCGGTCGTGTCTGGGGTGGTGAAGGAGAACGACGCCTTTCCGGTGGGCGCTGTCCCCTGAACCCAGAACGAAATCCCCTGGTACGCAGAAGCATCGATACAGCCCATCCACATGCCCAGTTTGCCGCCCCAGCCACTCGCTTTGGTGTTGGAGATGCCTATCGCGTACTTGCTGGCGTTGGCCCCAGGTGAGGGCATGGACACGAGTGGAGTGCCGGTTCCGTCATTGGACTCCCAGAAGCCTGCGTAGACGGCATTGGCCGCACCTGCGGGCGCATTGAAGGCAAAACTCCAATTCGTGACCGGATTCGTCCCATCATAGGTGTCGAAATTCACCAACTGGGCTGAACCGATGGTGGTCTTCTGGAAGCAATCCTTCACCTTGCGACAGACCCCCGCCTCACAGATCCCGCTGGCGCACACGGTGGCGCATTTGCCGCAGTTTTTGGGATCGGTCTGTATGTTGACGCATCCCCCAGGACAGGCCGTCTGCCCCGCGGTCGCGCAACTGCAAACGCCCGCGGAACAAGTCGCTCCCGGCCCACAGGCAACGCCGCAACCCGTCGTCCCACAATGGGCAGGATCGGTCTGCAGATCAGCAGGGACCAGACATACTCCACCGCAAAGGGTGCTACCGGTCGGGCATTGACAAGCCCCCGACGCGCAGACTTTGCCCCCGGTGCAAGTGATGACGTCGCAAGACAGAGTGCTCGTGCTTGGGCTGCCACCGCTGGCACCGCCCGTAGTCGTGGCACCGGCAACCCCACTCGTGCTGGTGGTTCCGCCCATGCTTGCTCCTCCGCTGGTTGCAGCGCCACCCCTGGTTGTGCTGCCTGCGGAGTTGCTTGTGCTGCTGTTCCCACCCGTGGTCGAGCCATCGAAAGTCGAGCCACCCGTGTTCGCATTGCCGCCCGCGCTGGCAAGACTGCTGCTTCCGCCTGTGGCACCGCCTGAACTGGACACGGTCCCATTGCCTCCCACGCTGCTATTGGCGCCACCCACGTTCCGGGTGCCACCTGCGCTACTGGTGGATTCGCCGTTTGCGGTGCTTGTACCCCCATGGCCACTCGCTCCACCTGAGGCATGCGGGCCTGTCGTGGTCGGTTGCGCACGACATCCGGCCCCAATCATGGCGGCGGAGAATATCGTAACGCCCAATTTCAACCAAGCGCTCGAAGTTGGCGATTGCATAGACGGCCTCCGATCCTCAGCGAGCCAAGCGGTACCTATGACAAGCTGCAGCCTGTTACCACCACAGGAACCGTGTCCAGAGATATTTGCAGAATCCCTGTCGCCTCCCTTGTGGCTGACGACAGCCGTTTTGTCAACCAGCCCCGATACGTGGCGCGATGAGGTAAACTGCGCCTCGTGCTTGAGACAAGCCTTCTTCGTCCTTTCGTGATTCTGAGCCTGGTGTTGGCGAGCGGGTCGGCGCAGGCGGCCGTGGCTGCAAAGACCAACGAGCTTCAACCCACGGGCCTTGACGTGACGGTGGGCGACCAGACCCTGGTCGACCGGTTGACCTTGGAAATCAAGCCGCGTGGCGCCGATGTGGCGACTGTGTGTCTTTGGAACGAAGCGGGCGTGGCCAAGGCCAAGACCGGCGCAGCCGAATTGGCGCTGCCGTGTCGCGCGGGCCGCGTGAACGCGACCGTCCGCCTGCGCGAAGCCGAGCCGGGCGTCGTGGTGGTCGCCCTGGATCTCGACCGCGACACCGCTCTGGCGGCTGAAGACGGCGTGCGGCTCACGGCGCTGTTGGCCGGCGTTGAGGAAGGCGTGGCCATCAGTCGGTCCGAACCCTGGTGGACGCGGCCGGTGTTTTGGAAACAACAGGGGTTCATCCCCGACGAGTCGCAGCTGGTGGTGGCCCGTCGCAATGTCGAGCTCAAGCCCCAAGCGAAGTCCGAGGCAAAGCCAGCGCACAAGGTCGAGTATGTGGTGCTCTTGCCATTGCCCGCCGGCGGGGCCATGGGTTGGGTGCGGGGCGCGGCCGTGCCTTTCAGCGCCGGCGGCGTGACGGTGGCGCTGCAGGCGAAGGCGGCGTGGTCTTTGCGGCGCGGGGCTTTGGCCGTGATCGGCGCCGGGGATTCGCCGTACGACCTTCTCACCACGGTTGTGCGGCACGGACTTGCGGCTATGGGCAGTCCCACGCGTTTGCGCACGGAAAAGCCCTACCCAGAACCGTTCAAGCGCGTGGGCTTTTGCACGTGGAATACCTTGTACCAAAACCAAACCACGCAGAACCTCATGGCCGTGGCGCAGGGGTTGGCCGACGCCAAATTCCCGCTGGGGTTCTTCATCATCGATTCGGGCTGGCAACCTGTGTCGGCGGGCAATTTCATCACCTCGGCGCTGCGCGGTTTCGAGGCCGATGCGACCAAGATTCCCAATGGGCTCAAGGCGCTGGTGTCGGATCTGCGGCGGGTCACGGGCGCGCCGTGGATCGGCGTGTGGCATTCGCTCCAGGGCGTGCCGGGCGGCGTGGACCCGAAGTCGCCGCTGGCCAAGGCCGAGGCCGCGCACCTGTGGCAAGGCAACCTCCCGGGCTTGGTGCCGGATCCCACTAGCGACCGCGGCGCCGAGTTCTTCCGCAACTACTACAAAGTCCTGCGGGCCGCGGAGGTTGACCTCGTCAAAGTGGATTTCCAAAACTGGACCGAAAGTTACGTTGCGGGCCGCGTGCCGCTCTTCCGGGCGCTCGACCAAAGCGTGACCAATTTCCACGCGGCTGCTTTCGAGGCCTTTGGCGACCGGGTCATCAACTGCATGTCCATGGGGCAAAACACGCTGTTTAGCCTCGGCAACACCAATGTGGTCCGCAACAGCCTCGACTATTTGCTGCCGGCGGGGCCCGTGGGCCATCGCCGACACATGCTCAACAACATCTTCAACGCCCTGTGGGTGAGCCAGGTCGCCTATCCCGATTTCGACATGTGGGAAAGCTACGGCCCCTTTGCGCAGGCCCACAGTGTGTTGCGTGCCATGAGCGGCGGGCCCATTTACCTCACGGGCGACGTGGCCAAGCAGAATTGGCAGCTCATGCAGCGGTTGATGCTCGCCGACGGCACGGTCTTGCGAACCGACGCGCCGGTATTGCCCACCCGGGATGGGCTTTTCGTGGATGCGGGTCAGGTCCCGGTGCCGCTCAAGGGTTATGCCCGGGTGGGCGCCACGGGCATCATCGGCGCGTTCAACGCCCTGGAAGACGGCGGCACCGTGAACGGCGTCGTGCGTGCGCGCGACGTGGAAGGGCTCAAAGGCGAACGCTTCGCCGTGTACGAGCATTTCTCGCAACGACTTGTGGTCGCCGATCCCAACCAGGCCATTCCCACGCAACTTGGCCCCGACACGCCGGCACTGTTTGTCGTGGTGCCCATCGAAAAGGGATTCGCGCCGCTCGGCTTGATCGACAAATACATTTCTCCACGCACCCTTCGTTCGCAGAAGATCGCCGGTAACAAGTTGACCGTGGAATTGGCCGAGGGCGGCCGATTCGGCGCCTACCTGGACGGGCCGCCGAAGTCCGTGACCGTGGATGGCGTGTCCGCGCCGCCCGTCATGCGCGACCGCTGGATCCAATTGGACATTGACAACCGCGTGCCCAAACCCCACATCGTCGAAATCACTCGGTAAGCTGCTGGATGGGGCTCACTTCACTTCAGTCAGCTGTTTGCCGCAAAAACTCGGTACCGACCCGATGCCTTGGGCAGCCAGATACAGTTTCCTGACACCACGGGGTCATGGTGGGTCTGGTGCGCAGCTGGACGACGCCTCGCCGTCACTTCTTGGCTGGAGCCGCTGCGTAGACTTTGCCAAGTTCGGTCAAGGTGTCGTTGGTGTTGTAGACTTCGCAGTTCGGGGACCACTGGTACCAGGCATAGCGCGCTAGATGCGGATGCTTGGCGAAGACTGCGAGCGCTGCCTTGAAGAAGGCGATCACCCCCGCTGCCGTCGGGGCGCTTTGGTTCAGGCAGCCCCACTCGGTCAGCCAAACGGGCCGATTGCCAGGAAAGCCTTCCGCATAGTTGATGTAGCTCTCGAGCTGTGCGGCCGCGGCGTCGCACGAGCCCGCGTTCCAGCCGTACCAGTGAATGGCGATGACGTCGGCGCGCAGCGCGGTGTTGGCCGCAACGTCTGCCATGTACTCTTTGAACCAGGCTTGCCCGGTGGTATTGGCTTGAGTCCCGGGCGTTCCGACGGCGATCCTCGGGTTATCGAACGCGGGCAAGAGCGCAATCGCCGATGCCACTGAGATGTTGGACTGGGTCGTGTTGTCCGGCTCGTTGAAGCCGAGCACGTACTTGGTGCCCTTGCTCGCGAAGCCCGCGACGGAGGCTTGAATGCTGGCCGCGGTTCCCGCGCCCCAAATCATGGGCACATACTCGACGCCATTCGCGACGGCACAGGCCTCGTTCTCGCTCTGAGACCAGTTGTAATACCAAGACACGTTCATCGCGGTGCGCACCTTGCACGCCCCGCCGGCGATTCCTTTGAACGGCTGCATTTGCGCACCGCCAGCACCACTTGCGCCGCCCGAGCTAACCACGCCGCCTGTGCCGGTCGCGCCGCCCATGCCGGCCGCGCCGCCGGTGACGGCGCCAGCACGACTGCCGCTCATGCTCGACGTACCGCCCGTCATCGACGTGCCGCCCGCGCTCGACGTGCCGCCCGCGCTCGACGTACTGCCCGCGCTCGACGTGCCGCCCGCGCTCGACGTGCCGCCCGCGCTCGACGTGCCGCCCGCGCTCGTGGCACCGCCACTGCTCACTCCGCCACCCGAACTTGTCGCGCCACCCGCCGTCCCTGAATCGCGAATGCCGCCCGTTCCAGCCAGACCACTAGTCCCTACAGTGTTTCCGCCCGTGCTCGTCCCACTTCCACCGGTCAGGAAGGTGATGCCTCCCACTCCCGACGAACTCCCGCCAGTCGGGAAAATGGCGCCGCCGGCGCTCGCCGTGCTCCCGCCCGTCACGCTCGGTTTTCCCCCAGTGGCAGTCGTGGCCCCGCCTGCCTCCGACGTACTCCCACCGGTCGCTGTCGTCCTGCCGCCCGTCGCGGTGGATGTCCCGCCCATGCCTGGGGTGGTGGTTTCCGAACTGCTCGAACATCCCGCCCCAAACGCGCAAAGCGCTCCCAGGAGTACTTGACAGAACAGCTTCTTGATTTCTTCGGTCATTTGCCTCTCACTCCGAGTGGTTCCGCGTGTCAATTGCACGAGGGCAAGTACTCATGATGTCATAGGTCTGGACAAAGTCGCAGGCCCAGATGTCCTCGGCGTCATTTCTCAGGGACGTCGTCCGGGTCTGCACGTCTTTGGGCGTGAGAACAAGACATCAGGCCGAATATCGAGAAGGCCCTGAACCCCTTGTTGCTGACAGGTATTGTGGGAATTCCCACTGGCGTTTACGACGCGCGTTTCACCGCCGGAGGAACGCCCATCAATCAGAGTCAGTAGATCGGATTCGGGAAGCCAACGGCCTCGATCATCTTGGATCAAACCCTGGGGTAAGGGTCCAGGTGTTTTGCTTGAGATCCCAGATCCCGGTTTCCCGCTTGGACCCGCGCAACGTGATGGCCAGGTGGGTAGCGTCCTTCGACGGTTCGGGTTGTTGCAAGAGCGCGCCGTCCAGGGTCGGCACCTTCGTGCTGTCGACCAGCAGGGTTTCCTCGCCACCGGCGAGAGCGCGGCGGTACACCGCGGTCGAGCGCACCTAGCACTACTGATTGAAATTCTCCCGTCGTCGTCGCTGCTGCGGGCCCTGTCCGCTTTCTCGCTCCTCAGTCAGATACGTCGAGTATCTTCCCTCGTCGCTCGTCGCGGCCAGGGCTCCTCGCGACGCGCCGGCTCGGTCCGAATTTCAATCAGTAGTGTCAGGCGGCGTCGATCTATGCGCCGAAAGCCGAGGATGGGTTGGGAAGTACGGCGGGAGGTGATTCCCGGCGCAATTCTCGGTCACGGCGGCGTCAGGCGAGGAGTCTCGAATCGTGCTGCAGAAGGTTGGAGCCGGACACCTCTTCAGATGGTCGCCGAACGTGACGCTGTCAGGCACGGCGAGGTCAAGAACGCCTGGCTGACGGGAACTGCTGCATGGTGCTATGTGGCTGTCACGCAGCATCTCATCGAAATTCGTCCGGAGTTCGATGGTCTGGGTGTGCACCCCTGCGTAGGCTCCTCGGTTCGCGAGTTCACGGTGCGCCGTCGTTGCCGCGGTGCCGAGTCCGAGATTCACGTCGTCAGTCGCGGCAACGGCGCGGCTGGTGGTTGACGGCCGGGCCATCAACAGGGCCGTCGTTCCCTACCCCCCAGCCGGAGCCCGGGTTCGTGTCGAGTGCGTAGTCGGCTAAGTTCTTGACACTTTGAATGGCCCCCGAGTTATAAAGCGGGGGAAGGAATTTTTCCTCTATGTGAGGCCATGAGCGCGCGAAAGACAGTACGCCACTGGTTCAATCGACACCTTTTCCTGGGGGCCGCCGCGTGGCTCCTATTCGCCCTGCCAGCCGGCGTGGTCGAGGCGGCTGGCGCGAACCCGGAAGCAGTGAAGAAAGTGGTCGGCCTCAACAAGGAGGCCCGACAGTTCTTCGATGCCATGGAGTTCACGCTCGCCGAGAGGAGCCTGAAGAAAGCCCTGGAGATTGGTGAGGCGGCCGGACTTGGGGCTCACGTCGTGATGGCGGGAACCCACGGCAACCTGGGCGTCCTTTACGCCGCCGGCATCAAGGACGAAGGCCAGGCCCTCTTCCATTTCAAGAAGGCGCTGGAGTTGCGGCCTGAGTACGTACCCAACAAGGAGCTGAACTCCCCTGAGGTGAAGGATCTCTTCCAACGGGCACGCTCCGAGATGGAAACCGAGACACCGCCGCCCGTCCCCGACACGACCGAAGCACCGGTGTCGTCGCAGGGCCAGCTCCGTTGCCCGGTCGCGGACATGGCGAAAGCGGGCTCGTCGCTCAAGCTGCGCTGCGTGGCAGACGGCCCGCTCTCTGCCAAAGAGGTGATCGTGTACTTCCGTTCGGGGGAAAATTCGGCGTTCCGATCGCGCAAGATGTCGACCGAGTCGACGCTCGATGGAAGCCCAGGCTGGGCCACCCAGCTTCCACCGGAAGCAACCTCGGGCGAACAGCTCTTCCTCTACTTCCAGGCGCACGACCGACAGGGTGAGCTCGCAAGCTCAGTTGGGAGCGCGGACAGTCCCACCGTGGTCGGCATACGCAGCGGCGATCAAGGGTCGGCGGGGGCAGGCTCAGGCTCCCGGCGCGGACGAGGCGCCGACGACGATGGCGGAGGCGAGGCCGAAGGCGGCGAGGCCAGCTCATGGTGGCTCGGCCTCGGCTTGGGTTCGGGGTTGGGCTATGCCGGGGGCAAGGGGCCCGAGATTTACCACAAGACCGATTTCCGCGCGGGCTACGCCTTGGCAAAGATGGGCCAAGTCACGCCGGAGGTAGGCTACTTTCTGTCTCCGAAACTCTCCCTCTCGCTGCAAGGACGAGTGCAGTACATTCCTCAGCCTGCCAGCAATCCCGTTGCCCCGGCGTCCGTCGCATTCCTGGTGCGACTGCTCTACTTCACCAATGGTGAGACCGTGCGCTTCTACGTCGGCCCCATGCTGGGCGGCGGCCTGGGTTTCCGCCTCCTCGTCTCGGGCCTCACCAAGCAGGGTGACACCAGCGGGAAGACGATCAGCGATACGGTGAGGGGCGGCCCGATCGTGGCCGGCGCCGGCGGAGGCATGTCGGTTGGCCTGAGCGATAGCTGGAGCTGGATCCTGGAAATCAACGGCATGGCCGGATTCCCCACATTCTCGATGGTGATGGATTTCAACACGGGCGTACGCGTTCGCTTCTAGTACCGCGGGTCGCGTGGGCGTGAGCGCGTTCGTGGGCGGTACGCGGAAGGCGCGGAAAGTGACTATGGGCGGGTAGTCGCGCTACTTCTCCGGCAAGGCAGCCGGACAGTCATCGAAGTGCAAGACCCGCCCCTTGCCGGCTCGCTTGCCACAGAGAAGCGGTCTAGGCCAAGACGGAACCAGCCGTACCGCCGCCGCCGGGCATGGCGGGCCCGGTGCCGGAGCCGGGCCTTACCCGACTCAACCCATAGGGGATTCG
>PMCR01000406.1 GCA_003155465.1 Myxococcales bacterium | reverse complement strand
CGACGGAAGGGTGTTTGCCGCGAATCAGGCCGCCTGCCAGACCTTTGGCATGACCGAGGAGGAACTGATCCGCGCGGGTCGCGAAGGAATCACCGACGGGTCCGACCCGCGCCACGGCCCTGCCTTGGCCGAGCGGGCTCGTTCGGGCCGCTTGCGCCGCGAACTGGGCTACGTGCGCAAGGACGGCACGAAATTCACCGCCGAGGTCAGCTCGGTCATCCTGCCCGACCGGACCACGTCCTTTGTGATCTTGCGCGACATCACCGAGCGCAAGCGAGCCGAGGAGACCTTGCGCGAGAGCGAGGAGCGTTTTCGTGCAATTTTCGAACACGCAAGCGATGCCATTCTAGTGACCGATCCAGCCGGATCGGGAAAGGTGCTCTCTGCCAACCCTGCCGCATGCCGGATGTTCGGCTACAGCGCCGAGGAGTTCGTCGGACTCGACCGGCAGTCCCATATCGAGACGAACGATCCCAGACTAGCAGAGATGCTCGGGCGACGGGACGGCCAGGGCCGGGCGGTCGGGGAAGTGACCTGCCGACGCAAGGATGGTGGGACTTTCTCCGCCGAGTTCTCAACCGCGTTGTTGACCGACCAGACGGGACAACGCCGGTCGATTGCCATTATCCGCGACATCACGGAGCACAAGCAGGCCGAGGAAGCCCTGCGCCGCTTCGAGCTGCTGGCCAGCCACACCCGCGATATCGTGCTGTTCATGAGGCGGGAGGACGGGCGCATCTTGGAGGCCAACGTCGCCGCCCAAAACGCCTATGGCTACAACCGCGAGGAGATGCTGTCGCTCTCCATCCGCGATCTTCGCGCCCCCGACACCCGGTCGCTGTCCGAGGAGCAGATGGGCATCGCCGACGTGCGCGGCATCCTTTTCGAGACCGTCCACCAGCGCAAGGACGGCAGCACCTTCCCGGTGGACGTCAGCTCCCGCGGGGCGACGATAGATGGGACGCGCACACTGATAAGCGTTGTGCGCGACATCACCGAACGCAGACGAGCCGAAAAGGAACTTCGCGGCGCAGAACAGCGGTTGGAGTCCCTGCTAGAGAATTCTCCATTGGCGGTCATCGAGTGGTCGTCGGCGGACTACCGGATCGTACGTTGGTCGGACGAAGCGACCAAGGTTTTCGGCTGGACCGCCGAGGAGACCGTCGGCAAGCGAATCGACGAGTTGAACTGGGTCCACGCCGAGGACTGGCCGCTGGCGGCGCAGATGATGGGGGACATGCTGAGTGGCAAGTGTCCGCGCAACGTGTGCAAAAACCGCAACGTCCGCAAGGACGGCACGGTGATCCATTGCGAGTGGTACAACTCGACGCTGCACCACCCAGACGGCAAGTTTTCCGTGCTGTCGCTGGTGCTCGACGTGACCGAGCGCAAGCGGGCGGAGCTGGCGCTTGAACGCAGCAACCTGAAACTGGCCGAGGTGTTCAGAGAATCTGGAACGAGCGGCGGCGGCGGGGTTCAAGAGACACCTCGCAAAACCGCCAAGCCTGGAGAAACTGGGTGAGATTCTCGATGAGGTGCCATGACGCCTGATCGGCTACAACTGGGCCGCAGCATGGTGTCAACGGCAGACTCAAGCTGGGCTTCTGCTCTCGTCACTCCGCATTCTCGCCTTGGACAGGCCGATAGCAGCGTTTTCGCGCAATCCTCTTTGGAGCGATTGGGCGCGTCGGGCGTGCAAGTGATGACTGAGGCAGAGGTGGTCGGGTTGGGCGGAAATGGCGTACTGGACCATGTGCTGGTGGCGGTGCACGGGCAGGAGGTGTACGAGATCTCCGCGGATCTGCTGCTGGTCGGCATCGGTCAGGTGCCGGATCTGGGCGGACTGGCCCAATGGGATCTGAATCTGAGCCTGGAAGGAAGCCATCTGCCAGTGGACTCCTCCATGCGCACCGCGGTTGCGGGCGTGTTTGCGGCTGGCGACTTCGTGGCCTATCCAGGCAAGGTCAAGATGATCGCCACAGCCGCGGCCGCGGGCTCCACTGCCGCCGCTTCAGTAGAACGCTACCTGCGGGTGCAGGCCTGAATAGCCAATTCGGAAATCCCACCAGTTGCTGCCGGTCCTCGTCCCGTGCGTTTTTCCCGGCACATAGGGATGCAGTTGCGCATCGAATTTCGACCCTATAGCCAGCCCCCTGAAGGAACCTTCAATGACGAACCCCGTGTCCGAGAGTTCCCCTTTGTCGGCGTGGTGGCGCCATGGCGTGATCCTGGTGATGGTCATCGGGTTCGCTGTGCTGTCGTTCTTGACCGTAAAGACCTACAGCAATGCGCCGCCCATCCCGGGACGGGTCACGGACGAATTGGACGCGACCATTTTCACCCGCGACGACATTGGAGCCGGACAGGAGGTCTTCCTCAAGTACGCTCTCATGGAACACGGCACCCTGTGGGGCCACGGCGCTTACCTCGGCCCGGACTACAGCGCGGAGTACCTGCATCGCCTGACCGAGATCATGCGCGACACCATTGCCGGAGAGCGATTCGGCCGGCCGTTCGAGGCCCTGGAGATGGGCGCAGCTGCGGAAACCGCAGAGCTCACGCGGCGAACGTTGAAGCAAAATCGTTACCACGCCGAGAGCGACACCCTGGTCTTCGCACCAGGGGAGGTCGCCGCCTACGCCATCCAGAAGAGGGAATGGTCGAGCTACTTTTCAGGCGACAAGCCCGCGCCGGGGCTGGCGCGCGGATACATCAGCGACCCTAGGGAGCTGGCGGCGCTCACTTCGTACTTCGCTTGGGCGGCTTGGGCCGCGACCGCCCAACGTCCCGGCAAGGAGTATTCGTACACCAACAACTTCCCCTATGATCCGGCAGCGGGAAACCACCCGACTGCCTCGACCTATCTGTGGAGCGCGTTGAGTCTGATTACGCTGCTGGCCGGCCTGGGCGCAGTGCTGTTCTTGGTCGGGCGATTCGACTATCTCGGCTGGCACGGCGAACGCCAGGCGCAACACGTGTACGACAGTCCCTTGCTGAGCTGGACCATCACCCCCAGCCAGCGCGCGGCGGGACTGTACTTCGCCGTGGTGGTCGTTCTCTTCCTGCTTCAGGTCCTGGTGGGCGGCGGCCTGGCGCACTACCGGGTCGAGCCCGGCGCGTTCTACGGGATCGATATCTCAGCCTTCCTGCCGTACAACCTGCTGCGCACGTACCATCTTCAACTGGCTATCTTCTGGATTGCGACGGCCTGGGTGGCGGGCGGTGTATTCATGGCTCCTCTGGTGGGTGGCGGCGAGCCCAAGGGCCAGCGAACCGGCGTCCTCCTGTTGCTGGCCGCACTGACCGTTGTCGTGCTGGGCAGTCTCGGGGGTGAGTTTCTCGGCATCAACAACAAGCTGGGGACACTTTGGTTCTGGCTGGGGCACCAGGGCTCGGAGTACCTGGACCTGGGCCGCTTCTGGCAATTCCTGCTGGCCGCGGGACTGGTCGGCTGGCTGGTGCTGATGTTCCGCGCGTTGCGGCCGGCGATGCGGCAACCGGAGCGCGGGCAACTGTCCTCGCTGTTTCTCTATGCCGCCGTGGCCATTCCTTTGTTTTACTTGCCGGCGCTGTTCTTTGGACCGCGTACCAATTTCGCAGTCATCGACAATTGGCGTTTCTGGATCATCCATCTGTGGGTCGAGGGCTTCTTCGAACTGTTCGCCACGGTGCTGGTGGCTGTCATGTTCCGCCAGCTTGGCCTGGTGTCGGTGCGCACCGCCACTCGCATGGTGTACCTGGACGCCATTCTGTTTCTCGCGGCGGGAATCATCGGTACTGGCCACCACTGGTATTTCACTGGGCAGGGCACCCTGAACATGGGCCTGGCCGCCTGCTTTTCGGCCATGGAGGTCGTTCCACTCACCCTGCTGACCCTGGATGCGTGGGACTTCATCCGTCTGCGCCACCTGCGCGCCGAGCCCTCTGTGCGTACGGTCGCCGCGAACCACAAGTGGACCATCTACTTCCTGATGGCCGTGGGCTTCTGGAACTTCGTCGGGGCAGGTGTGTTCGGGTTCCTGATCAATCTGCCCATAGTGTCGTATTTCGAAGTGGGCACGCTTTTGACGGCCAACCACGGTCACGCGGCCATGTTCGGCGTCTTTGGACTGCTCGCTCTGGCCGTGCTGGTGTTCTGCCTGCGCTGTTTGTCCGACAACCCTGGGTGGAAGCGAACCGAACCTCTGGTCAAGCTCAGTTTCTGGGGGCTCAATGTGGGCCTGGCGTTGATGATGGCCATCGATCTCTTTCCGGGCGGCGTGCTTCAACTTGCCGACTCGCTCACCAACGGATACTGGCATGCCCGGCGGCTGACCTTTCTGATGAGCGGGCCGTTTCACGTACTGGAATGGCTGCGCATCGGTGCCGACGTGGTCTTCATCGTGGCGGGCGTAGTCCCGCTGGTGCTCATGACTGTGCTGCGGGTTCTTGGCAGACGGCCTGCCGGTGAACCGGCCGCAACTTCATAGAAGGGTATGCAGAAAGTATTTCAACGGCAGGCTCGAGCTGGGCTCTTGCTTTCGTCACTCTGCATCCGCCCAGTACCATGCGCCGTCACGCTGCCAGAACGCGATCCATGCGTAGAAGCTTGAAGATCGCCAACGGCTGATCGCGCAGACCTTGCACGGTTACCACGCCGCCGTACTCCCTGGTCTTTTTGTACAAGGACACCACTGCGCCCACACCCGTGCTGTCAATGATGCGCAAACCCGACACATCGACCACGACGCGGGAATGCCGCTCGGCAACCAGGGCGTTGACCGACGGGCGAAGGTCCGCGGTCGTGACCGCGTCCAGCTCGCCCGCGATGCGAAGGGTAGCCACGCCATTCGCTTTGCTCGTCGAGAATTCCATTTGTCATTACTCCTCTTGCTTCAAGGGATCCTCGTCGGCTTCCCCGCATGTCGTGGAAGCCTGGCCGGGTGTTGAGCAATAATTGTGCCGGTCGGCGGTCGCCGGTGTCTGGCCGCCCGTTGCCGGCCAGGCCTGCTTGTTGTCCCAGGATCACGGATCACGCGAAGTTGCGGTTAGCGCGACGCTGTCCCCATTTCGTACCACCCCACCAGCGAGGCCTTACCATCTGGTAACGCGTACCCGGGCTCGCAGTGGCGCGGTGAGGATCACGCAAGAGTCGCGCAGATGATTCAGAGGCGCGTTTGTCGCGACTTCTAAGCATCTCACACAGATGGTGGAGAAGCTGCTCGACGTTTCCCGGCTCACGCAGGGAAAGATGCATCTACAACGCTCCCGAATAGGTCTACCCCTGGGCTCATGACAATCTGGCGTCCTTTGTGTCTGCTGTCGTCGTCCTGTGTGACCTTCACTGGTCGGCCGGTGCCCGCTGCTCACGCCAGCGACGGGCCAAGGCGACGCTCTCTGGTTGCCCAGTCGATGAGGCGACGTATACTTTCACGAGCTGCATGGACGCCACGCTGAGCACGCTCGTCGCGCACCTCCTCGATGGAGACTCCGAGGCCGCGCTCGCGGAGGCGCGCAGGGTGCGGGCATCGCGACCCGACGGGCAGCGTTTGCTGGTTGAAGGGCTCGAGGCCGCCATGGATGGCATGAGCGCCAAGTGCACGACCGAGCAGTTCAACCTGCTGGAGATCATGCTAACCGGCCGCGCGGCGATGGCGGTGGCGCGCGAGGCGTTTCCCGAGGGCGCGATTCCTGGCACGCGCGGCACGGTGGTCATCGCCACACCGCAGGGCGATGTCCACGATCTGGGCAAGAACATCACTGGTATGGTGCTGACCACCAAGGGCTTCCGGGTCGTTGATTGCGGCAAGGACTGCCCCGTCGCTGAGATGGTCGCCGCCGCCGCGCGGGAACATGCTTTCGCCGTGCTGGCAAGCGGGCTCATCAGTCCCGTTGTTCCGCTGGTGCGCCAGCTGCGCGGACTGCTGCGCGAGCGCGGCCTCTCCGATGTGGCAGTCGTGGCTGGCGGAGCTGCCCTCAAGCAGTGCACAGCGGAGGCGTTGAACGTCGACTACGTTGCTCGTGATGCCTTCGACTGCGTCCACTTTCTGGAAGAGCTGCGGCGATGACCGGGCTCGAACGAATCCTTGCGGCGGTTCATTTCACCCCCAGCGACAGGGTTCCGGTCATCCCGCAGATCTTCGGGCACGCCGCGAGAATCGCGGGGGTGCCTCTAGAACGCTATCTTACGGACGCCGCTGTTCTGGCCCAGTGCCAAGTCTCGGCTCTGGAACGCTACCGCCACGATGCTGTCTTCGCTCTGTTGGACGTCAACGTGGAAACCGAGGCGCTGGGTTCTCGCCTGCGCTTCCCAAAGGACGGCTACCCGTCGGTCGAGCACTTTGCAATCGAACACCCGGCCGCCGTCGCCGAGCTTGCAATTCCGAATCCCAGCAAGGCTGGCCGCATGCCCGTTCTTTTGGAGGCGGCCCGGCTGCTCAGGCAGCGGTTGGAAAATCGCGTGCTGGTAGCGGGTTGCGTGCTGGGACCGATGACCCTGGCTTGCCAGCTGCTCGGGGCCGAGCGAGCCCTCTTTGCTGCGGTGGACGAGCCGGAAGCCTTCGAGCGGTTGCTGGATTTCGCTGCGGATGTGGCGGTGAGGTTTGGGCAAGCGCAGCTGGAAGCCGGAGCGCACCTCTGCGTCGTGTTCGATCCCTCGGCTTCCCCGGCGGTCGTGCCGCCGGCGCTTTTCCGTGAGCTCTTGGCCCCGAGGCTGCGGCG
>PMCR01000408.1 GCA_003155465.1 Myxococcales bacterium | reverse complement strand
GCGCTGCCCGCGATCGGGATCATCGACGCCATTTCGGAATAGCACAGGCCTGCGAAGGCGGACGCGATGCCCGCGACGGTGAAGGAAAGGGCGACCGCGGGGCCGGCGTTGGCTGCGGCGGCCCGGCCGGTGAGCACGAAGATGCCGGTGCCGATGATGGCGCCGATGCCGAGCAACACCAGGTCCACGGGACCCAAGGTTCGCTTCAGACCATGGGCGAACTCTGCGTCCGCGCGCAACTTGTCCATGCTCTTGGTGGCGAAAAGGGGATTGCCCACTAGCCGGCCTCCGGCGTGGGCCCGGCGGCGTTGGCCGCACGCCTGTCCTTGGCCGCCGAGTGCAGCATGGAGAGCGCGGCATAGACCGCCACCACGCTGACCATCCACAGGAGCTGCTTCACGTCGAGCTGGCGGATGATGTACGCAGCCATCAGCACGCCGGGAACCCCGCCGACCGCCAGGCCCAGGGCGGCGCGCGTGGCATAGGCGCCGTGCCCGATGAAACGGATACTGCTCGTCGGCATGATGAACGCGCAGGAGCCCATCATGATGGGGTAGATGGCAGTCAGGTTCACACCCAGCAATCCGAAAACTACCAGGCTGGGCAGGTAGGCCCCGATGCCCAGGTTCATGAGTGCGCCGAAGGTGAAGTTGGCGCAGAGGCCCACCGCCAGGCGCCAGCCCTCGAGGCCCAGGGTGTTGCCGCCCGGCGGAAGCCAGTGCATCGCCTTGGCGAACATGAGTCCCGCCGCCGCGAGCAAGGCCCAGCCCATGCCGATCTGGATCTTGCGCTTGGGCCAGCCACTGACCATGCCCGCCCCCAGCCAGGATCCCAGGACGGCCGCGCCGATGAGCGACACCAGCGTGACCATGTCGACATCGATGATGGTGATGGAGATCACCGCTTGCGCCACCGTTGGCCAGAAGTGCCCGACCAGCAACGTCCCCGGGATCAGCCGATCCGGCACCTGGCGCAGCATCTTGTAGATCGAAGTCGTGGTGGCGTAGGAGCCGATGCCGAGGAAATCGAAGAAGTTCGTCACCAAGCCGATGAGCATCTGCAGGGGCGAGGGCCAGCCCGGCCGCGTGGCTTGCGCTTCGGCATCGCCGGCCAGCGGCGTGCCTACGGCGACGGCCCGCGCTCGTTTGCGAGCGATGTCACGGCCCCAAAGCGCGGTGAAGACCACGCCGAAGCCGGCCAGAGTCAGCATGAGAAGTCCTCTCACCCCAAGCATGGGCGCCATCGTACACAGGGCAGCCTTGCGGCTGCAACCAAGGCGTCACCAAGAACGTCATCGGAACGTCCTTAACCTCGGTGCCGATGTGCCGATAGGTTTCTTAACGGGTCTCAGGCCCGTAAGGCAGTCAAACACGTGGACGCCAAAGTGGAATTTGCTCAGGCCAGCCTATCGCAAGAGGGCAAGCCGCGGCCGCTGGTTCTCGTTGTGGACGATGACGAGACCTTTGCCCGTTCCTGCGTGCGGATCCTGCAAACCTGGGGCTATGGCGTAGAGACGGCTTCGGATGGTGGCGCGGCGATCGAGCTTGCGCGCACGAGGCAATTCGATGTCGTGCTGACCGACATCAACGTTCCCAACTTCAGTGGCCTCGAAATCCTGCGTGCCGTTCGTGAGCGTGACCGCGATACCCCCGTGGTCCTGATGACCGGCGGCCCAGGTCTGGATAGCGCACAGCTCGCGGTGGAGTGGGGCGCGCTGAGCTACCTCATTAAGCCGCTTTCCATGCCCCAGCTAAGGGACGTGCTCTCGCGCGCGGTGCAGATGCACCGCGTGGCGCGGCGCGAGCGACGCATCTTGCACTGCACCGAGGAGCACGAACGCGAGTTGGAGACGATGCGGTTGCGCTTCGACAGGGCACTGGCTGGAATGTGGACCGCGTTCCAGCCGATCGTGTCTTGGTCGCGCAAGACCGTGGTGGCCTATGAGGCGCTGATGCGCACCACCTACGCCGAACTCCGCTCGCCCTTGGAGATCCTCAAGACGGCAGAGGCACTTGACGAGATGTCGACCCTGGGGCGCAAGACGCGGGCGCAGGTTGCGGACGTGATGCGCGACCACCCGAACCTGCCAGGGATGTTTGTCAATCTGCACGTGCTGGATCTGGCCGACGACGATCTCTACTCTCCGCACGCGCCGCTGTCCGAGTTTGCCTCGCGCATTCATCTCGAGATCACGGAGCGCATGGCGTTGGAGAGAATACCCGACATCCGCCAGCGCGTGGCCCAGTTGCGCAGCCTGGGCTATCGCATCGCGGTCGATGATCTGGGAGAGGGCTATTCCGGGCTGAACAGCTTCGCGCAACTCGAACCCGACGTGGTCAAGCTTGACATGTCACTCATTCGCGGTATTGACACCACGCCGACTAAACGCAAGATGGTGCACGCGCTGGCCCGCCTGTGCCGGGAGCTGGAAACGCCGCTGGTGGCCGAGGGGGTAGAAACTGAGGCCGAGCGCAGCATCCTGGTCGAAATCGGTGCGGACCTCTTCCAGGGCTACCTTTTCGCGAAACCCGGCGCCCCGTTTCCGGTGCCGAACATCTAGAGCCGCCGGCCCGCGGATCGCGGCCGGCGTGAGCGTCAGGGTGAGCGAGTACGTGAGCCGTCTGCTCTTCGCAGATCGTCGCGCTGGCGCGGCCGAAAATCGACTCTCGTCTGCGGCATAAGCGCAGCGTTGCACCGGCAAAACTTCCTGTTGCTTCGCCGACACGGCGGACGTAAGAAGACTGCGTTTTTCCTAAGTTTTACCCCTGGGAGGACCACGACATGGCTCGCAAGAAAGTCACGATTGACGGCAACGAAGCCGCTGCCTATATAGCGCACAAGACCAATGAGGTTTGCGCCATCTACCCCATCACCCCCTCGTCGAACATGGGTGAGTGGGCCGATGAGTGGTCGGCCATGGGCCGGACCAACATCTGGGGCACGGTCCCGTCCGTGGTTGAAATGCAGAGCGAGGCGGGAGCAGCCGCCGCGACCCACGGCGCCCTTCAGTCCGGCGCGCTGACCACAACCTTCACCGCCGCGCAGGGCTTGCTGCTCATGATCCCGACCATGTTCAAGGTCGCGGGCGAGCTGACCTCGACGGTCTGGCACGTCTCGACCCGCACCGTGGCCACCCACGCCCTGTCGATCTTCGGCGACCACAGCGACGTGATGGCGGTGCGTT
>PMCR01000216.1 GCA_003155465.1 Myxococcales bacterium | reverse complement strand
GAGCGTGTTCGGGTGGGGTGCGCGGGCGCCGGAAAGCGTAGGGCGAGGGCGTGAGCGCTCCGCGGGCCGCTCACGCTCACGCGGGCCGCCCACGCTAGCCGCGCTCCGCTGGTCGCTCACGCTGCCGCTACCGCTCACGCGCACGCTGGCCGACTCCTCATGGTGAGAGCCGCCTACTTCAGCTTGGCCAGCGCCTCGCCGATGCGCTGGAGTCCCTTCTCAATGTTGGCCTGCGAGGTGGCATACGACAAGCGCACGTAGCCGGGGGCGTAGAAGGCCGATCCTGGCACCACCGCCACCCTGGCTTCCTCGATGAAATACTCACACAGCGCCGGATCGCCGTCGATGACCTTGCCCGCGGGCGTGCGCCGGCCCACGAACGCGTTCATGTCGGGGAAGGCGTAGAAAGCCCCCTTGGGCTCGACGCACTTGACCCCTGGCATGGCCCGCAGGGTCTTCACCATGAACTGGCGCCGCTTGTCGAACTCGAGCCGCATGCGTTCCAGTTCGTCGGTCGGTCCCTCCAGCGCCGCCACCGCAGCCGCCTGGCTGACCGCGGCCGCGTTGGTGGTGGACTGCCCCTGCAGAGTCGACATACCCTCGATGACAGGCAAGGGCGCCACGCAGAAGCCGATACGCCACCCGGTCATGGCGAAGGCCTTGGAGACCCCATCCACGATGATCGTGCGCTTGCGCACCTCGGGGCTGAAAGTGGCCGGCTGCACGAAGCGGGCATTGCCGTAGCAAAGACAGCGGTAGATGTCGTCGGTGAGCAGCCAGATATCATGCTTGACCGCCAGGTCGGCCAGAGCACGCAGGGTCTCCTCGTCGTAGACCGCACCTGTGGGGTTGCTGGGCGACACGATCAGAATCATGCGCGTGCGCGGCGTGATCGCCCGGGCCACTGCCTCGGGGTTGACGACGAATTCGTCTTCCGGCCGGGACACCACCGGCACCGGCTTGGCGCCGGCCAGCTTGGCGATCTCGGCGTAGCTCACCCAGTAGGGCGCTGGAATGATGATCTCGTCGCCCTCGTCCAGCAACACGTGGAAGGCGTTGAAGAGCGACTGCTTGGCGCCCGCGCTGACCATGACCTCCTTGGGGTTCACCTCGAAGCCGTGCGCTTTGCCCAGCCAGGCCGCTGCCGCCTTGCGCAGTTGAGGCGTTCCTTCCACCGCGGTGTACTTGGTGGCCCCGGCATCCAGCGCCTTCTTGGCTGCCTCCTTGATGTGATCCGGCGTGTCGAAGTCCGGCTCGCCAGCGCCAAAGCTCACCACGTCCACGCCCTGTGCCCGCAGCTCCGCCGCCTTTGCGGTCACCTTTAAGGTCATAGATGGCTCGACGACAGACAGACGTTTCGCCAATTTAACCAACATGTTACCTCACCTTCTTCAACTTCTTCTTTAATGCGGCGGCAACCACCGGCGGCACCACGCGCCTGATGTCCCCGCCCATCTCGGCCACCTCACGAACCAGCGAAGATGATACGAAGAAGTTGTCCTCGTTCGTCATCAGGAAGATGGTTTCCACCTCGGGCGCAAGCTGCCGGTTCATGTGGGCGAACTGGAACTCATACTCGAAGTCGGCCACGGCTCGCAAGCCGCGTATGACGAACTTGGCACCCCGGCGCCGCACGTAGTCCACGAGCAAGCCGCTGAAGGAATCCACCTCCACACCCGCGTCACTGGCCAAGGTTTCGTGGATCAGGCGCTCGCGCTCTTTGCGCGAAAAGAGCGGACGCTTGCGGGGGTTGTCGGCCAATGCCACCACCACCTGGTCGAAGAGCTTGAGCGCGCGGCGCACGATGTCCGCGTGGCCATTCGTGATGGGATCGAACGTCCCGGGGTAGACAGCGATCGACCGGCTTTGGGTCACCTAGGCTATTCCTCTCCTCGGCCGGTAAAACGAGATCCCCGTGTCACCGTAGAAACGCCGGTCGGTCATGACCAGGGTACCGAAACCCTCGGCCGGCAGGTGTCGGCGGTCATGCTCGACGATGATCACCGCGCCCTCGGCCAGAAGCTCGCCACCTGCAAGCATCGACAAGACCGGCTCCACCTCGCCAGACGCGTAAGGCGGGTCCACGAAGACCCAACCAAAGGCTCTGCCCTGCGCCTCGCCAGCCATGCGACGCAAGGCACTGCACACGCTCGATCCAATGGCGCGAGCCCGTCCGGAAAACCCAAGCTCGCGCAGATTCCGATGCAGGATCCCCAACGCCCGTGCGTCACGTTCCACGAAGTCAGCCGCCACCGCGCCCCGGGAGAGAGCCTCGATCCCAAGTGAGCCAGTCCCGGCAAACAGATCCAAGACCGGGTGCGGCGGGGGCGGGCCAAGGATGTTGAAGATGGCCTCGCGCACCTTCGCCCCAGTGGGCCTAGTCGTAGCCCCACGTGGCGCGCGCAGCTTGCGCCCGCGGTCAGCGCCGGCAGTGACCCGCATGGGAGGTCTACCTACCGCGTGCAGGGCATAGTAGTCAACCGGCTGACGGCCGGGCTATTCTGGTCCCATGTCGAACTCACATGGGAACCCTCAAAGGGCTCCCAACCCCTCCCGCGATGGTACGCCGCAGGCAAAGCCGACGGGCTCCCCACGCGACAACTCCCTGCTTCTCACCCCCGCCGTGACGCGGCTCATTGAACTTGCGATCGAGGAAGACCTGGGACGCGGGGACGCGACCACGCAGGCATTGGTCGATCCGGGAACCTTGGCCACAGCCCATCTGGTGGCCCGCCAGCGCCTGACTTTGGCAGGCTTGGACGTGGCCGCCGCAGTTTTCCACCGCCTCGACCCGTCGATCGCGATCGACACCCTGATCCTCGACGGCGCAGAGGCCCAGCCCGCAGCCCGCATCGCGACCTATCGGGGCTCGGCCGCAGCCCTGCTGGCCGGTGAGCGTACAGCGCTCAATTTCTTGCAGCGTCTCTCGGGCGTTGCCACGCTGGTGCGAGCCTTCACCGCCGCGGCCCAAGGCACCAACCTGCGCATTACCGACACGCGCAAGACCACCCCGGGCTTCCGCCTGCTCGAAAAATACGCCGTGCGCGTGGGTGGGGGCAGCAACCACCGCTTCGACCTGGGCTCGGGCGTGCTCATCAAGGACAACCACGTGGCGATCGCCGGATCGGTCAGCGAGGCCGTGCGCCGGGCCAAAGGCCGCGTGCCTCACAGCCTGAACATCGAAGTCGAGGTGGACACCCTGGCCCAACTCGACGAAGCGCTGGCCGCTGGCGTTGCCATCATCCTGCTCGACAACTTCAGCACCGCGGATCTGGAGCAAGCTCTGGCGCGCGTCCGCACCGCCAAACCTCGACCGCTGGTGGAGGTCTCGGGTGGAGTGACCCTGGCGCGTATCCCTGAGCTAGCCCGGCTGGGCGTGGATCTGGTTTCCGTGGGCGCGCTCACCCACTCAGCGCCTGCTGCGGATCTGGCTCTGGAGATGGAAATCGCACCGGCCCCCGCGGGGCGAATGGCGTGAGCCAGAACGACTCGGCAGAAGACGAGCTTGCGCCGGGGACCCTGCTCCATCTGCTACGCGCCCGACGCCTGGGCCGAGCCTACGAATTCTTCTCTGCCTGCGCTTCGACCAATGACATGGTTCGCAGCCGCGCGGCTGCCGGGGCGGCCGAGGGTCTCCTCGTCGTGGCTGATAGCCAGACAGCCGGCCGCGGCCGGCTGGGGCGCTCGTGGCATTCGCCACCGGGACAGAATCTGTACCTTTCCCTGCTGCTTCGCCCTGCCCTTCCTGCCAGCCATGCCGCACCTCTGACCCTGCTGGCCGGCGCAGCTCTGGCGGACACGCTAGCCAAGGCCGGGGTGCTACCGCGCCTGCGTTGGCCCAACGACCTACTGGTCCCCATGGCGGGCGGATTTCGCAAGGTGGCCGGCATACTCACCGAGATGGCGACGGACGGCGAAGCAATCCGCCACATCGTGCTGGGCGTCGGCGTGAACGTGAACGGCCTGGAGTTTCCGCCCGAGTTGGCCGAACGCGCGACCTCGCTACGCATCGCGCTCGGGCGCTCTCTCGACCGCGCCAGGTTGCTCGCCGGTTTTCTGAACGCCTTCGAGCCAATCTACGATGACTTCCTGGCTCGCGGCCCCGGGTTGGGTCTGGCGCAGTGGCGCCGCTACGCGGATCTCGGTCGGATGTGTCGCATCGATCGGGACGGGGCCAGGGTCGAGGGAATCGCGACCGATATCGACGACAGCGGCGCCCTGCTGGTGCGCGACGATGCGGGCCGTGTCCATCGTCTGATCTCTGGGGAAGCGAGCGAGAACACCGGGAGTGGCCGGCTTTCCGAGCCAACGAAGATCGGCCAGCGTGCCCGTGAGCGGTAGCGTGGGCGGTGGCGACCAGCGTCGTGCGTCTTGCGTGGGCGTGTTCGTTGGGCGCGGTGTGTGCACGCGATCCGTCCGCGAACCGCACACGAGCACGCTCACCCTCACGCCCTCGCCCACGCGACCCGCTTACCGCTGGCCGGCTCTCCCGGACGGCGACCCGGAATTTCCCGACAGACGCTATCTGCGCGCTATGCTCGGCCCACTTTGACGCTCGTCCAGTCCATCGTTCTCGGCATCATTCAGGGACTCACCGAGTTTCTGCCGGTTTCCTCGACAGCGCACCTGCGGATCGCGCCGGCCTTGCTCGGCTGGCCAGACGCGGGGGCTGCGTTCACCGCGGTCATACAGTTGGGCACCCTGCTAGCGGTGGTCATCTTCTTTCTGCGTGACCTGCTCGGCATGCTGACCGCGTTGGCCGATCCGAATCGGCGGCGTGGCCCCCAGGCTCGCCTGTTGCTCTACCTGGTGGTCGGCACGGTTCCGATCGGCATCGCCGGCGTTCTCTTCAGGCACGCAGTCGAGGGCCCCCTGCGCTCGCTCGCGGTCATCGGTACGTCGCTCGTCGTGGTCGGCCTGGTGATGGCCATGGTCGAATGGCTGGCACGCCGGGAGCGCGCCATGGATTCGCTCAGCTTGCGTGACGCTTTCATCGTTGGCCTCGGGCAAGCTTTGGCGCTGGTGCCCGGTGTGTCGCGCTCCGGGATCACGCTCGCCTTCGCCATGGCCATCGGTCTGCGGCGCGACGCAGCCGCCCGCTTCTCGTTTCT
>PMCR01000567.1 GCA_003155465.1 Myxococcales bacterium | reverse complement strand
TGACCTCACCGTCGCCCGGCGCCGTGCCAGGGCAGTACTGCCAACCTTGGTGGCGCGAGTGATGGAGGCATGAGCACAAGGACGGGTCTCGCGATCACCAGCTTCACTGCGTCGCCGGCGACGGTCACGCTTGGTCACAGCACGACCTTAACTTGGACCCTGACCGGAGATCCCGCGTACGCGGTGCTATCCATCGATGATCAGGCGGTTGCCTACCTGAGATCGGGGACATCGAAAGTCGTAACGCCCAGCCAAACGGCAACCTACACGTTGACGGTGTGGAACGCCAACCGCGAGTCAGTGACGGCGCAGGTGCTGGTTACGGTCGTACCGTTCCCGACCATTGTCAGCTTCACAGCCAGTCCCCCTGTCATCAACGCTGGCGCGAGCGCCAGTTTGAAAGCAGTTTTCGCGGATGGCGACGGAGCCATCAACAACGGAATCGGAAAAGTCAATAGCAGCGTCGAGGTTGGCACAGGTGACCTAAGGGCAAGCACCACATACACCCTGACCGTGACCAATCCAGCCAGCGATTCCAGCACCGCGCAGGTCGTGGTGACGGTGGTGCCGGCCGCGGGGTTGTTCACCGCCACGGCCTCGATGAACGCGGGGCGAGACCATCATACTGCCACGTTGTTGTTGGACGGAAGAGTCTTGGTCGCGGGAGAATATTCCTCTGTGACTTCAGAGCTGTATGACGCGGCGAGCGGCACCTTCACGGCGACGATGACCGCAGCCAGACAGTGGCACACCGCAACTCTGTTGCCAAACGGGAAAGTGCTCATTGCCGGCGGCCATGGTGACCACGGCGACTTTCTTTCGAGTGCCGAGCTGTACGACCCAGAAAGCCGCACCTTTGTAGCCACGGGTACCATGACAACCGCCAGGACTGGGCATACCGCGACATTGCTGGAGAATGGGAAGGTACTCATCGCCGGAGGAAGCGTCGCTGACTTGAAATTTCTCGCCAGCGCGGAACTGTACGACCCGCACAGCGGCACTTTTGCGGCCACTGGTGCCATGACCACAGCCAGGGAATGGCACACCGCAACCCTGCTGCCAAGCGGGAAGGTGCTGGTTGCGGGAGGCAACAACGTCGTTGTGGTTTCGAACTCCGATCTCTACGACCCAGCCAGCGAGACATTCACGGCCACGGGCGCGTTGGCAACGGCGAGGCACAATCACACCGCGACCTTGTTGCAGAGCGGGAAGGCGCTGGTTGTGGGTGGGAATCAGGACGCCGCTTATTTCTCAAGCTCCGAACTGTACGACCCGGCCAGTGGGAGTTTCACGTCCACAGGTGCTATGACCGCGCCCCGGTACTGGCATACGGCGACCCTGTTGGACAGCGGGAAGGTCCTGATCGCCGGGGGAACCGCCTACGTGGAGGTGTTTTCCAGCGCCGAGCTGTACGACCCGGCGAGTGGGACTTTCACGACCACCGGCACCATGATCGCAGCGAGGCACAGTCACACGGCCACGTTGTTGCAGAACGGAAAGGTGCTCGTCGCGGGCGGGGACAACAACGCCGCCGGTCTTCTTATGAGCGCGGAGATCTACTACTAGCCATATTTGATGCGAATCAGCGCTTCAGCCAACTCGCGTCCTCTCAGACGGCCGTCACGCTTTCGAGTTTGCAGGACGGAACGAACTGACCGCCTCTCTCGTCTCACGTTGGCGCCCAGTCGCAAGTCCATCACGATGCAACGCGACTCGTCCAGAATGGCTATGTGCCCTCCGCCGGGTTAGTAGTAGAGTTCAGCGCTCGAATCACCCCCGCCGCCAGCGACAAGCACCTTCCTGTTCAACAGCAATGTCGCCGTATGAGACCGCCTTTCAGTGGTCATGGAGCCCGTGGGTGTGAAGGTCCCGCTCACCGGGTCGTAAAGCTCAGCACTTGAGTCAACCCCGCCGGCGAGGAGCACCTTCCCGTCCGGCAGCAATGTCGCCGTGTGTCCTTCCCTAATCACGCCCATGGCGCCAGCAACCACAAAGACCCCCCTTTCTGGGTCGTACAGTTCCGCGCTCGAAGAGATGTTGAGGCCACTAAGCCCGCCGGCGAGGAGCACCTTTCCATTCGACAGCAATGTCGCCGTATGGCTCATCTTGGTCGTGGTCATAATACCCGTGGCGATAAAGCTGCCGCTTTCGGGGTCGTACAGCTCCGCGCTCGAAGAGGCGTCTAATCCACTATTCCCGCCGGCGATGAGCACCTTCCCGCTCGGCAACAAGGTAGCAGTATGGGAGAGCCTCACCGCGTTCATGGAGCCAGTGGCTGTGAAGGTCCCGCTCGCTGGGTCGTATAGTTCCGCGGTTGAGATAAAAATCATGGAATCGAAACTCCCATCCGCACCGCCCACGACGAGGACCTTCCCGGTGGGTAGCAGAGTGGCTGTATGAGAATATCTCGCTACCGCCAGAGTGCCCGCGAGAGTGAACTTCCCACTGGCTGGGTTGTACCTCTCGGCACTGGATAGAGCGAAGCCGCTGATCCCACCGACGACGAGTGCCGTGCCGTTTGGCAACAGCGTCGCCGTGTGCGCGTGCCTCTCCACCTTCATCGCAATCGCGGCCGAGAACGCACCCCGTGCTCCTGCTTCTCCGTCGCACGCCACTAATAGTACCAAGGTCAGGGTGGCACATGGGAGCAGCCTCGCCTGCACTGCCGTCCGGGCCACGGGGAATGAACATGCCCGAGCGGCTGCAAGAGCGACCCTGGCCGTGGGGGAAGTCGTCACGGCCGCACTCTTCCGGCCATCACGGTGCGAGCCGACTCGCGGGTCTTGCTTCACCAACGTCTCTGATTCCGAACGCGCAATCGCGTGCATAGAGCGGAGAATACCCCATGTCGCCGCTGGGCGTTCAAGACAATTCCAGCCTTAAAGGCTCTGGCGCCTAGGTACCAGGGCGCCACGGCCGTGAATCAACGACAACCCGGCCACATGGGACCAGACCGACGTCGACAGGTTCTGCGCGGAGAATCCAACCGACGCGGGCCTGCCAGAAGTTGCTAGCCTCTCGTCTGTTCCCGTTGCATAATCGGACCTACGTGTACCTCTTTCGACAAGTCGACTACGCGATCCGCTGCCTCGTCTACTTGACTCGCACGCGCGACCGTCTGGCGACCAAGGGCGAGATCGCGAAGGCGACCTCGGCGCCCGGAGCATAGCCGTTTTGAACGGGG
>PMCR01000159.1 GCA_003155465.1 Myxococcales bacterium | reverse complement strand
CTCCCCATGCTCCTGCTCACGCCGCTTGCCGGCGTGCTCTCTGACCGTTGGCAGCGCCGGCGCGTGTTGGTGATTACCCAGAGTCTCGCCATGCTCCAGGCCTTGGCGCTGGCCTACCTGACGCTAGCCGGGCTTATCCAGGTTTGGCACCTCATGGTCCTGGCGGTCTTTTTGGGCGTGGTCAACTCCCTCGATATGCCTACCCGCCAAGCCTTCACCCTGGAGATGGTCGACCGGAAGGAGGATCTGGCCAATGCCATTGCCCTGAACTCATCAGTCTTCAATGCCTCGCGCCTGATTGGCCCAACGATCGCTGGTATCCTCATCTCATTGGTTGGGGAAGGCACGTGCTTCCTTCTCAACGGCCTCAGCTATATTGCTGTTATTGTCGCTCTGTCCTCCATGCGCCTCTCTTCCCCACAGGCGCGGGCCTCTGAAAAGAACTTCTTGAAAGACCTGCAGGTGGGCTTGCGCTACGCCTTTGGTTTCTTGCCGATCCGCAATATTTTGCTATTGCTGGCGCTTGTGAGCTTGGTGGGCATGCCTTACACCATACTGATGCCGGTTTTCGCCAAAGACATTCTTCGCGGCGGGGCGCATACGCTGGGAATTCTGATGGCCGGGGCTGGCGTTGGAGCACTGGTCGGGACCATTTACCTGGCGGCGCGCAACTCCGTTGTGGGACTGGGGACAAGAATTCCACTTGCCGCGGCCTGCTTCGGTGTGGGGTTGATCGGCTTCTCGTTTTCACGCCACCTGCTCCTTTCCTTGCCCCTTATCGCTCTTGCCGGATTCGGGATGATGGTTAGTATGGCGTCTTCCAATACCATCCTCCAGACCATCGTCGAAGAGGACAAGCGTGGCCGGCTTATGAGCTTGTACGCCATGGCCTTCGCAGGCATGGCGCCTTTTGGCAGCTTGTTGGCAGGAACGCTGTCGACCCGCATCGGCGCGCCGGCGACGCTCACCCTCGGCGGCTGCGTGTGCCTGGTTGGGGCGGGCTTGTTCGCGCTGCAGTTGCGTCAACTGCGGGCGCTGGTCCGGCCGATCTACTGCGAAAAGGGCATCCTCCCTGCCGTGGCCTCTGGCTTGTCGGCCGCAAGCGAACTTACTTCGGCGACGCGGGAAGGCTGACGGCGGCTGAAGGAAAATGCGCCGCAGGGTCGGCAAGGGTCGAAGCCACGCTCATACTCAGAAGCCATTCTACTTCGGGCCGGAAGGAGATGCAACAGTCCCTCGTAGCCGAACGCCTGCAGTCTGGACTGCAAGTTCAAGTCGACCGTGACCAGTTGACGACCACAAAGCCCGCTCACCGCAACTCGCGCAGCCGTGCCCGAGCCAGAACTGCCGCGTCCTCAGGCGCCAGCGCTGCCCTGGGCGGTGCCTCGACGAAGGATGTTGACTTGGTGTCGAGGCACGGCGTTCTCGATGACCAGCTCGCGTGGGGAGCGGCTCGCCAGTGTGCCCGCAAGCCTCGATGTCATAGAGGTGGTTTGAAATGTCCGCCCCCTCGATCAGGCCGATCTTCTCTTCGGGACAGGAGAATTCCCGCGAAGCTCTTTGAATCGCGCGATCCCCGATGGTCACGCAACCGCGCGCCAAGTCAGTTTCGGTACGCCTTCCACATGTCGTCGATGAAACTGTACTGCGGGAATTCGCCCTGCAGCCACGCCGCGCTCTGGCCCTGGCGCTCCCAATCCGAGCTGTAATCAAACCCCGACTGTGCCTTGATGTCGGCCACCGCCTGCGTGTCGTCCTCGGTCATCCAGCGATCGACGTAATCGAAGAAAGCGGGATGGTTCCAGGTGTCCAGGGCGCCGAGCATGCGCGCCGCCAGCGCTTCGCCCACCCAAGAGACCGAGGTGCAGCAGCGCCGATACGCCTCGCCGAGCTGCTCCCCCGGCGGCGTCAAGAGCTGCCAGTCCTTGGGCTGCAGTTGTTCATAGGGTGCGTAGAGCCCGTTGCTGCTGCTGTCAGTGGGCGTGCCGCTCGTCTGATCGACGCCGTAATGCCCGCCGTAGATCACCGTCGCACCCTGCCAGGCTTTGCTATACCCGCCTGGGATCTGGCTGACGTAGACGGTCTGCATGTCCTCGCCGAATCGGTTGGGGTAGGTCGCCGAGACGTTCTTCATCCCATCGTCCTGCAAGAGAAGCCCGGCCATCAGGATGGGCAACTTGCGGCCGCTGCGGTGGCCGCCGAACGCAGGCCAACCGTAGCCCGCCTTCACGCAGCCGTAGAGATCGATCCCGTATTGCACGAGGTAGTTGGTGAGCGGCTCTTTGTCGGCAGGGGCAAAATCGAGCAGCAAGAGCAGGCTTGCGTAGCTGACGGCGAACGCGACATGCTGGCCGTAGCTGGGCATGTACTCGGCGGGCGCGTCGAACAGGAAGGCATTGGTGTCGATCCACGGGCGCCGGAAGAGCACCTCGAACTGCGCCAGGGTGGGCGTGCTCTGTGGTTTGGGCGCGGGGTGCGCGGGCAGAAGATCGCGGCGCAGCTCTCTCGCGCGATACAGGGTCTGGCTGCGGTCGCAATACGAGGGCCTGAACGTGTCCGCGGGCGGAGCGGCCGACAGGACCGTCAAGACCGAGGCGCTCTTGACCGGGCTGCAGCTCTTGTCGCTCGCCCGCATCACCTCGGGCAGCGATGCCGGCGTGGCGAGGCTGACGCTGGACACCAGTGAGTCGCCCGCCTTGAGCGACACCGGTGGATACGAGCGCAGGCTCGCGTCGAACCACCATGACTCGTCGGTGCCGTCGTTGAGCCGCGAGTCGAAAGCACTCTTGCCATTGGAGGTCGGGAGGTTCAGGACCGATCCGTTCATGAACGGGGCGGAGCTGCTCGGCGTGGGGCTGATCGCGCTCACCGTCGCCGGACCCACGATCCAATAGTCGCCGGTCACGAACTGGCCCGCGATCACCGGCGCGGAGAACGTCCAGGTCACGCCATCCTTGCTGATCGACGTGACCACGCTGCTCGTGCCGCCAGTGCTCGTGCCGCCCATGCTGCTCGTGCCGCCGGTGCTGCTCATGCCGCCTCCGCCAGTTGCACTAGCATCTTGGGACTGACCGCCGGCCCCGCCACTGCCGCTGTAGGGAGTGTCCACCGGGGCGTCAAGCAGAACGGCCGGTACGTCCAGTCTCGTATCGGGATTCAGACGTGGAGTATCGAAACCAACATCACGGGGGCCTGCGGCGTCATGCAAAGTGCTCGTGTCGGCTGGAACCGCCACTTCTACTCGGGTCCCGTCGGCAGGGGGCACATCGGTGACAGGTGGCACATCCGTTCGTGGCGAAACCTCGGCGGTGGCAGCCGGAACGTCGTGGCTGAAAGGCGCGTCCAGATTGGCGGTCTGAGTGTCGGCGAAGGCTACTTCCGTAGCCACGACGCCATCTGGGTTGGCCGGCGAGACTTCGACTCTATTCACGGCGTCGCTCCTAGACGTGTCCCGCTTGGCATCGCTACAAGCGCCGCCATCACAGGCGACCCCTTTTCCGCTCGATCTGTCGCAGCCAACGGTCAACGTGATCGCGCACAAGCCAGCCAGAACAGCGAATCCACGAGACAGCCGCGTCATGCATTCCTCCCGCGAGAATAGTTGTCGCCCCTGCCAGCTGGCCGCCACAATGCGAACCGCCAACCTGAGCGCGATCATCATGGGGCAATGGGCCGTCAATGGGAAGGAGGAAACGGGTGAGAAATCGCAGAAACGCGTGAGCGTCTCCGCTCATCACCACCTTCGGAAAGAGCGACGTCCGAATGGCGTCGTGGCGAACGACACGCTAGAGCACCGAACGGTTTGACGGACCGAGTGAAATTG
>PMCR01000522.1 GCA_003155465.1 Myxococcales bacterium | reverse complement strand
TGTTCCCGCGCCGCCGGTCCCGCCTGTCTCGGCGCCATCAGAGTCCCCCGCTCCGAGATCAGACGGCAGAGTGGTATCGGGAGACAACGGAACGTCAATCCCGCCGTCCCCAGACGACGGTACGTCAGCCACGATCTTTGCGTCCACCCCAGTTCCCCCTGCGTCACCCGTTGCCGTCCCGCCGGTTCCGCCCGTCGTCACGCCACCCGCTCCGCCGCCGCCCGTTCCTTTGTCGACCGGCAGACTTGAGTCGGCAGGAAATGGAACATCAACCTCGCCGTCCCCGGACGAGGCTGCGTCAGCCACGGTCCCCGCATCCAGTGCGGGGTTTCCCGCCGCCCCACCCGTCGCTGTCCCCGTGGTTCCACCCGTCATCGGCACCCCGCCCGCTCCGCCCGACGCTGTCCCGCCCGTCAAGGTGCCACCCGTCGGAGCACTGCCCCCCGAGCCAGCACCGGCAGCATCCGGTCCAACCGTACCGGATCCGCCGCTGCCCCCTGTCGCGACATCAGGAGAAGCCGGGCCGTCCTTCTCGCCAGCATCCTTGCCCCCGGACCAGTTTCGCGTGAGGTTCACGCAAGCCGCAAACAGCAGGGCTGCAGCGATTGCTGACGACACCGGAACGAACGCGCGAGTCAAGTTCAACCTTTATTATAGTATGGCTGCGGCGCGCTGGAAATTCATTGGAAATTCGTCGGGCGCCACGCTGGGGCCGCTTGAGCGTTGACCTGATAGCGCCAATAGGCAGAATTGCCCGGCTTGGCAGGACGAAGGAGGCCGATTCGGACACGATGGGTCATGCTGGGGTCACGGGCATCGATGGGAAAGCGGGCCAGGCAGTCACCAGCTCTCAGAATCACTGGTTCGCCGGGGTGGCGAAATGGCAAACGCGGCGGACTTAAAATCCGCTATCGCGAAAGCGACCTATGGGTTCGAGTCCCATCCCCGGCACTGAAAATCACCCGCGATCTCCTACGCCGTTGCGCGGGTGAGTTTCCAGCGGCGGGCGCCTTTGGATTTGTAGCCGGCCAGGATGCCGAGTGCGGCCAGCGCCTTGCCCGAAATCCCCATCCGACGTCGCGGTAGGGACGGCCATTCGCTTTGGGCTCGCTCATGAAAACTCTGGCACCTACCCCGCGCGCACCTACCCCGCGCGCGGGGCTCGCGCCCCCGACAGCCGGGACTAGAAGTCGAGATTCAGCACCACGCTGTCCGAAGGATCGTCCTGGTTGACCAGCGTGGCGGTCAGGTGCCCGTGAGTTTGGTGGTGCTGATAGCCGTTTGGAACGGCAAGCGGAGACACGGAGGCGACGGCTAGCTGCCAATCCCCCTGGGGTGGATACTGGTTTGACCCACATATTGCCGCGGACGCCGCCCGGTAGTGCATCATGGCACGCGCAGGCTCGCAGATCACCATCTCGCCCACGCCTTCGCAGCCGGGGTCACAGGGCCCATAGGGCTTCGTACAGACGACGCCAGGTGGAACGGGCAGGGTCACGTCGAATTCGAGCCAACCGCAGTTCGTCGCAGAATCATACGCACCGACTACGGGAGCGCTCGCCCCCGTCCCACCCGACAGGTTGGCCGAAAGCGCATCAGCCGGCGCGCGGAGCAAAAAGCCATAGAACCCAGGGCCATAGGAGCCCGGCGGGACGGCACCACCGTATTCCGACGTAGTGAAGAAGTCCTGATTGTACGGGGTGACGAGGTAATCTTCCGGACCAAGAAAGAACGTTCCTAGCCCATTGTCGCAGACCTCTGCATCGACTCTGGGCCCGCGAACCGTCCCACGCACCGGGAAGACGATGGAGTCCAGCTTCTGGTTTGCACATCGAGCAGCCGGCGTTGCGTCCGATGCCTGGCCGGATTCCGGTAGGGCAGGCAAGTCGACCGTGACCAAGGCATCCTGCGTTTCAGGCCGTGAATCCTGTGCCAGCCCCGTATCGCGAACCCCAGGGAATCCACCGGAATCCGGTGGGACGGACAAGTCAAGTGATGGCAATGCATCCTTCGATTCGAATCGCGAATCGTCCGTGACGCCACTGTCAGGCGCGCCGGGTACGCTCAAGGGATTCCCGCAAGCGGTCGTCGATGCTGCGGCCAGGGACAGAGCCAGGGTAGCCCAGACCTGCGTCCGGAGGTGTCCCGTGCGACGTCGCTGCAAGCTCAAGCTGCTTCGGCGAATAGGCACAAGACCTCCCGTGCCACCTTGGCTACCCATGCATCCACTGAGTGCCAAGCCCAGCCCCATCGATGCTGGAACGATCATCTCCCGTACTGTCCGCTTCAGGAAGCTCTCGATGCCCTGCCGGACGTCCTTCTCCTTCATGACCCAGAAACATGGTACCGCTTCTCGGGTGCACAGAGTGTTGAAAAGACAGTGCCGGGTCCAGTCGGGTCGGGGACCGGCGCGGTGGTGTGCAGGACGCCCCTTGCGCTGGATGAGTGGAGAGCGAAGCCGGCGCCAGAGGTAGCCATCCAGCTGGTTGAAGCCAGGGACGCGCGGCGATGAAACACTGCGGGACGCCCGCTACCACTTCTCGGTGGTCTTGGATGGCCTCGCCGCGGTAGCAGGCGCACGTCCGCCACGCGACCGTTTGCCCGTCGCCGAAGCGCGCATGGTTGGCGAGCGTCCGGGGTGGGCGCCTGAAGAGACGGTCCCATCCGATTTGAGCGGCGCGTGTGCCTTCACGGCCGGCGCAGACAGAGGCGTAGCGACTTTGTCCGCAGCGGGCGACGGGCCAGGCTCGGCAATCTTGGTTTCGACGGCCGGCACCAGCGCGGAAGCAGGCGGAGCCGGCTGCACAGCCGGCACGCTTGGCTGTTCCGGGTTGTGGGCCTCCTGGGGCAGGGCCCTGACCGCGGGCCCACCGCCGCCCGCGCGCGCCAGCAACAGATAGGCCACAATAAAGAGGGCAGCCGCAGCCACAGCTGAAATCGCGCCGCCCATCACAAAACCGCGCCGACGCGCATTGACGAGCGTGATGGCGTTGATCTCATCCACGGCTGGGCTCGACGTGGTCGCGGGGCGCGGGCTTGGCGTCTCGTCCCCGGTCGGCGCCACACGGGACAACTCGTCTGTTGTCCCTGCCGAGGGCGATTGACCCGGAAGCGCCGTTCTCGGGACGCCCGCGACCGGTGCCAACAGGGTGCCCATCGTGGGTGCAGCCAGGGCGGTCAGCATGTCGGCCATACTCGCGAAGCGGTTCGCCGGGTCCTTCTCCAGCGCGCAAAGGATGACCTTCTCCATCCACGAGGGAATATCCGGACAGCGTGCCGACGGTGGCTCGGGCGCACGTGAAACATGCATGACCAGAATATCGCCCAGTCCCTGGCTGACAAAGGGAAGCGAGCCGCACAGCATCTGGTACAGGATGATCCCGAACGAATAGATGTCCGACCGGTGGTCTATCCCATCCGGAATACCCAAACACTGTTCCGGGGACATGTATTGCGGCGTCCCGAACAGCGAGCCCGTCCTGGTCTTGACCGACCCGCCAGCGAAGTCCCCGCGAAGCTTGGCGATGCCGAAATCGAGGACCTTCACGCGCTCGCGTCCGGGCGCCGTGACGTCAGGAACCAGAAAGAGATTCTCTGGTTTGAGATCCCGGTGAACGATGCCCTTGTCGTGGGCTGCGCCGATGGCGGAACAGGCCTGCACCGCGATGGGCAGCGCCTGTTCAACCGACAGCCGGCCACTCCGGGCCAGGCGTCTGGACAGATCCTCCCCCACCAGATACTCCATCATCATATAGGGGATCCCGTCGGGCAGACGGCCGACATCGACGATGTCGACGATGTTCGGGTGGCCAATCGCATTGGCGGCACGCGCCTCGTTCATGAACCGTGCGACCAGGGTCTCATCCTCGGACAACTCGCGCCGAAGGACCTTGATCGCCGCCTTCCGGCCCATCACCACATGCTCGGCCAGGTACACCGCGCCCATTCCACCCTCACCAATCAAGCGGCGAACCTCGTAGTTATTGATGCGCTGACCTATGATTTCCATGGTCTCGAAGATGGGAAGATGCCGCCTACCCGGCCCAAGTCTTGGAAGGCCGATTCTACAAGGTCAGCGCCGCCCCAGCGACAAGAGAAACCGCTCCCGCCAGAGCGGGTGCCGCAGACCCTGCAAAACGCGGAATGGGGTACTCCATGATCATTCGCTTCCACCGTCACTGGCGTGCAATGGCTCCCGGCACTGCTGACATCCTGCTATGGTTGAAACGTGAGCAGGCCCGCTGACCTTTCGCACGAGATTGATGTCGCGCGCCGGCTGGTCCGGGAGGCTGCCGCCCTGGTGCGGCGCTGCGCCGAGCAGCCCGTCTCGGTGAAGTACAAGGACGCCGACGAACCGGTCACCGATGCTGACTTGGCAGCCAACGCGCTCATCGTCAGCGGCTTGGCCGAGGAGTTTGCCGGCGACGCGATCCTGTCGGAGGAACTGCCCGACGACGGTTCGCGCCTGGGAAGGTCACGCGTGTGGATGGTCGATCCCATCGATGGAACGCGCGACTTCGTTCGCGGACAGCCTGGCTACGTGGTGATGATCGGGCTTTGCCTCGACGGCCGGCCAACTCTCGGCGCAGTGGCGCACCCAAGCACCGGCGTGGTGTGGAGTGGTGTCGTGGGCCAAGGCGCCTGGCGCGAACAGCCCGATGGGAGGCGCGTGCCGATGCAAGCCTCGTCTCTGGCCGAGCCCCGCGGCGTGCGCATCGTGGTGTCCCAGTCGCGCCGCTCGCCGCAGATCGATGCCTTTCGTCTGGCCCTGGGCGTGACCGACGAAATGAGCGTCGGCAGTGTGGGCCTCAAGGTTGCGCTGGTGTGCCAGGGCGAACGCGACCTCTACCTCTATCCGGGTGAGCAGACCAAGCTGTGGGACACCTGCGGCCCCGAAGCGATTCTGACCGCGGCCGGCGGACGGATGAGCGACATGGACGGCCGCCCGCTCGACTACACCAAGGCCGATCTCAACAACCGCAGCGGCGTGGTCGCGTCCAACGGCCCCTTGCACGATCTCGTCATCCAAGCCCTGGCGACTGCGCGGGGAAAGAATGCCTAGTTGCGGCTTATCGGGAAATTCGGGGCCGCCTGGGAGTGCCGGCTAGCGGCTCGCGGCTAGCGTGAGCGTGAGGGTGAGCGAGTTCGTGTGGGGTACGCGGAAGGCGGACAGCGTGCCGCGGGCCGCTCACTCACACGCGAGTCGCCCACGCAGGCCGCTTTTCGCTGGTCGCTACCGCTACCGCTCACGCTCACGCTCACGCTGGCCGATCTGCGCTCGGCTCGCGCGATGCGCTGCGTTCTGCCGACGCCCGTGCTGCCTTGTTCATTTTCTCGCGACACTGGTACCCTAGCAGGCCGCGGCTGTGGAACACCTGAACTGGATCACCGATGAGCGAGATCACCGTATTCATCAGCTACAGCCACGATTCGGATGAACATCGCCAAAAGGTGCTCGCGCTCTCTGAACGATTGCGCGCGGACGGCATCACGACCCTGCTCGACCAATACGTGAATGGCGCCCCACCCGAAGGCTGGCCGCGTTGGATGCTGGATCAATTGGACGCTGCCGCTTCTGTCCTCGTCGTTTGCACACAGACCTACTACCGCCGGTTCCGTGGGCATGAAGAACCGGGTAAAGGCAAGGGCGTGGATTGGGAGGGTGCGCTCATCACGCAAGAGATCTACGACAGTCGCAGCCGGACGTTGAAATTCGTCCCGGTATCTTTGTCCGCCGCCGTCGAAAACTGGATTCCGGAGCCACTCCGCTCGCGCACACACCACACCCTAACCTCAGAGAAAGACTATCAGGCCCTTCTCGATTTGCTGCTGGGGCGAGCGGGCGTCGAGCCAGGCCCGGTCGGTACGCCGAAACCCAAGCCACGGCAAAAGGGAACCCCACTAACCTTCGATGCATCGGCGCCTCACACACGGCCCGTGGACATCTCCCGCATCATCAAGTACGCGCCGGACGAGTTGGTCGGGCGCGAGCAGGAGATGCAGGCGCTTGATGAGACGTGGACCAAGGTCAGGGATGCCACGCGTCCCCGTCCGCATGTGTTCACCTTTGTTGCGCTGGGTGGGGAGGGCAAGACGTCGGTGGTGGCGAAGTGGGCGGCTAAGCTGGCGGCGGCGGATTGGCCGGGGTGCGATGCCGCGT
>PMCR01000497.1 GCA_003155465.1 Myxococcales bacterium | reverse complement strand
CGGGCTACCCGATCCCTCGCCCACGCCGCCCGCGACCCGCCATCCGCGGGCCGGCCCTGCGGGCGGCCCGGAATTTCCCGACAAGCCGTAGCTACGGTACCGGCTTCACCCCGGTGGGCGAGGACTGCAGCACCACGATGTAGTACACCAGCATGGCCACAATCATAGCCAGCGAAAGCCATTCAAAGGGGATGCGGCCGAAGAGGAGCCAGCGCCGGCGGAAGAAGCGACCGCGTGAGCGGCGATGGATCTGCTGTTGTATGTCCGCCAGGAAGGAGTTCGGAGCGGCGGTTCGTTTCAGCTTGATGAGGCCCCCGAGGGTGCGGCGAAAGCGCTCCAGGGAGGTACGGCACTGGATGCAGGTGGACAGATGGTGCTCCACCGAGGCCTTCTCCTCGGGCGGAAGTCCGCCATCGAGGTAGGCGGAGAAGGCATCCACGGTCCTGGTGTGGGAATCGGCTGCGGTCACTTGAGCTTGTCCTCAAGCAGCTGCTTCAGGGTCATTCGGGCGCGATGCAAGCGCGACTTGACGGTGCCTTCGGGCAAACCCGTGATTTCCACGATTTCCTCGTAGGACAGCTCCTCCACGTCGCGCAGTACGACCAGGAGACGTTGGTCTTCTTCCAGGGCGGCAATGGCTTTTTGCATCATGTCCTCTGTCTCGGCCGCCTCCAGCAGCAAATCGGGCCCATGGATGTGCGATTGGGCCGGGGCCTTGCCTTCGTCGGCCAGATCGCCACTGTCACTGTTGCCCGTATCGTTGGCCTGTTCCCGGCGCCGGGCCAGGTACTTGATGCGATTCTTGGCGTGGTTGGTGGCAATGCGCAGCAACCAAGTGGACAGCTTGGCCTCGCTGCGAAAGGAGTCGATGCTCTTGAATACTGTGACGAAGACTTCTTGGGCGATGTCTTCGGCCTCGGCGCGCGAGCCAACCATGCGCAAGACCAGATTGAAGACGCGGTCGCCGTACTGGTGGACCACCTCATTGAAGGCTTCCTCGTCCCTCTTGACCAACCTCGCAACCAGAATCCGCTCGGAGAGGCTCATCTGAAACGCAGGCCGCAGGCGCGTGGCGCGCAGCCGACCAGGGTGGGACGCATCAGCCGCGATGGCTGCGGCCGGCATGGGCGCGAGGGTGGCCTCCACATATCAATTGACATCGTTGCAGCAGAAAAGTTCTGTGGATCAGACGACGAGCACCCGGCAGTCTAGCTCGTGGATACTAATACGTGGGAACGAACAGGCGACCGCTGACCCCAACGAACGTGCCTTTGCGGTCGCCTGTGATGTCTTGGCGCATCGAAAAGTCGAGGGCGCCGGTCGGTGAAACGGCGGACAGACCTCCGCTCAAGTAACCGTTCTGGTTAAGCCCATCGTGCCCCCCGCCCAGGCGGAGCGCCATGGTCTTGGCCAGGTACTCGGCACCGCCCATCACGTAGAAGGCTTTGCTGCGCGTTGGATCCCCTGACACGCGTTCCAGTACGCTGTCCACCAGGAACAGAAGGCCGGGAACGAGGCTCAGGCTCACGCCGCCGCCCACGGACTGAGGAGCGAAGGAGGTTTCAGGATTGGTCAGGTTGCATCCGACCACAGCCAGGGAAAGGAACTCAGCGGGTCGGATGGTGAGGCCAGCGTCGAAGGTGAACTTCTTCTTCACGTCCGTGGCGCCTGGTACCTCGGTCGAAAGGTACATGTACTTCGCCGTACCGCCAAGAAACACCACCTCGCCCAGGGGAAACGATAGCGAAACACCACCCAGGTGGCCACTCTGGCTGGCCGAGCTAGGAGAGGCGCTGTGAAACGTGTAGAAGAGAGCACCGCCCAGGTTGAAACCCGAGGTTGAATCGACCAGGGACACGTGAGCGTCGTGCGTCGAATCACGGCTTCCATATTGATAGGCAGCTTCCATGGTGTAGGCGCGTATGAGCATGATCCCTGACGGATTGAGCATGGGGCCGGCGTCGCCGGTGGCTGCCGCGCGCATGGCCCCACCGGTGCCAAGCGGACGAGTTCCAGGCAGCGCCGTTCCGTCGGCGTAGGCCGGGGCATTCGGCCAGAGGGCAAAGGCAAGAGACGCCATGGCTCCTATTGTGGCAGTGGACCGCATGGCCGAATTGTAGGTCGCCGAAGCCGCTGGTCCAGAAACGCTTTTTTTTACAGCCAGCCGCGGTCAGCGAAACTTACGTACCCGCCGGTCGCGACCACCACATGGTCGAGTACGCCGATGCCACAAAGCTCACCCACTTGTCGGAGGCGTGCGGTCAGTTCCATGTCCTGCCGTGACGGGGACGGGTCGCCCGACGGGTGGTTGTGGCAAAAGATCACCGAAGCAGCAGCACTGCGGATGAGGGTGCGGAACACGTCGCGCGGGTGGACATCGACGGCGGTAAGCGACCCGCGCGCCACGCAGGATTCGAACAGGACGCGGTGGCGCACATCGAGCGCCAGTATCCAGAACTCCTCGACAGGCGAGGGCGCAAGTCGCGCTCGATAATGCGTCCAGACATCGGCTGCATTGCCCAGGAATCGGCCACGTTCGGGCCGGGTTCCGGTCGCCCTCCGGCCCAGCTCAAGGGCCGCTTGGATCACGGCGGCGCGGGCCGGACCGACCCCCGCCTGAGTGCACAATTCTGCCTCGGCAGCATCGCCCAGACCATGTAGATCGCCCAGCCGCGCAATCAAATCATGAGCGATCTCGACGACATTCCTTCCCTTGCGGCCGCTGCCGAGAAGGATCGCAAGGAGCTCGGCGTCAGAGAGGGAACCAGGCCCACGGGCCAGCAGCCGTTCACGAGGTCTGACTTCGGGAGAAAGGGCAAGGAGGGCTGGCACAAAGGGGATCCTCAGCACGTGACGTGCCATGCGATTTCTTGCGACCCGGCAGGGGACTGTGGTACGCTAACTGGGCGTTCCTGCAAGGCGGACCTAGCGTCCGCGCTGACGTCCAAGCGGTCGAGGTTACACTGAGACCGGCGTTCCAACGGTCCAGGAACTGGGCCGTTCCTGGGCATGATGGGTTGTTGGAGCAGGAATCTATACTTCGGCTACGTGATTTGAGTTCCGAGAGGAGTCGAGACTGAGTACCCCATTCACCTGGGAGCCGGCCAAGGCCGCTGCTGCCAACGAGTCCCCATGCGTCGAACAGCACGACGGTGGAGACGGACGTGTGACTGCGCAGGATGACGCCGAGCCGACCATCGTAATCAAGCGATCGGAGAGCGAGCCTCGTCGCGCGCGGGAAATTCCTGTCCCGGTCGCGCCACTCTGCCCTGCCCCGATCGCAAACGCGCGGGCCATGCCCGAGGCGGAGTACTCCTCTGCCCTGAGGCAGGCGGTCGCTCACGCACGGCCCATCCTGCGCATTCGTGATCTGCGTCCCGGGCAGGCCGAGGTAATCGAGTCAGTGCTCAGCGGGCGCGACACCCTGGCCATCATGCCCACGGGCAGCGGCAAGTCGCTGACCTATCAGCTCCCTGCTCTGTCTTTGCCTGGCCCAACCCTGGTGGTTTCACCGCTTCTGGCGCTCATCGAGGACCAGGTCGGCAAGCTGAAAGCCGCCGGCGTGGCGGTGGCGCGCATCGATTCGACCCGCACGGCCAAGGAACGCGCTGCGGATCTGGAGGCGGTTCGCGAAGGACGCATCAAGCTCATTCTCATCACCCCCGAGTCAGTCTGCACGCCCGCCGTTCAGGAGATGCTTGAGGGCGTGAAGTTCTCGCTCTTCTGCGTGGACGAGGCCCACTGCGTGTCCCAGTGGGGCCATGATTTCCGACCTTCGTACCTGGGTCTTCGGCGCGCGGCAGAGGTGCTGGGGCGGCCACCCATCCTGGGCCTCACCGCCACTGCCACGCCCGCCATTGCCGCGGACGTCGCCGTCCAACTCGGGATGAAGGACGTCTACACCTGCCGGGTGTCGTTCCATCGTCCCAACCTGGCATTCGACGTGCGCAAGGTCGGTGGGGAGGCGGACAAGCTGCGCGTCTTGGGCAAGCTGATCCAGCGGCTGCGGCGACCGGGCATCGTGTATTGTGCGACGGTCAGGGC
>PMCR01000322.1 GCA_003155465.1 Myxococcales bacterium | reverse complement strand
GTTCCAGTTCAAGGCAGAAACCGAGAGTGCCTATTGCGGGGCGCGCGACCTTGCGTTCTGCCGCTCACTCAATCCTGAACTGCAGACGTTCGCCGAATGGTTGTCCCGCAATAAGTCGCGGATTCCGCTCGGGTAGAGACAGGGCACTCTCAGTTCTAGAATAGTGGCGCGCAGGTGGAGACCCCCGCACCGACGATGTCGCGGCCGGTGTCGGCGATGGCCGAGCGGATGGTCTGCGGTGTGTCGCGTGGCACCTGGTACACTGACGTGCCGAGGAAGATCCAGAATGACCCGCCCCAAAACTTGACCGCCCAGGAACCGGAGTCGGTGAGCGTCGGGTAGGCGTAGCTCTCCAGGGTTGCGCCGCTGGCTGGATCAAGCCGCACCAGTACGGCCTGCCCATCTGGGTTCTCGTCGTATGGGACGAACCCCCACAGACCGCCGTCACCCGTCCCAGTCAGCTCCGCGCTTCCCGCCGTAATGGGCCCGACCGGCGTCACCACCAGTGAAGGAAACGACACCGTGCCCAGCTCCGTCCCCGCGTCAGCCGTCTCGTTGCTGGCGATGTACAGGGTGTCGACGCCGGTTGACGGCTCGAACACGAAGCCCATGCCAAACTTGTCAAAGCCATCCTGCCCCGCCTGGAAGCTGGTTGCCTCACACCGTGCGGTTGCAGTGTCCACCTTGAAGAGATTGCCGTCGTCGTAGACCACCCAGGCGACCGCTTTCTGGTCGACCGCCATCGAGAAAGGACTCGCATCGAGCGAGGCTGGACAGTCGAGCACAGCAATATCGGTAAAGGTCAAAGTCACTGGATCGAAACGCGAGAACATTCCACTCGACCCATCGACAGTGTAGATCCATTGGCTGGCCTCGCCGCAGGCGGTGCTGACGGTAGCCGAGAGGGGGATCGACGCTTTCGGTGTGCGCGCGTCGCCGGTGAGCAGGACCAGCGTCCCGGTCCGCAGGTGCGGCGGAGCGCTGTCGAACGCGCCGAAATTGATGGAGACGGTCCCACTTGACGCCGGCCCGACGGCAAACGCACGCGCCTGCCCCGCGTTCAGCACGAAACCCGGGTCGCTGCCTGGGCCGAAGTCGACGCCCGAAACGCGGCACACGTCGCTGCCGTTGTTGATCAACGTCACGGCGCCACTGGCGCTGGTGTTGAGGTTGACTTTGCCGAAGTCCAGCTTGTCGGGTGCGACGGTCAGCGCGCAGCCGATGTCGATGTCGGCCGAAAGCGGGATGGTCACGGTCGCTTGCTTCGCGTCGGTGCTCTTGAAGAGCAGGTGCCCTACCCGGTGATGTGGCGTCGCCAGGTCGATGGCGTGAAAAGTCAGCGCGATGGATTGGCCAGCGCCGGGCATGAGCGAGAAGGCAGCGGCCGGTCGCACGTTGAGCGCAAATTGTGGGTCACTGCCCTGATCGATGGCGATCCCCTCAATGTCGCACGGACCGCTGCCAGTATTCACGACAAGGACAGAGGCCGTGGCGGTGACATTGACGGGAACGTGCCCGAAGTCGACGGCGGTCGGGGAAAACGCGAGTGCGCAGTTCAGGCCGCTCCCGCCGGTCGATCCGCCGCTGCCGCCGAAAGGCCCGCTCCCGCCATTGCCACCCGGGCCGCCGGTTCCGCCGCGACCGCTGTCTCCGCCAACTTGCCTGCCGCCCGCTCCGCCTTGCCCGCCAGTGAAGATTGCGCCGGCCGCGCCGCCTGTCGAACGGATGCCGCCAGTGCTCGACACCAACTGCCCCCCCGTGTCACCAGGGCCCGTGGCCACCGTGATCCCGCCCAGTCCGCCGGTGCTGGGACTGCCCCCTAAGCCTGTGGGCCCAGCGTCCGCGCCGCCACCGCGGGAGGTGGTCCCTCCGATGACCGAAGGAGCCGCGTGGTCCGTCTTGGGGGCGTTGAGCGGCGTTCGTCCGCATCCCGATGCGACCAGCAGGGCGACAGTTAGCCAAAGGCTCGCATGATCAGCTTTCATGATCTGATCCCTACATTAGCGCGGGTGGCGCCACTACCGAAATCAGTTCGCGAGATCCCCCTGGACCCGCAGGGGCGAATCGCTACCTCGTCTTCTTGCCCACGCTTGCAGCCGACGCGCTGGCCTTTGCCACCATGGCGGCCTTCTTCTGACCCTTGTCCGCCACGTCCTGCTTTCGCGATCGCTCTTTCGACTTCGGAGACTTGTCGCCCATGGTGCTCACCCTTTCCCGTGTAACAAGCCATCATAGTCCGCCTATCGGCGGGACGAGTAAATAGCTAAACGCGAACCGTGTGGAAAAGATGGACAGACTCTGCGGTGAAAAGGCTAACTTTGGTCCACGGTCCACGAGATGCTGGTTAGTTCGCAACGATGAACGAAGATTGTCCCGATCCGACGGTATATCTGGCCTGTGCCGTGTCTTCCGAAACGAAAGCCGGTTGGCCCGCGCCACTCGCTGAGGTACTTGCCGGCTTGGTGATGGGCAGCACCACCGTTGCGCTGACGTTTGCGGGAATGGTCAGGTCGAGCGTGAGACCACCGGCGACAGGACGTGTCCAGTCAATGTACACCGGGCCACGCTCGGTGTGGACCGTGCCGTTGGCATAACTTAGACCCACCGCCGGAGGCGCGACGAGAATCGCCGCAGCGCCCGGAGCGGTCACCCGCAGCCCGAGCAATGATTCAACGATGTCGACAAGGGCCTGGGCGCCCCAGCCATGGGATTCGCTTTCGCCTTGCGCAGGCGCCGACCAGCCTTCCCAGGTGAATGTCCCTCCCACGGAGAGAATCTTGGCCCAACCGAGCCCCACTTGGTCGGTGAGGCGCGCGACCACCTGGTCAGGTCTGCCGGCATCGTTGAGGGCCTTTAGCAGCCAATGCGCGGTCATCGGACCTTGTTGCATGCCGAGTCCGGCCAGGTAGGTGGCAATTTGCGACCAACTCGAAGAGGGCGCCACAGCAAACCCGACCGCGTAGGAGTTCGCAATCTGCGAGGCGTGCGTGCTTTGTGTTCCCGTCGAGGTGAGGCCATCAATGTACATTCCGTCGGACCGGCGCAGCTTGGCATTGATCGCCGTGGTCAGTTGGTCGGCGCGACCCTGGTAGAGGCTGACCTCACTGGCCGCACGCCCGAGAGCACTCGCGATGGCGGCCATGCTGCGCATCACATCTACCGCCAATATGTTTACGGTGGTTCGGGCAGCCGTATTCATGTCGTAACCGAAGCGCTCTTCCGCCGGCCAATCAATGATGCCGTACTGATATTGGCCACTCCCGCCTGCAAGGTTCGTGACTAGCCCCGTAGTGCTATTCACGTATCGCCATACATATACGGCGACATTCTGCGCGGTATCATGGGCCTCCGCCAACAGTGCGCTGTCACCAGTGGCTTGATAGTACCGTAGCACCCAATTCGGAAACATCTCGGTATAGTCGGGGATGTCCCGCGCGCCATCCCCATTGGGATAGACCGCATTGAGGCGGCCATCAGTCCAATAACGGCGCTGCGAGGCTACAAATTCGCGAATCGCCTTGCGTGTCGTACTGCGCTCCCCTGATCCGAGCAGCGTCGCATAGGATTCGTTGACCGCGTCCCCCAGAAATTGTCCCTTTTCCCGGGTTGGAGTATCGACGAACTGCTGTTGCGCGGAGTACAGGGCTGAGCGCTGCAACAGAGCAAACACTGCGTTCAGGGTCGCATCCGAACTTGCAAATTGCATGGCGTATTGCGAAGGCACGTCCGAATGTTCCACGATTGCGGAAATGCTGTTTGCCGACAGAACTTCTCCCGGCGCGGATATCTGCAAGTACCGCCAGGCAAGGTGAGTGAAAGCCTGGAATTCCTGCGCGCCGTCCCGCTCGATGTACCTGAAGGACATGTTGGTGCCCTGGGTCGTAGCCGCGGTCGTCG
>PMCR01000129.1 GCA_003155465.1 Myxococcales bacterium | reverse complement strand
TGGTGCCCTCGCCAACCTTCGATCCCTTGCGCGAGAAATTCGCCGGTACTGATGGGCTACGCGAGTTCCTGACCGACAAGGTTCGGGTCGTGGACGGCGACATCACCGAGGACAACCTGGGCCTGTCCGAGGAGCAGGCGGCGCAGGTGGCGGCCGACATTGCCGTGGTCATCAACACTTCGGGCAAGGTGACCTTCAATCCGCCGCTGGAATCGGCCCTGCGCACCAACGTGCAGGGAACCAAGAACGTGATCGCCTTCGTCAAGCGCATGCAGCGGCCCGCGCTGATTCACACCAGCACCTGCTTCGTGGCTGGCAACCGTAGCGGCAACGTGTGGGAGAGCGAGCCACCGGACGGCTATTTCCCGCGCCGGCAGGAGTTGTCGGGAACGCACTTCTCGGTTGAGCAAGAGATCGCCGACTGTGGCCGCATCGCGGTCGAGGTGCGAGCCCAGGCGGACGACGCGCAGGTGGTCGCGCGGCTGCGCCAGCGGGCGCGTGAGGCGCTGCTGGAGCAGCACCGCGATCCCGACGACGAGGTCGCGCTCAAGCTGGCGGTGGCACGGGAACGCAAGGACTGGGTACGGGCCGAGCTGACCCAGCGGGGCATCGCGCGCGCCCAGAATTGGGGCTGGCCCAACATCTACACCTACACCAAGAGCATGGCCGAGCAACTGGTGGCACGCGAGACGGACATCGTGCGCTCCATCGTGCGGCCGGCCATCGTGGAAAGCTCGCTGCAGTACCCGTTCCAGGGCTGGAACGAGGGTTTCACCACATCGGCACCTCTCGTGTACTTGGCGCTCAAGGGCCAGAACCTCCTGCCGGTGTCAGAGTCGCTCATCCTCGACGTGGTGCCGGTCGACTACATTGCCGCCGCCATTTTGATGGTGACGGCGCAGGCTTGCGTCGAGGAGCCGGAGTTGGTGCACCAGTTGGCGGCCGGCGACCTCAATCCCTCGTACATCGGGCGGGTGACCACGCTGACCGGGCTGTACAAACGCAGGCGTTTTCAGGACAAGGAGGCGGGCAACAAATTTCTCAACCAGCTGGCCGCGCGCATGGAGTTCCGGCCGGTAAGCTATGAGGAATACGACAAGAAGTCGTTGCCCCTGATCAACCGTCTGGCTGATCGCGCGTCCGATACCCTGGACCGCGTGCGACCGCGCTGGGCCGGGGGGCGTTTCGGTGAGCTGGTGGATCGGGTCAAGAAGAAGGTCGATGAGGTCAGGCGGGTCACCAAGGAGGCCGGCGAGAACATCGATCTGTTCCGGCCTTTCATTCTGGACAACGCCTACGTCCTGCGCGCTGACCACATCCGCGCCTTGCGTGACCGCTTGCCGGCCGAGGAACGCTCTCTTCTGCCCTGGTCGCCCGAAACCATCGATTGGTACGACTACTTTCTCAACATCCACTTCCCCGGGCTGCAGAAGTGGGTCCTGCCCGAATTGGACGAGACCTATGCGGCCAAGCCCAAGAGCGTGTACGCCTACCACGACCTTCTGGAACTGTTCGACACCACCACCAAGCTGCACGCCACGCGGGTGGCCTTGCGGATGGAACGGGGCAAGCGGCAGGAGTCGTACAGCTACCAGAACCTCCAGGAGCTGGCCACCCGCGCTGGCACTTTCCTGGTCGGCGAGAAGTGCCGGCCCGGCGATCGTGTGATCCTGTACGCCAAGAACGCGCCCGAGTGGTCCATGGCTTTCTTTGGCGTGATGAAAGCGGGCGGCACCGTGGTGCCAGTGGCGCACGATTCGACCACGGCGGAGCTGGTGAACATCGCGCGCGCCTCGGGCGCGGTGGGTTTGATCGTCGGCGAGGACCTACTGGACAAGCGTCCCGATCTTCCCGCCGCTCTTTCCAAGGAGGGCTTGCCCACGCGGCTCTGGCCGTTCGAGACGGTGTTCGCGCTGCCGCCGCTGGCTGTCGAAGAGGAACGCAAGCGCGCGCTGGTGAACAAGCACAGCCCGGACACAGTGGCCTCGCTGATTTTCACCTCGGGCACCACCGGGCACCCGAAGGGCGTGATGCTGACCCATCGGAATTTCACCTTCATGGTGTCCGAGCTGCTGCGCACCTTTGATCTCGGGCCCACCGATGGCATGCTGTCAGTGCTGCCCCTGCATCACACCTTCGAGTTTTCTACAGGGCTGCTGGTTCCGCTGGCGCGCGGGGCGCGCATCACCTATCTGCAAGATCTGACCGGCGACGCCATCAATGCCGTGCTCAAGTCGGGAAAGATCACCGCCATTGTGGGCGTACCCTCGGTGTGGGAGGCACTGCGCCGGCGCGTCTTGCAGAAATTCTCCGATCGCTCTGCTACCGTGGAGTCATTGGTCAATGCACTCACGCGTGCCAATTTCGAGCTGCGTTCGCGCACCGGAATCGACCTTGGCATGTTCGTTTTCTATCCTGTGCACAAGGGGTTCGGCGGCCGCGTGCGCTATATGATCAGTGGCGGATCGGCGTTGCCGCCTGAAGTGCTGAAAACTTTCTATGGGATGGGCTTCGATTTTTTCGAGGGCTATGGCCTGACCGAGACCGCGCCGGTGCTCGCGGTCACCACGCCCAAGAAGAAGCCCGTGATCGGATCAGTGGGCCAGCCCTTGACCGGCGTGGATCTCAAGATTGACAGCCCCGACGCCTCGGGCGTGGGCGAGGTGATCGCGCGCGGTCGCAACGTGATGGCCGGATATTGGGAGAATCCCGAAGCCACGGCGGAAGCTCTGCGCGACGGCTGGTTCCACACCGGCGACCTGGGGCGATTCGACGAGGACGGCAACCTCTTCATCGTGGGCCGGTCCAAGGACGTCATCATCGACACCAACGGCAAGAACGTCTATCCCGACGAGATCGAGGATCTCTATCGAAACTCTCCCTTCATCAAGGAGCTGTCCGTGGTCGGCCTGCCCGACGGCGTGGCCGAGCACGTGGCCTGCGCTGTGGTGCCCAATCCGGAGCACGAGCCAGGGCTCGCGCGCGAGGTCGTGCAGGCCAGGATCGAGGCGCACTTCCGTCAGGTAGCGGCCGGCTTGCCCTTCTGGAAGCGGGTGCGCACCCTGGAATTCTGGGAGGGGGAGCTGCCCCGCAGCAAGTTGCGCAAGGTCAAGCGACGCGAAGTGGTCGAGGAGCTGCGCCGTCGCCACCAGAAGAACAAGAGCGAAAGCCAGCAGGGCACAGAGGCGCATGCCTCCGAGGCGGGGATGGGCTGGTTCCTGGAGCTCGTGGCCAACGCTTGCGGCAAGGCACCGTACGAGATCCACATGCAGAGCCGGGTCGATGAGCTGGGGTTCGACAGCCTGACCTTTACCGAACTGACAGCCGCGCTCGAGGCCGCGGGTGTGCGCCTGCCCGAAGGAGTCGTGTTCACGGGTGCGGTCGATGTGGCTGCGCTCTACGACTTGGCCACGGGCAAGCGGCACAACCCGGCTCTGGAAAAGCGCGAGCCGCGCCGACGCGACACCTTCCAGCACCACCAGGAAGGCGACCTCAAGCTGCCGGCTCCGTTGCAGCGTCTGGGCAAGCGCGGACTGTCGGCGGCGCAGAAGCTCTTCTACACGCGGGCGTTGCAGACCAAGGTGCGGGGGCAAGCTCATGTCCCGCAGCACACGCACTTCATCGTGGCGGCCAACCATTCCTCGCACCTCGACATGGGCGCGGTGAAGGTGGCNNGACTATTTCTTCTCCAATCGCTGGCGCCGCGCCTACTTTGCCAACTTGACCAATCTGGTTCCCATGGAGCGCAGCGGCTCTGTCCGCAAATCGCTGGCCATAGCAGAGGGCGTGCTTCGCCGCGGCCGCAGCCTGATGCTGTTTCCTGAGGGCACGCGGGCTCGCGGAGGAGTGATGGCGGATTTCTTGCCGAGCCTGGGCTACCTCGCCCTGCGCGCGGAGGCGGGCGTCCTGCCGGCCTACATTCGCGGCACCCATGAGTCGCTGCCGGTGGGCGCCACCATTCCCAGGACGCGCGATTTGGAAGTCCACTTCGGGCCTTTCTTGTCCATCGATTTTCTGCGCGAGTTGATCCATGGGCTGTCGGACAAGGATTCGTGGCGTCTGTGCTCGGGCTTGACCCAGAGGATCGTCGAAAACTTGCGCGACGGCGTGACCACGCGCTTTGACGTGGCGAGCGTGCGGGCCGCGTGGAACGGCGCGACGCTGGGCCCCCTGTCCCGATCGGTCGAGGACGCTCGGCCGGGGGCTGTCAGTCAAAGCGGCAAGAGCCCATGAAGATCCTGGTCACAGGCGCTCCGGGCTTTCTGGGATCACCGTTGGTGGAAGGGCTGTGCCAGCGCTTCGACCCCCGGCAGTTGCGCGTGCTGGCGGTGGCGCCTGCCCCGGAGTTCACCAGCCTGGGCGTCGAGGTTGTGGTTGGGTCGATTCTGAACCCAGCTGATGTGGCGCGGGTGCTGGAGGGCGTGAGCCACGTGTACCATCTGGCCGGCTTCGTCTCGCGCAAGCCTGCCGACGGCCACCGTATGTTCCAGGTTCACGTGCACGGCACGCGCCTTCTGTGTGAGGCCGCGCTGCAGGCCGTGGTCAAGCGGATCCTCATGGTTTCCACCAGTGGCACGGTTGCGGTTTCCAAGCGCGCAGACGAGATGCCGGACGAGGACTCGCCCACACCGCTGGAGCTGGTTTCTCGCTGGCCCTACTACACCAGCAAGCTGTACCAGGAGCAGACAGCGCAGCATATCTGCGGGGACCGCATCGAGCTCGTCACGGTGAACCCGAGTCTGCTGCTCGGCCCAGGCGATGTGCGCATGGGGTCCACGCGCGACGTGCTGTCTTTTCTTGCCGGCGACGTCAAGCTTGTGCCGCCCGGCGGGCTGAACTTCGTGGACGCGCGCGACGTGGCGGCCATCATTCCGGTGGCCATGGACAAGGGCCGCCATGGCGAGCGCTATCTGCTGGGTGGCCACAACATGACCTTTGCCGAGTACTTCGACCGCATCGAACGCGCGAGCAAGGAGTACCACCCGCGATTGAAGGCGCGCGGCCGCTGGTCGGTGCTGGCCGCCCAGGCGCAAACGGCCCTCTTCAAGGCTGTCGGCCGCACCAGCCCGATCGAGCCGGCCAGCGTCGACATGGCCACCTACTTCTGGTACTTCGACAGCGCCAAGGCCAAGCGCGAACTGGGCTTCGCCCCGCGCGAGGCGAGCGACACCATTTTCGACACCATTCGCTACATCCGGGAGAATGCACTGGGCAAAGGCGCGTTCGCGAAGTAGCCACGGCTTGTCGTTACGGGCCCGCGGTGTTCAGAAACTCGTCGTGGGAATTCTCGCATGAATCCGCGAAGATGAGCCGCTTGGAAGAGCGGGTCGGAGCAGGCAACTTGGCGACCAATGCTGCCGGCGACGCTTCAGTTCCTCATCGCCATGATCGCGCGCGCGATCAACTACCTTGTCCTGCGCACGGCCCGGCCATGATGGGAAGCGAAAGCTGACCCGTGCACGCTGGCCCGCGACTCTTACTCACAAATGGAAAACGATGTCATCTGCCTCCTTCCCGTTCGCCGCCAACAGATCCACCGCTGCTGTCTGTCACTGCCTGCCCTGATGTTGATGGCGGCATGTTCCGGAACCTCCACGACACCCGCCCCGGAGGCCCCGCCAGTCCCTGCTGGACCAGCGACAGGATTTGTGCCGACCCTTGGCGCGCCCGTGACGCCCGGCGCGTTGCCCGCGACCGATGTGGTGTTCACGGTGCAGACCGATGCCGTTCACGGTTTGTGGACGATCTCGCCCGCGATCTACGGCGTCAACGCGCCCGTACCGGGAGCCAAACTCGACCCGTCCATGCGCGCCGGGAATGTGCGTTTCGGCGGGAATCGCTCGTCGGCCTACAACTGGGAAAACAACGCGTCGAACGCTGGCAACGATTATCACAACCAGAGCGACGGCTACCTAAGTTCGTCGAACACCCCCGGGGATGTCGCCAACACGACCCTCACCCAAGCCAGCGCGATGGGGCCGCCGACCAGCAGCGTGATCACGGTGCCCATCGGCGACTACGTCGCTGCCGACAAGTCGCCCTCCGGCGACGTGGCCACGCCCCCTGCAGGTGTGGACGGCGGTGCCGGCGACGGCGGCGGATACGACTACCTGAGCGCGCGCTTCAAGAAGAACGTGGCTGCCAAGGGCGCCCCGTGGTCCGACACGCCCGACACCACAGACGATTCCGTCTACCAGGATGAATTCGTTTCCTGGGTGAAGAATCACCACCAAGAAACCCCGGTGATCTTCTCGCTCGACAACGAGCCCGACCTCTGGAAAAGCACCCACGCGCGTATCCACCCCGCCGCGACGACCTACGCGGAACTGGTCGAACGCACCACAAGGTTTTCAGGCGCCATCAAGGACGCGTGGCCAGCAGCCCCCATTCTCGGCTTCGTGAGCTACGGATGGAATGGCTTTGTGACCCTGCAGAATGCGCCGGACGGGGCAGGCAAGGGACAGTTCTGGGACTACTTTCTGACCGAGATGAAGGCCGCGGAAGCTGCGCAAGGCCGTCGACTGATCGACTACCTGGATTTGCACTGGTACCCAGAGGCCAAGGGGAGCACCTTTCGCATCGTTATGCCGCAAAAGGCGCCCACCACGGCGGATGACATCGCGGTTTGGCAAGATGCACGGATGCAGGCGCCGCGCTCACTTTGGGATCCCACCTACTTCGAAACAAGCTGGATCACGGGAAGTCTGGGCGAGCCCATCGCGCTCATTCCCCGCGTGATGGCGAAGATCCAGGCCGGCTATCCTGGCACAAAGCTGGCGTTCACAGAATGGAACTACGGCGGCGGAGGCGACATCACTGGTGCCATTGCCACGGCGGATGTCCTCGGGATCTTTGGCCGCGAGGGCGTGTCCCTGGCGAACATCTGGTGGATGTCCCCCTCGGAACCTTTCACCGTCGCTGGCGTCAAAACCTACCGCAACTATGATGGTCAGTCAGGCGAATTTGGAGACATTGGAATCGCCACCAGCAACAGCGACACCGCAAATACCTCGGTCTACGCCAGCCTGGTGTCGACCAATCCGGGCCATGTGGTGGTCGTGGCCATCAACAAGAAGAATGACGTCCCGGTCAAGGCCGGCATCAAACTCACACACCCTGCCACCTTCAACAAGGCGAAGGTGTACGTGCTAAGTGGCACGTCGTCTGCGATCCAACCCGCGCCGGATCTCGCCAAGACCAGCAGCAATGCCTTCGAGTACGCCATGCCTCCCCGTTCGGTTTCCATCCTGGTCTTTGACGGCACGCTGGCGGCGACCAGCTGGTCCCAGGGAACCAGCGCGATTCCGCCGGCCGGCGCGAGCGGCACGGTCACTGACGCTGGCGCGCAGGCGGGTGCTCCGAGAGCTGCCGATGCCAGAATTTCCGCCGACACCCAAACGCCGGTCGACGGCAGAGTTTCTGTCGACGCCCCTCTGCCCGCTGATGCTGAGCCCTTCGGCATCGACGCGGAGATCAGCAGCCTCGACGCCGCGGCTGACGCGCCAGACTAGCTCGACGCGGGCGACGATCTGTAGGCCCTGGCTACGGCGATACCCGACGAGGGCGATGGCGTGCATCTACGGCACGGGCTTCCACGCCACGCCCTTGCAGCCTTTGCCAGTAGGCCGCAAGTCCCGCAAGCGGCACGGTCGCCAGCCCCGTGGTTCCCGGTGGCCGCTCCAGCGAGTGCCCGACCACCGCCTGGGGCCGAAGCCGGACGGTGAGATCCATTAGCCTCATGACCTGGCTGGCGTCACTGGAAGGCGAACTGTGTGCACTGGGCTGCGATTCACGGCCGGCGGCGTCGCATCGGGCTGGCATCTTGACCTTTGCTCCGCCGCGCGAGGCGGCCGAAGCCTTCGTCACGCGCGCGCAGGCAGCCGGCGTCGTGCTGTCGCTGCGACGCGGACGGGTGCGCTTTCCACCGCATCTGCACAACGTCCAACGCGAACTCGACGCTCTCTACGGCCTGCTGCGGGGGCCGTGACCGTATTTCACGCGGGGTACAGCCCGTGTGGCGTGAGCGCCACGGCTTCGCCTGGGCGGAAGGGCGGGTAGCCGGCGTACCAGAAGGACTGGTAGCCGCCATCTTGGAAGCGGACCCATACCTCGTAGCTTCTGTGCTCCGAGGAACCGGAGCTGGCTGCAGCGCCCACGGCTGCGCCACCCATCGCGCCAAAAAGGGCGCCTGGGCCGCGGCCACCGCCCAGGATCCCGCCGATGATGGCTCCCGCGAGAGCGCCGCCCGCTGGATTGCCCTCGCGACGCTGAATGACCTCGCGAATCGTTGTGACGGTGCCGTAACGCACCCATTCTGGCGGGCCTTGGGGCTCGCCCCAGGTGGAATAGGACGTGCTTTCCGTGGCACACGCCGGTATCACGGCAACCAACAGAACGAAGGCGATGCGGCGAAGAGTCTTCATGGCGAACCCCCGATGCGTTTGGAAGATCAACGCAGGCTTGATCCACTCCCACAGCATCTTCTGGGCCAATCCTACCGCCGCCGGAATTGCTTTCCACCCCCGACTTGGGCGACCATAGGCGCCATGCTGCGTCTTTTGACAGCCGTGGTCGTCTTTCTGGCCGGCCCCCTGGCCTGGGCTGGGCCGCGCGTGGCAGTGCAGCCGTTCAGCGGCCCCGACGCGGACAGCAGACTTGTGCGCAATCACGTGGCGCGCATCGTGGCCAACCATGGCTTTGCCGTCTTGACGTCTATCCCGGCCGTGTGGGGCACCGGACAATATCCCCAGATCGCGCGCGATCGCGAGCTGAAGGCCTTTGTCGTTGCCGACATCGAGCAGAAAGGCAAGCGTCTGGCGATGACGTTCCTTGTCTGGCAGGGCGTCGATGGCTCGGTGGTGGGGCGTTGGGAAATCGCGGCGTACAGGGAAAAGTTGGCGGGTTTGTTGAAGAAGGATTTCTGGAGAAGGCTCGGGCCCGCGATCGCCAAGGCACTCGCGCCGCCCTCTGCCCGCTTGGCCCCGGCTCCGCCAATGCGCATCGACGCCAGCTCGCCCTACGACAGCGACACGCGTGGCGTGGCGTGGCGACGGCGGTAGTTGGAGTCTGACGCTGGTCGAGAGCCTCGCCCACGCCGAGCGCAACCTGCGCGGCGGATGAGTCGCTACGGGGAGTGGCAGTGGTTGACCTGGGTGGTACCAGCGTAGTTCGGCGTGGAGAAGGAAACGCACGTCGTGCCCGTCGGGCAATCGGCAACCGTGTAGCAGTACTTCACGCAAACGTTCCCGTTGCTGCAGTAGTACCCGGGCACGCAATCGCCATCCGTGGAGCAAGCCGAGCCGGTGATCCCGGTGCCCGACTGTGGCTCGCAGTCGGTGGCTCCGGGAAGGGACGTGCCCCACGAGCTGCATCCGAATCCCACGGGACAGGCCGACAGTGGGCTACGAGGATTCTGGGGGGAAACTGGATCACACACGCTGACGCACACCAATACACCCAGCATCTCCACGCCGGGGGACCAATTAGTTTGGACACAAGAGTGGGCAGAATCGACCGCAGGACAGTCAGAATCTAACTGACAGTATCTCTTGCAGACATCTCCGAAACATCCGAAGCCGCTTGCGCACTCTCCACTCGTGCAGTCCGCGCCTTCCCCCAAGCTGCCGGCCGGGACACACTTCAGCCCCGTAGCTTGCGTGTTGGGGGAGCAGGCCTGTCCGGTCGGGCAGCCGCAGGCCGGAAAGACATTGCAGGTGCCGCCAGCCGCAGGCGTCGGGCAGGTCGACACGCCCGCGTCAGCACCGACGTTGGGGAGGCACTTGGTGCCGGTGCAGTCGGGGTGATAGCCTGCAGTGCCACAGGCTGAGTATTCCGGTGCCGCGCTCGTACCGCAGTTCACGATGGTGGAGCACACCACCCCCGACGCCCAGCATCCGCCTGGGAAAGTTCCAATGGCAGCGCAGTAGATTGGATTGTCCGGGTCGGTGCAGGTGCCCGCGTCAGCCCGGGTGCTGATCCCTCCGTCGCGCACGACTGAACTAGGCACGCATGTGCCGGTGCAGTCGGGATGATAGCCTACAGTGCCGCACGCCGTGTAGTCCGGCAACCCGTTCGTGCTGCAGTTTGCGATGGTGGAGCACACCACCCCTGTAGCCCAGCACCCGCCGGGGTAGGTTCCCGTGGCATCGCAGCGAACCGGAAACGCCGGGTCAGTACAGGCCACGCCCGCGTCAGCGCGGGTGCCGGTGGAGCCACCGGCTGGTCCACCGGTCCTGCCGCCAGTCCCACCGGAGCCTCCCGGGGGGGTTGAACACGCGGCAAGCGAGGTTGCGCAGGATGCCGACTGGGCACAGTAGAAGTAGCCACTTGGACATCTAACTATGCTGTTGTCAAAGCAGACATAGCTAGTCCCATTGCTGCCGCAAACGAAACCGCTCGGGCATTCGCGTTGGTCGGAGCATTGGGTCTTGCCGTTTTCGAAGTGCGGCCCACATCCGACAGAGAGAACCAAGAGAATGAAACTGCCTCGCTTCATGTTGCCGTCCCCCTACCTCTAGAAGGCCCCGCTCAGCGAGGCCCCAGCGACGTTCGGCCCCAAAGCTGGCGCAAAGGCGATCGACTTGTGCGAGTCCCCGCCCGTGGCCAAGAGGATCACCGCGGCCGCGATAGCCGCGCCTCCCACGCCGTAGCCGACAAACTGCAGGGCTGCGTAGGTCTTGCCCCGGTCTTCCTTGCCAGGGTCATACTTTCCTTCAATGTCCGAGAAACTTGTCAGGGCGAGATAGGTGAAGACACCACCCGCGATCAGCGCGGCCCCGCCCACCCCGCCCAGCACCCAGGCCAGCGTTCTTCGAGTTTCTCGTTTGCCGGATTCTATGCGTCGGGGAGTCAGCGCGATGGCATCTGTTGAACTCAGCGTTGGCGGCATTGCATCTGCCGGCGCGGTGTATGGCTCTGGAGCGGCCAGGGGCGCTTGGTACGGCGGGAGTGGGGCTGGCGATTGCGTCGGCGCGGCGGGCGCCTCGACGTGGGCCGGCGGCGTCTCTGGCGGGACGGGCGTAGTCGTTGGGGGAGCGGTTGGTGCCGCTGGCAGGGCAGCCGGGACCGGGCCCGCGGCTGGGACTGAACCACGCTGGCGTAGCTGGTCCATCTCTGCGATCCAGCGTTCAACCTCGGCGCTATCCTCGGGAGTGATGTCCTTCTTCTTGTGCAGGTACTCGTGCAGATTGGACAGTGCCGGCTCAGGACGGCGCAAATAGTAGTAGCAGGCGCCCAGGTTGCGAACGAAGACGGGCATGCCCGGGTTGTCGACGCTCAACTGCACGAAAATCGTCGCGGCTTCCTCGTAGCTTCCCTGTTTGTAGAGCTGGGTTGCCTTCTTCGCATCGGCCGTGCTTTTCTTGTCCAGACCCGCAGCGGCGGCTCTCTGCTCGATTCCCAGGAGCGCAATGGTCATCGCGAGCACGACAAGAATTCCGACAGAAGTTCTGTTCAGCCTTGGCATCATGCGTCTTCCCCTCATCCCGGCCGATGGTACGCCAGCAGCGGAAATCTGCACGGCTTTTGTATGTTCATCCCCGCCCACAGAACTCTGATGTGGGAACCCTGAAGGAGTTCGCTTCGCGCTTCGGCCCCCCGACCTCCCCGCTCGCTTCGCGCAAGCGGGGGCGGGCAGGGAGGACCGTCCCGAAGGCTCCGTAGGGGGTAGCCTTCGGGCTCCCCACGCGACCAAGACGTTCTGCTTCGCAGCGAGGAGAAGGGCGACAGGCGCAGCTAGTATCGGCGTCGCCGGCGGCGACTGACGACGAGAAGTGCCAGCCCTGCCGCCATCGCGAAGAGCCCACCGCCACTGGGTGTCGCGCCCAGATGGCAGCCGCATCCACTAGAGGAGGCCTTCACGTTTCCAGCCGTGCTCGGCTGGGATCCATCGGTCGACAGGGTGCCGCCAGCGCCAGGCGCACCGCCAGGTTTTCCGTTGCTGCCTGGACTGCCCCGACGCCAGGCACGCCGCCCGTCTGGGTGATTGCACCGCCGGTGCCGATCGAGCCACCGACAGCCGGCGTGCCCCCCGTGGCGCCACCGCCCGCTCCGCCCGCAGCCGTCGAGGCGCCAGCACTCGTCGTGCCGCCGATATCGGGAAATCCGCCCGAGCCAGTGTCAACGATAGGAGACCCGCCCGAGCCGGGAGCCCCACCACGGCCGGAAGATCCACCCGAGCCGGGTGCCCCGCCCGCGCCGGTAGCTCCACCAGTGCTGGCAGGCGTTCCACCGGTGGGGACAACTACTCCGCCATCACCGGCGCCGGGAACAGCCGTGAGGGCCCAGACATCACTCGATCCATACCTCGACCAATTATAGTTCTGCCTGGTCTGTTTCAACGGATGGCCTGGGTTCGGTGCTGGCGTGTTCCAGTCAAACTGGGCAATGGCATAGACGTTGGCCGTCGTCTTGCTGTACATCAAAATTTCCGTCTTGCTGTCACCGGCCAAATCACCCATCACCGCGTTGCCGTCCATCCCCAGCTTGTACACCATGGTGTGAGTGCCATCCCACAATTGCGCGGCGTTGTCGGATATGAGGACGACAACGAGGTCTGTGTTCCCCTCGATCGCCCCGATCGGGCGTGCGGCTCGATCACGGAGAGGCCGGTTCGTCTGAGGCACTCGGCGCCCTTGCTCGGCTTGCTACAGACCGGGCGCTTGCGCGGCGGGCTGTCACGACAAGCACCCTTCCAGAATGCTTGGGCAAGGCGCTTGGTTGGTCGCGAGACGTGACCTGTCGCTTCCGTTGAATACCGAAGGTCCCATTGACTCACGGCCGTCAGTCTCAGAAAACTGAGGGTCTTGTCCCGAAGATCGTTGCTTTTCTCATGTGAGGCCCTGGCTCGGAGATTGCTAATATCCAGACTAGATGGGTATGCGCGGCACGACGCTCGGTGTCTTCTTCAGCTGGATTCTTCTGCTGGCGCCGTTGTCTGTTCTCGCGCAGGGGTCGGGGCTAGTGTTAAGCCAGGGTCTGGCATCCGAGTACCAGCAACTGCGCGCTGACTTGGACCGGGTCAACGCTGAAGTCGCCGCGCTCAAGCGTGGAGGGCGTAGCGTGCGCACCGATTACCTCGTGCGTGACAAACTGGCAGAGGCCGAGGCGCTGGCGCGCAAAGTGACGGCAGTGGAAGCTCGCTTGCGCGCCGCCTTTGGACCCGTGCCGGCTGAGACTCCGGGTGATACGTTCCAGACGCCGGTCGCCTCGCCGCAGGATGGTGCTGTCGAGTTTGAGGCCAAGGCTGACCTCTTGTCCGATCAGGCGCGTCGTTTTCGCGCTGAAGCGGAAATCTTGGCCCGCACGGCGGAACAGATCCGGGCCCGCCAGGCCTTGCGCCGACGCGCCGGTGCGTGGGAGCGCGACCCGCTCGCCGGGTTCGAGGCCTCCAAGCGAGTCGCGGTCATTCCGGCCCAAAGCTCGCGCGTGACAAACGGGGCCACCAGCGAGTCGAGTGGCAGCTCCGCAGCACCTCGCGGACCTACGCCATCGAGTGCTGACCCCGGCTCCAAGTCGGGCGGGGGAAGCCCAACTAGCGCCGGGATAGCGCCGTCCAGCGGGGACATTGCCGGGCCCGGGACTTCGCCCGTGATTGCTCCCCCAGCCGTGCCCGCGCCAGTAGCCGGCCATCCGCTGACTGCGCCGGCGCCGCTCTCATCTGATTCAGCCTCCAAGGTGGGCGTGCAGCAGCGGACTCTTCTCGATCCCGCCACCCTCGCGAGTATTCGCGGCAGCGTCACCCAGGCTGGATCGCTCTCCGACCCCGACGCGGTTGAAGCCGCGGCGACTGCGCTGCGCAAACACGCCCAGGCGCTGGACGAGCGCGCTCGACTTCTGCGTGCCCGAGCCGGCCAGAAGTGATGCGAAAGTGATCTAGATCGCACTCTGTTTATTGACGCGCTTTGCGTGGCGCGGGTTCGGGCTAATATGGGCTCGGATGCGGTTGACCTTCCCGCTCGTCGTGCTGACTCTGCTCTGCGCGCGCCCCTGGGCGCGTGCTGACTCGACTCGCTACGATGTTCGCGTCGAGTTGGGGACCGAATACGACAGCAATCCCGATCGGGCGGAGCGGGTTGCGAACGCGATGCCAACCCTGCCGCAGGCCGCGCCATTCCCCCTGCCGCAGGCCGCGCCATCCCCCCTGGAGCGCCTTGTGGCCTCTGGGAACTGGACCTCGGCGATCGGACAGGACGGCGTCCTTGCCCTTTCAGGAGCCATGGCGGGAAAGCGATTTTTCGACCAGGCCGCGCGCGGCGACGATGTCCTGGTCGTTCAAGCCGGCGCAAATGGAACGCTTCGTGTGGCAGGCAGGACGACCCTTGGCCTGGCGGGTGGCTACTACGATGCCTTCCAGCGCGGGCCGGTTGACCGGCGCGACTTCCGTTCTTTGGCGCCCACCCTGCGCATCGAGCGAAGGTTCGCCCGGGCCGCGCAGCTCACCTTTGGCGGAGGCTACCGCTGGTTCGCATTCAAATCCGACGACAACTTCAGCTTTGCTGGGCCCACGGCTCTTCTTGCCGCACGCCAGATGTTTCCCGGCAGCCTTGAGCGAGGCGAGGCGGATTGGGAATGGACCGCAGGCGCCAGTTTGGAATGGCGTAGCTTCGAGGGGCTGGCCTGCATTGGCGAAACCTGCACGGCCGACTCTTCGTCTGCGCCACACCGGCTGGACCGGTTCTGGATGAGTCACCTCGAGCTGACGCGCACCACGACGTTCTTGCTGGGAGCCGGGGCTGCGCTTCACCTCAACCAGTCGAACAGCCGCGGTGAGGGGCTGGTGCGGGGCGTGTTTCACCTGCGTGCCGTGGTGCCCTTGCCGTGGCAGCTGTCGCTTTCTTCTCGTGCCGACCTGACTGCGACCCACTACTGGACTTCCCTGCTTCTGGCGCAGGCGGCGCAGGAACAGAACGTCGGCGCGCCTCTGGTCAGCATTGAGGATGAGAACCGCAGCACCCTGCGCATCGAAGTGGCGCGGCCCCTCGCGCAAGGCTTCGAGATCGGGGCTCGCTATGTCTTCTACTCCAGCTTTCCGAGCAGGGGCTCCGTCGACTACCGTCGGCAGACCGCCTTGTTGTACTTGGCTGTGTTCGACGAGCGCTGACGCGGCACCCGCAGCAGGTATTTTCTTCCACTGCTACGATCGCCATTGACTTCGAGTGTGGTGAGGACCAAGGATTGCCTCCCGAGTTGAGGAAGAATCTGTCACGTGAAACTCGGGGCCCGCACCGGCAGTCCACCGGCAGCAGGTTTCCGGAAGGAGGTCTATCTTGATGGCCACCGGAAGCAAAACCCCTCCCAAGCGGACGAAGTTCATCTTTGTCTCAGGCGGCGTGGTCTC
>PMCR01000468.1 GCA_003155465.1 Myxococcales bacterium | reverse complement strand
AGCTTGTTGCGGTGACGGCGCGCTTCGAGCACCCGCAGTCCGTCCAACTCGACGGCTGCGGCAAGCGACGGCTCTACCTCCGGCAGGCTCAGCCACTGGCGGGTTGTCGCATTGCGGTCCTTCATGCCCGCGTATCCCACGTCGCGGGCCTGCACGCCCAGGGCACCGGCCAGGCGAGCAAGCGCTTCGAACGTTGTCAGTCCCCGCTTTTCGATCCACACGAATGTGTGTGGCCCTTCCCCCGCAGGCAAATAGGCGGGCATTTCCTCGACGAAGAAGGTCTCGGGCGCGGAAGTGAACCTGGCCACTAGTTGGAGCCCGTCGGGAAATTCGGGGCCGCCCAGCAGGATGGGCCGCGGCTAGCGGCTAGCGGGTCGGGAGGGCGTGGGCGTGAGCGAGTTCGTGAGCGGGACGCGGAAAGCGGGCCGCGGGACGCGGGCCGCTCACCCCTGAGGGGCTTCGGGACGAACAGCCCACCCCTCGCGGTTCGCGCTCGCCCGTCGCGCTCGCGCTGGCCGCCCACGCTACCGCTACCGCTCACGCGGGCCGACATGCGCTGGCCCGAGATTCTACCGCAGGCGATAGTTGGTGGCAGTCTTGGACGACGCTTCCCGCAGGCGAGACGATCATCCATGGGGCGGTTCATCCTGGGGCTCATCACCGTGACGTCGCTTGATGAAGTCGAGGAACAGCCCGGCGCGCCTGACCTCGACGATCGAGGCGTTGGCCGGCGTCACGCGCAGGAAGGTCTGCTTGGCGGTGGCTGGCTGACCCATTTCCAACTGCGTCTCGCCCAGGGCGAGCAGCAGTTCGGCGTCACGCCCCGAGTCAGGGTAGCGACGCAACGCCTCTTTGATGCGTAGGATGGCGCCTTTGGGATGGCCGCGGTCGAGGTAGAAACGCGCCGCGAAGACCTCGTGGTCGATGAGACGGCGCAGGACCTCGCGTCGATACTCACGAGCCTGCTTGAGGTACTTCGAGTTGGGGAAGCGGTCGACAAGAGTGTTGATTTCGCGCAGGGCATCCAGCACCGCGGACTGGTCCTTCTCATAGGACGGCGGGATGAGAAACCAGTCACCAGGCATTTCCTTTACGTAGGCTTCAGCGATCCGGAACGAGACGTACCCCTCCTCCACCTTCTCGTGCTTCGGGTGCAGGCGCAGGAAGCTTTTGTACGCGTCGATCGCTTCCTGGTAGCCGCCGCGGTCGAACTCGGTGTCGGCCGCCGCCAGCTCGGCCAGGGCCGCGTACTTCGAGAAGGGGAACTTCTGCTTGACGTAGGTGAAGTAGCGCAGCGCTTCGGTGTAGTTCTCCTCCTTCAGCTCAGCCAGACCCTTCTCATAGTTCTGCTTGGCAGTGAGAGAGAAGTTGATGGGCTTGCCGTCGTCGCTCGTGGCACAAGCCGGGAGCAGCAGGCAGGAAAGCAACAAGATCTTGCAGGCAATGCGTAGCACGGGCGTAGTATCCTACGTTCGCAATGCATTCACGTCCATGGGCACTTACGATGGTTCCCCTGCTTGGGGCGGTGTGCGCGCACGACAGCGGTATCGAGACGGCGCAGCATGTTGAATACGCGGTTCCGGTCCAGACCACGGTTCTGGCCGGGGCGCGCTGCCAGGGCGGGCAGTGCCGCTGCCGCATGCCTGGCGACAACGCCGAGACCGCGCCGCCGGCCCCGGACTACAAGCGCTTCGAGATCCGCATGGCTGTGGGGACAGGAGAGATCGCGCTTGCCTCCCCGACGCTGGGGCGCCTGCAGCACGATGGGGCGGGCGAGGAATGCTACTACGTCGACCTGCCTGCGGGCAGCAGCCACGAGTTCGTCATCGACAGCCGCGAGGCCCAGAAGGGCGAGGGCCTGACGCCTTCGGTACGCATCGCCGAGTACGGTCCCAAGGGCCCCTGGTGGTACGACGTTGTCGCAATCGGGTGCGGTTCTAAGAACCAACCCTGCGATCGTGCGAGTGCCAAAGACTGGGAGCAGGCCTGGCTCACCCAGCGCAAGCGCGGCCGTCTCGATGCCTGCGGCTCGACCGTGGTGTCAGCTCTCAAGTGGGACACCTCAGGTGGCCAGGCCATGATGGACGGCGGTGCTCTGCGCGATTTCCGGGTCCAGTTCGTGCTGCAGGTCAAGTCCTTCGCGCCCCAGCTAGCCCCGCGGGATCCCCGGTGTGTGCCCGAGTAGTTGACAGGCCGCTGCCGCCGGTGGAGATAGAGGCCCAGTCTTGTTGCGCCCCAGTTTCCCAGATTCCTCGCTCGCACCGTTTGACGTTCGATGAAGCTGCACCTGATTGGCATCGCCGGAACGGGCATGGGTTCCCTGGCGGGACTCCTGCGCGCGGCGGGCCACGATGTGCGCGGCTCGGACGAGCATGTGTATCCGCCCATGTCGACTCAGCTTGCCGAGCAGAACATCCCGGTGATGGAAGGCTTCCGGCCCGCGAATCTCGACTGGGCCCCTGACCGCGTGGTTGTGGGCAACGTGTGCCGGCGCGATCATGTGGAGGTGCTAGCCGCCACAGAACGCCACATCCCGCTCGTCTCGTTTCCCGCCCTTCTCTCTGAGCTGTTCCTCACCTCACGTCGCTCGGTCGTGGTGGCCGGAACCCATGGCAAGACCACCACCTCCTCGTTGATGTCGTTCGTGCTCCACCAGGCCGGCCGGAACCCCTCGTTTCTCATTGGCGGCGTACCGATAAACTTCCGCCAGTCCTGGCGTCTGGGCGGAGGGGTTGAGTTCGTGGTCGAAGGGGACGAATACGACACCGCATTCTTCGACAAGAAGTCAAAATTCCTGCACTACCGACCGCAGGTCGTGATTCTGACTTCGGTGGAATTCGACCACGCCGACATCTTCGCCAACGAAGCGGCGGTCAAGGACGCCTTCCGCGAATTCGTCGCGCTCATCCCGCCCGAGGGACATCTGGTGGTGTGCGCTGCTTCGCCGGGCGCGATGGATGTGGCACGCGCCGCGCGCTGTGGGGTCACAACCTACGGTCGCCCTGGCTCCGATGCTGACTGGACCTTTGAAGTCACCGGCAGAAAGCTAGGGGGACGGACCATCCTGCGGCTGGCGTGCGCCGGCAAGGCGATGGGCACCCTAGACGTGGGCATGGCCGGCATCTTCAATCTCGAGAATCTGACCGGTGTCATTGCGGCCGCCCACATCTTGGGCGTCGAACATCCCCTGACAGCGCAAGCAATACGGCGCTTCCTCGGGGTGAAGCGACGCCAGGAGATCGTGGGCGTGGCGGCCGGGGTCACCGTGGTGGATGACTTCGCCCACCACCCGACGGCGATCCGCGAGACCCTAGGTGCGCTCAAGGGCCGCTACGGCCCGGGAAAATTGATCGTCGCCTTCGAGCCGCGCTCGGCCACCAGCCGACGCTCGGTCTTCCAGCACGATTTTGTCGACGCCTTGGCGGTGGCCGACGAGGTGGTGCTGGCCCCGGCCTATGCCCCAGAGAAAGTGCCGGCCGAACAAAGGCTGGACGTGGAGCGCCTCGCCGCCGATCTGCGCAGCCATGAAGTGCCGGCCCGACTCGTTTCCGGCGTGCCCGCAACCGTGGAGCACCTGGCCGGTCGCGCGGCGCCCGGGGACACGGTCGTCATCATGAGTTCGGGCGACTACGGCGGCCTGCACGACAAGCTGCTGGCGCGGCTGGGCGATCCGGTGCGCAGCTCACGAGCCGAGGACCGGGGAGCGATTGGTCACTTGCTCAACCGGGCCGGAATCACCCACGCTGACCTGGACCGCACCTGGCCAAGCTTCTTGGTCATCCCTGCAGCCGGCGACGGGAGCGACGGGATTGCCGCGTGCGTGGCCATCGAGCACGTGGGAGATGATGCTTTGCTGCAACTCCTCGCGGTCGCGCCCGAACGACGCGGGGAAGGCCTTGGCTACCTGCTGGTGGAAAACGCCATGCGCAAGGCGCGTGCCGAGGGGGCGCTGCACCTGTACCTCGTCACCGACGGGGCGCAGGGCCTGGTTGGCGAGAAGCTCGGTTTCGATGTCATTGATCGCAAGGATGTAGCCGCGGCCGTGGCCGCCAGCAACGAATACCAGATGGCCCGATCGAAGACCGCGATCTGGATGCGCAAGGAGCTCTAGCCAGGACCTCGCGAAGCGCGATCCAACAAGGTACTGGCTAGCCCAACCGTCAGCGGTTGACGACGATCCGGCGCAGGTGCTTCTTGCCCGCATGAAGAAGCGTCCCCTCAGCCGCGATTTCGTCTGGCCGGATCAGGTCGTCAACCGAGGTCACCTTGCGCTCGCCCAATCTGACTCCGCCTTGCTCAACCAATCGGCGGGCGACGCTCTTTGAGACGGCCAGGCCCGCGGCGTGCAAGAGGTCGACGATCTTGAGCCCATCGGTCAGGGCCGCGGGCGCGACGGGATAGGTGGGCACGAGGTCGCCGGCACCGCCGCCAGCAAAGGCTGCCAGCGCCGCCCGCTGCGCCTTCTCGGCCGCTTCGTTGCCGTGAACCGTCTCGGTCACCGCATAGGCCAGCGCCTGCTTGGCCGTGCGCAGTTCCGCCCCCTCCAGCGCCGCAAAACGCTGGAGCTCGTCGAGGGGAATGAACGTCAGCAGCTTGAGAAAACGCACGACGTCGCGATCGTCGACATTGACGAAGTACTGGTAGAAATCGAAAGGGCTGGTTCTTCGCGCCGAAAGCCACACCGCCCCGGCCGCGGTCTTGCCCATCTTCGCGCCCGATGCCGTCGTGATGAGGGGGAAGGTCAGAGCATAGGTTTCCACGTGGTGAAGGCGGCGGACGAGATCGGTTCCCGCCAGGATGTTTCCCCACTGGTCGTCGCCACCGACCTGCAGCATGCATCCGTGGCGGCGGTAGAGCACCAAGTAGTCGTAGGCCTGCAGAAGCTGGTAGTTGAACTCGATGAAGGAAAGTCCCTTTTCCAGGCGCAAGCGATAGGCCTCGGCGGCCAGCATGCGATTGACGCTGAAATGCCGCCCGATATCGCGCAGGAAGTCCAGATAGTTGAGCGGCACCAACCATTCGGCATTGTCCAACACCAAAGCGCGCTCGCCGGCCGCTCCCAGAAAACGCCGTACCTGCGGCTCGATCTGGTCGCGGTTCTCTTTGATCGTCTCGACAGTGAGCATCTGTCGCAGCTCGGTCTTGCCGCTGGGATCGCCAACCATGGCGGTTCCACCCCCCAGCACGGCGATCGGGTGGTGCCCGGCTCGCGCCAGGTGTGCGAGCGCCATTAGCGGGATCATGCTGCCCACATGCAGGCTGGAAGCCGTGGGATCGAACCCGCAGTAGCAGGACACAGGACCCTGGCGCAACAGGTCAGCAAGCGCCGGCTCATCGCTCACTTGTTGAACGAAGCCGCGCTCGCGCAGGGTGTGAAGGACGTCAGACATAGGCACCGACATGGCAGCCTAGTATAGTGGCAACAGGGGCTCTGGCGCTCCTCCGGTTATCCGGTACTCTGGAGCGCATGCCGGCCCCGCGCCAAGCGAAGCCCGATTGTCCCTGCGCAGAGCGCCCAGAGTGGCTTCGCCTCGAAGACGACAGTGTCATGCGCTGGCCGGTGCTTGAGGCGGCTGAATGGGAGGAACTGCGCCAATGCCCCGAGTGCGGCGCTCTGTGGATTACCGTGTGGCCCGAGGAGATCGAGGCGCCTCCCATCCTATGCCGGCCGCATCCCGCTGACGCGCGTAGGCTCAAGGACCTTGACCGCGCGGCCACGATGCGCGCCTACTGCCTGGCGCGCCTGGCGGAACACCTGGGCGAGCTGAAGGAAGACAAGCAGCCCTGCCGCAAGGTCCAGTGCGAGCGTCGCCGGCTGCACGGGTCGAACTACTGCTTGGAGCATCTCATCGCCCAGCACTTCGGGCGCGAGCTAGCTCGGTTGGAAAGCGGGCGCGACAAGCAATAGGCGCACAAAAAAAGGCAGGAAGGGTATGCCTTCCTGCCTCGAAACATAATCCCGGCGGCGACCTACTCTCC
>PMCR01000013.1 GCA_003155465.1 Myxococcales bacterium | reverse complement strand
ACGGCATCTCGGTTCAGCAACTCATTTTGCAAAACGTGGATCCCCCAGAAGCGGTCCGGCCTTCGTTCAATGCGGTCAACCAGGCCATTCAAGAGCGGGAGCGCGCCATCAACGAGGCCTGGGCCGAGTACAACCAGGAGATCCCGCGCGCGCGCGGGCTGGCCGAACAGAAGATCCAGGCCGCCGAGGGCTACGCCATCGATCGGGTGAATCGGGCCAAGGGCGACGCGCAGCGCTTCGTGGCCCTGGAAGAAGAGTACCGCAAGGCCCCGGACGTGACGCGCACCCGGATCTATCTCGAAACCCTGGCCGCGGTTCTGCCCGCGGCGGGCAAGAAATTGATCTTCGACGAAAAGGCCAAAGGGATCTTGCCCATGTTTCCTCTCGGCCCGGTCCAGGAGGCAAAGCCATGAGCCGGCGCNNACCGAACAGGTCATCGTCACCCAGTTCGGCGAGCCCATGGGAGAAGCGGTCACCCAGGCGGGTCTGCACGTGAAGATTCCGTTCGCCCAGGAAGCCAATGTGTTCGAAAAGCGTTGGCTGGAATGGAACGGCAACGCCAATCAGGTTCCCACGCGCGACAAGAAATACATCGGCGTGGAAACCTACGCCCGCTGGCGCATCGCCAACCCCTTGCTCTTCTTCCAAAGGTTGCGCGACGAACGCCGGGCCCAGTCGCGCCTGGACGANNGAAGACATCATGGAAGCCGAGTCCATGCGCCAGATCGAACTGGGGCGGGACAAGATCACCCGCCTGATTCTGGAGCGGGTTTCGAACGTGGTCCCGGACTACGGCATCGAGCTGGTCGACGTCCAGATCCAAAGGGTCAACTACATCGAGAGTGTACAGGCCAAGGTATTCGACCGCATGATCTCCGAACGCAAGCGCATCGCTGACCGCCACCGTTCCGAGGGACAAGGCAAGAGCGCCGAGGTCCGGGGCAAGAAGGAACGCGAACTGAAAGTCATCGAATCCGAAGCCTATCGCAAGACCCAGGAAATCATGGGGCGCGGCGATGCCGAAGCCACTTCCATCTATGCGGAAGCCTACAATCGCAATCACGAACTGTACCGCTTCCTCAAGACAATGGAGACCTACCACAGCACCATCGACAAAGAGAGTTGGCTGGTGTTGTCGACCAGCACGGATGTGTTCCGCTACCTGCAGTCGCAAAGCGCGGTCGGCGGCGGCAAGGCCGTAGCACCGGTTCGATGACCCGCAAGCCAGAGCCTGATCCCTATTTCGTCCTGGGCGTCGCGCGCACCGCCACCGACGCTGAGATTCGCGCTGCCTATCTGGCGCTGGGGGCGAAGTACCATCCTGATCGGCACCAGGGCAATCCTCTCGAAGAACTGGCAAGCGCAAAAATGGCGGAGATCAACCGGGCGCACGAGATTCTTTCCGATCCCGCTCGACGGGCCGCCTACGATAGCGGCGGCGCCAGCGCGGCCGGCCTCGGGCCGGGCTATCCTCCAGGCGCAATTTCGCGCAAGCATGCCCGCTGGCTCCAGATCGTGGCGCTGCTGTTCATGTTGCCGCTTCTGATTCGCTTCGGCTCCCTACTCGTATCCCAAATTGTCCGGCTGGTCCGTGGTGCGCTCGAAGTCACGAACCTGATGCGCGGAACTCCCCTGGCCGCGGGCCTGGTCCTCTTGGCGGTCGCAATTCTGGTGCTCGTCCTTGTCCGTCAACACCGCGCCAGGCGGAACGGCCGCAATGGTGGCAGAAAATGAAGGAGCGACTCATAGGCTGCGTGGTCTTGGCCCTGGCGTGCTCTTCGACAAAGCCAGACGACGGCGCGAGGCCGAGCCCGACCTTCGCGGACGCAGGGCCCAGCACGACCTTCCCGGATGGGCGCGTGGATCCAACCAGCGCGTGCGTGGGTGAGGGTGGCTCGGCCCCGGTGGCGCAGCCGGTGTTCGTGCGCAACATGAAGGGCGACAAGTCCTGGGCCGAGACGGGCTGGTTCTCGTCGCCGGGGCTGGTGGATCTGAACCGCGACGGCAAGAAGGAAATCGTCGCGCCCTTCTACAGCCTGTTCGTATTCGACAGCGCGGGCAACACACTCGCCACCATCAAACAAGACGCCTACACCAAGGACCGCATTTACGCACCCGCGGTGGTTGCCGATCTCGACGGCGATGGCGTGATCGATATTGTGGCCGCGGGCGACCAGGGCACAGTGGCAGCCTACGAATGGAAGAACGGCACCCTGACCATCAAGAGCGGCTGGCCCGCGTCCACGGCCAGCGGCGGGCAAAGCCCGGAAGGCCGCGGCATGGCAGCGGGAGACCTCGACGGCAACGGCCAGATCGAAGTGGTGGTCACGACCACCAATACCGCCGACGGCGGCGCGCAGGTGTTCGTGTTCTCGCCCAATGGCAAGCTCTTCCAGCCGGCGGGCGTGCCTTGGCCGGCCTGGCCGCGCTACAATACGCGCACCGGCCTGGGCGGCGACGCCGACACCAATGGCCAGGGCCAGCAGGGCTATGGCTGCTATGGCCTCAATGTGGGTATTGGCAACATCGACGACGATGCTCAGCAGGANNCCCTATTTCACCAACCCGGCCAGTGAATACCTGAACCAGCCGCTCGATTGGGGTCAGTTCATCCGCTGGGTCGATCCTCAGGTGGAAGCGAATCACTACCACCTGCACACGGGCGACTGGCCCAACGTCACGACTACCATGTGGCTACAGTGGACCGCCTCGCCGCCGTCAGTGGCCGATATCGACGGTGACGGGAAGAACGAAGTGATTGGGATTCCCAACGCTGAAATGAACGAGCCCTATCAAACCCAGGGCTATGCCTTCATGGTCCTACAGGGAGCGCAATCCGGCGGCACCCGCAGCGCCATGCGCTTGCCGGGATGGGAGTCGCTGCCTATGAGCGCCAAACCGGCGCCACGCGCTGATGGCGACTGGTACCCTCCTGACGGCGTGCCCGCACCGGTGGCGGCCAATATCCTGGGAGACAGTCGGCCCGAGATCATTGCCGCCATCAACGACGGCGCGATCTACGCGGTCGGCCCCGATGCGCAGATCCTGTGGCGCTACGACTACGCCAAGGGCGCGGCCAAGACCTTTGCTTCCGAGCCAGTGGTGGTGGACCTGAACCGCGATGGCGCGCCCGAGATCGTGTTTGGCACCTACGCGCTTTCACCCAATGCCGGGCGCTTGGTGATTCTGAGCAACACCGGCGCGGAACTCTATGACATTCCCCTGCCAGGACAGGGCAGCGACGGCAATGGCATCGGCGTGCCCGC
>PMCR01000412.1 GCA_003155465.1 Myxococcales bacterium | reverse complement strand
TCGTCGTCCAAATCGTTGCAGATATTTTCTGACGAGCCCTAAAGTGGACCCATGCGAACTGTCAGCAAGCGAAGTGCACCTCTCCTCGTCGCCGTAGCAACCTCGACGCTCTCTGCCCTTGCTTCCTCCACCGCGTTTTCTGCCAACCCGTGGACACAGATCGGCGCCGACTTGAACGGTCCCCCTAACTGGGTGGACTCCCATGTCGAGCGTCGGCTTTGGCTCATGGCTGCGCTCCCCACCGTCCAGCAGCAGTTGTGGGACCAGGCGGACACTATCTTCCATCGCACGGCGGGGCCCTCCCTGGCGGCGGGGATCGTCCTCGACGACGGCCTCTATTTTGCACATGGCGTTGGCTACCGCGACGCCGCCAAGCACGCCACCGCCGACGAAACCACGGTGTACGAGGTCGGCTCGCTGACCAAGGTATTCACTGGCACGGCGCTGCTGACCATGATCGACAATCCCGCGGGTCGGAAGAACCCGCAGACGCCCATGTCTCTCGACGACGACGTCGCGCAGAAGTACTTTCCCGCGCTGGATTCGGTCTGCCCGCCGCCGGGAGGCACGCCGTGCCAGCGCAGCCACACCAATCTCGGCATCACCTTGCGAGAGTTGGTCTCCCACACCTCCGGGCTCCCTGACTCGATCGTGTTCGGGAACCTGAACGTGAACACCGACGAGGCGACCTTCACCAACAAAGAAATTCCCAACACCTGGATCATCTTCAAGCCCGGCCAGCTCGCCGCGTACTCGGGGGACGGTACAGCGATCAATGGTCTCATCATCGCACATCAATCGACCGAGCAGTCGTATCCCGCGTACCTGCACAACCACCTGCTCATGCCGCTCGGCATGTGCCACTCGGCGTTCGATCACGCGCAGATCCCCGGCAACAAGCTCGCGCTGAAGTACGACTACAACTCGAGCAGTGGCACGTTCACGGCCCACCCTGCCTACGACGACGTGCCGTCATCTCCGCCTAATGCGACCGTGCTCCTTCCCACGGCTGCGCTTTTCACCAGCGTGTGGGATCTCTCGCGCTTCATGCAAATGTTCCTGGTGGGGACAGCGCCCAACGACTCGACCGGCCACGCGATCCTCCAGCCCGCAACCGTGGCGATGGCGACGAGGTCGGTCGTGACTCTGCCCGGTCCGCCACAGCCCATCGGGGCTTCCTGCAACGGCAGCTTCAGTGCGACCTCGAACGGCTACAAGTCCTACTACCGGGGCTGCGAGTCGAATGCCCATTTTGGCGTCAACTGGTTCGTCGGCGGTCCGCCCGATCCCAGCCCCAGCTCGGTCTTCGCGCTGTCCGGACCATACGCGCAGCACAACGGCGGCCTCTCGGACTGGGAGACGGATACCGCGCTCGACCTCGACCCGAACCACAAGATGGGAGCAACGGTGCTGATCTCCACAGACCGGGGCAAAGCCAACGCGGTCATCAACGAGTTCTTCGCGACCGCCTTGCAACAGGACATCGCGGCCACTACACCCGGCCCGCAGGGTGAGAATCCGAGTTGGAACAACCAGCCACTCGCGATCTCCGTGGCGCGGCTTCTGTGGCTGCTCGGTACCGACGCGCCCCCAGGCTCAGGTGTGCCCAAGAAGCCTTCGCCCGGCTCCATTCCCAAGAAGGGCAAGCCGGGAAAACCACTTCCACCCGGCTGGGTGCTGGTGGGCAACAAGATCGAGATGCAGGCCCTCCTCGACTACCAGAACTTGCTCCTCGGCCAGTTCACGCCAGCGTCGATCACCGACCACAGCCTAACGCCGCTCACCGTGCAAGCCTACGTGGCTCAGCTCCGACACGGGCTGCCGCCATGCTCGACATTCCGCGTGCGCGGCGTGACCAACAAACTGGTGGACACGCTCTTCAGCTGCGGAGGGCAGGCGATTGATGTGGTTGCCACTGTGGGCGGCGCCTCCCATCAGATCGCTGTGGTGTCGAGCAAGGTCTCTGCGGACCCCTACTAACGAAAGTCGACAGTTCACAGGGGACCGCTGACGTTGGAGATCGAGGCCCGGTCTTGTCCTTCACGCCCCAGTTTCCCGGATTCTCTGCTCGCACCGTTTGACCTTCGATGACGCCGCACTTGATTGGCATCGCCTCGGTCGTGGTGGCCGGAACGCACGGCAAGACCACCACCTCCTCGATGATGTCCTTCGTGCTCGCCCAGGCCGGCCGGGATCCCTCCTTTCTGATTGGCGGCGTGCCGATGAACTTCCGCCAGTCCTGGCGCCTCGGCACGGGGGCCGAGTTCGTGGTCGAGGGGGACGAAGACGACACCGCATTCTTCGACAAGAAGTCCAAGTTCCTGCACTACCGACCGCAGGTCGTGATTCTGACTTCAGTGGAATTCGACCACGCCGATATCTTCGCCAACGGAGCGGCGGTCACCTGTCCACCGCCTCTGGCCCCCGCACGAGATCCCCCGTGCTGGCAGGCCCGCGAGCTGCGCCACAGGCCCCAGGCGCAGACCGAACTCTACGACGCATAAACCGGCCCGGCCTCATGCCACATCGGGCGGGTAGGTAGGCACCCGTCTGCCCAGACACCCAATTGTCGGGTAGATTACCGCCTTCAAGTGGCGTCTTCCCTGACCTCAGCGTTTCACCAGCCCGCCGCCAGGCTCGATGCAACCGGCTCGCTGCGCCAAAGACCGTCCGACTACCGCAGGACCCCGCTTGTTTCGCGCCGGGTACGAGATATGCGCCTTGGATGTGGGGTGATAGTATCCGGCGCAATGTTCTCCACGCGTGTTGCAGTGCTGGTGACGCTGGGCCTGACGCTGGGCCTGGCGTCGGGCGCGATGGCAGGTCCACCGGACCAGGACAAGGTCCTGGCGAAGCAGCATTTCGAGTCCGGGGCGCGCCACTTTGATTTGGCCGAGTACGACCAGGCTCTCGCCGAGTTCAAGGAAGCGTATCGGGTCAAGCCCGACGCTACGTTCCTCTACAACATCGCCCAGTGCCACAGAAAGCTGGGCCACGTCGCTGAGGCGCTGACCTTCTACAGGAACTACCTGAGGCGAGCCCCAGACGCGCCCAACCGTGGCGAGGTCGAGCGGAGAATCCAGGAACTCGAGGCGGAGCGACAGGCGAAGCAATCGAGGCAGACTGAAGAGGAGCGGGAGGCTAAGGCAGCGGCTGAGTCAAAGGCCGCGGCGGAGGTTGAGGCGGCCAATTCAGCCGAGCGCGCGGCCACGCTGCCGCCGCCGGTCGCGACGCCATCGCCGCAGCCGGTTCCTGTTCCCTTGTCGAGGCCATTGCCTGAGGCGGTCGCATGGCCTGCGACCCCTGCGCCTGCGAACCGAGTGGATCTCGCCCAGCCCGCGGGCAGCAAGCCGCCCGCCGAAGCAGAGGCCGAGACTTCGATCCTGCACCGCTGGTGGTTCTGGACGGCAGTCGGCGTGGTCGTGGCCGGTGGGGTCACGGGCGCGCTGCTGGCCACCCGTGGCAGTGGCAAGGGCCCCTTCTGCTCTGACTGCGCGACCACCGCGGGAGTGAACGCCCAATGACTATCCGTCCCCGTCTTGCGGCAGGCCTCCTGCCTCTTGGGTTGCTGTTTTCCGCCGGTTGCAACCGCGACAATAGCACCGGGATCATCGTCGAGGTCACCAGCGATCTTCGCGTACCCGACGAGATCAACCAGGTATACCTGACGACCAAAGATTCGCAGGGCAGCATGCTCTACGAACACACCTACGATCTGGGCGACGGAGCGAACCAGATCATGCTTCCGTTCCGCGCGGGTCTGTATCCCCTGCACAATACCGGCGCCGCGATTCACATCGAGGCCGTGGGCCAGCTCGATACCGACAGCCAGCCGGTTGTCTCGCGCAGTGCCACGCTGTCTTTCGCTCCTGGCAAGGAGGTCGTGCTGGTGCTGCCCCTTCTGGCGGTGTGCAGGCCCGCCAACTGCACGGTCACATTCCAGACGTGCAAGGAAAACGGCAAATGTGAACCCGACACAGTCGACAGCTCGACTTTGTACCCATACGTGCCAAATCAACCGGTTCCCGGAACCGACGCCGCCACCAAGATTCCGGACGCCCAGACGCCCGCGGACGCGATTGACGGGGCCGTGGCAGAGACTGCGGATACTGCCCCCGACCGTGCGGGGAATCTGGCGCCGGACGTGGCAGGTGGCACGGATGCCTTCTCTGCAACGGGAGGCGCGGGTGGTACAGACGCGCCCTCGGGTACGGGCGGCGTGGTCGGAACGGATGGGGGACCGGCAGCAGCCGATGTTCGAGCCGAGGCAGGTGACACGTCGGGTGCCGATGCGCCGCCTGATGTTCCGGTGGGCGGGAGCGGTGGAACCGGCGGCACGACGGCCACGGGTGGAATCACAGCCAGCGGTGGCGAGATCAGTGCCGGTGGAACTACGACAACAGGTGGGACAACAGCGAGCGGCGGGACGACCAGCACCGGCGGAATCCTCAGCACGGGTGGGGCGACCAGCGCGGGTGGGACGACCAGCACGGGGGGAGTCATCAGCAACGGTGGCGCCACTAGCTCCGGCGGCGCGTCGAGCACGGGCGCCGCCGACGCAGTCTTGATAAAGACCTTCGACATCAGCGCCGCAGGTCCAGGCCCCAGGATGCGGGC
>PMCR01000242.1 GCA_003155465.1 Myxococcales bacterium | reverse complement strand
GCCTCGGGGGTGAAGTTAGCTAGTCTTACCGCTTCGCAGCCCGAAAGAAAGTCGAAGCGATGGCCAAGATCAACACGCACTACCAAAAGCTGCAGGCCGGCTACCTATTCCCCGAGATTGGCAAGCGGGTGCGTGCCTATGCAGCGGCCCACCCCGAGGCTCGCATCATCCGTCTGGGCATCGGCGATGTGGTGCTGCCGCTTCCTGTGCCCATCGTGGACGCGCTCAAGGCTGGCGCTGACGAGATGGCGCGGCGAGAGACTTTTCGCGGATACGGGCCCGAGCAAGGCTATGAGTTTCTGCTCGACGCCATCGCGGCCCACTACCGCAGCCAGGGCGCGGACGTGGCATCCGACGAGATCTTCGTCTCTGATGGGTCCAAGTGCGACACCGCCAACATGCAGGAGATCTTCGCGCTCGACAGCGTGGTGGCGGTGACCGACCCGGTCTACCCGGTGTACGTCGATACCAACGTGATGGCGGGCCGCACCGGCCCTGCCGATGACAAGGGCCGCTACGCGCGCCTGGTCTACTTGCCCACCACCGCGGAAAATGGCTTTGACCCGCCGCTGCCCGAGGGCCGCGTGGACTTGGTCTACCTTTGCTCACCCAACAACCCGACTGGCGCGGTCATGCCGCGCGCCTCTCTCGAACGTTGGGTGGCCTGGGCCAAGCAGCACGAGGCCATCGTACTTTTCGACGCAGCCTATGAGGCGTTCGTGCGCGACCCGGAGCTGCCCCACAGCATCTTCGAGATCCCGGGGGCGCGCGAGGTGGCCCTGGAATTCCGCAGTTTTTCAAAGACCGCTGGATTCACCGGCACGCGCTGCGCATTCACGGTGATTCCGAAGGAAGTGAAGGCGCGCGACGAGACGGGTGCCCAGGTGGCGTTGCACGGCCTGTGGAACCGCCGCCACACCACCAAATTCAACGGGGTCAGCTATCCCATCCAAAGGGCTGCCGCCGCGGTCTTCACCCCTGAAGGCGCGCGTGCGACGCAGGCCAACATCGACTACACCATGGAGAACGCCTGCTTGATTCGGCAGGGGCTGGGTCGCGCCGGCTACCGCGTCTTCGGCGGGGTGAACGCGCCCTACATCTGGATGCAGGTGCCGGCGGGCATGACTTCCTGGCAATACTTCGACCGTTTGCTCCACGAGGCCAACGTGGTGGGCACACCGGGTTCGGGCTTCGGAAGCTGTGGCGAGGGCTACTTCCGCCTCTCTGCCTTCGGTTTCCGCGAGAACGTGGAAGAGGCGGTGGAGCGCATTGCAACCAAGTTGCCAGCTTGACTCTGGGCCGGCAGAACCGCATCCTCGAAGCCCCCTAACCATCTGACAAGGAAGATCCATGCCTGAGCAGAAAGCACCCGCCAAGAAGCCCGCAGCCGCGAAAGCCGTCAAGAGCGAGGAGGCCGCTGGCGGGAAGACGTGCCGCGCCCCCAAGTGCAAGCAGCCGGTGCGCGCCAAGGGCTACTGTCGCAAGCACTACATCGGCTGGCGTCGCAAGAAGGTCGGCAGCAAGTTCCGCTTCAAGATGTGCAGCAAGGAAGGCTGCCGCAAGCCGGCCGTGCTTGCCGGTCGTTGCGCCGAGCACAGGAAGGGCGCCGAAGCCGCTGAGGCCGCCGCCACTGCCGCCGCCGCTGCTCCCGCCAAGACCTAGCCAAAGCGGACTTCGCCGATTGACCGTCGACGGCCTTCCCTGGCCGTCGGCGCGGGCGTCGAGTTCACTTCATGTACAAGATCGTCATACGCGGTGGCCGCAAGCTGCGCGGTGAGGTGCGGGTCTCCGGCGCCAAGAATGCGGCGCTGCCCATCCTGGCTTCGTCGCTTCTGGCCGCGGGTCGTTCCACCTATCGCAACGTTCCCGATCTGGGGGACGTGGTGACGATGAAGAAGCTGCTGCGCCAACTGGGCGCCGAGGTGGACGGCGACGGTCGCACCACGGTGGACAGCACCCACGTCACCAACTTCGAGGCGCCCTATGAGTTGGTCAAGACCATGCGCGCCTCGGCTTTGGTGCTGGGGCCGCTGGTGGGGCGCTACGGCCAGGCGCGCGTGTCGCTGCCCGGTGGCTGCGCCATCGGAGCACGGCCCATCGATCAGCACCTGAAGGGCCTGACCGCCATGGGTGCGCGCATCGAACTCGAACACGGCTTGGTCAGTGCCCGGGCCAAGCGGCTGCATGGGGCCACTATCGTATTCGACATGATAACGGTGACGGGCACCGAGAATCTCATGATGGCGGCGGCGTTGGCCAAGGGTTGCACGACCCTGGAGAATGCCGCCTGCGAGCCCGAGGTCGAGGAGATGGCGCGCGTGCTCAACAAGATGGGCGCGCGCATCCGTGGGGCGGGAACCTCGCTCATCACCATCGAGGGGGTGGATGAATTGCATCCTCTCGACCACGCCATCATTCCCGACCGGGTCGAGGCGGGCACGCTCATGGTGGCGGCGGCGGTGACCCGGGGCAACGTCTTGGTCAAGGACTGCCTGCCCGAGCACCTGGACGCCGTGATCTCGAAGCTGCACGCCGCTGGTGTGGAGGTCGCGGTCGAGGGCGACGCGATCCGTGTCATCGGGCGTGGCGAGATCCGACCGACCGATATCGCCACCCGGCCCTACCCCGGTTTCCCCACGGACATGCAGGCCCAGTTCATGGTGCTGATGGCGCAGGCGCGGGGTCAGTCGGTGTTGAGCGAAAACATCTTCGAGAACCGCTTCATGCACGTGCCCGAGCTGCGGCGCATGGGGGCGGATATCGTGGTGGAAGGGCACACCGCCATCGTGCGCGGCCCTACCAAGTGGAGGGGTGCCAAGGTCATGGCCACTGACCTGCGGGCGTCGGCCTGCCTGGTTCTGGCCGGCCTGGTGGCCAAGGGCACCACCGAGGTCCTGCGCGTCTACCACCTGGACCGCGGCTACGAGCACCTGGAAAAGAAGCTGCGCGGGCTGGGCGCGGATATTCGCAGGGTCAAGGGCGAGCTGTAGCCTGGGATTCGGAGCCGGGGAAGGGCCCGGGGCGGAGACGGAGGCGGGGTCCGCGACGGGGACGCGCTCCGTCGGATACGCTCTCGCGCGTGACTGACATCGCAACAGGCAACACACGGAAAAAACGCGATAGGGTAGACTACGACCATGGTTGCGAATGTGACTTCGCTGGAAGCCCGTAGGGAGATTCGTCGTGCTGATTACTAGGCTGCGGCTCAAGAACTGGCGCAACTTCAGGGAGCTCGACGTCCCCTTGCGCGAGGTGTCCTACTTGCTTGGACCCAACGCATCTGGCAAGTCCAATCTCCTCGACGTGTTTCGATTCCTGCGGGACGTGAGCAAGCCACGCGGCGGCGGCCTTCAGACAGCCATCAGCGACCGTGGCGGCATCAGCAAGTTGCGCTGCCTCCACGCCCGCGCACATCCCGAAGTCGTGGTGGATGTGGAGCTCTCCGAGACGGCGGACGGACCAATGCAATGGCGCTACCGGCTGGGTTTCAAGTCCGAGGGCAAGGGCCTCCAGCGCGTCTTGGTTTCGCAGGAGGAGGTTTGGAGGGGAGGAGAGCAACTCCTGCGACGTCCGGAGGCAACCGATCAGGTCGATTTGGCCTAACTGACCCAGACCCACTTGGAGCAGATCCAGGCCAACAAGACCTTCCGCGACCTGGCGACGTTCTTTGCCGACACGACCTACCTGCACCTGGTCCCGCAGCTGCTCAGGTACTCGGACAAGATAGGCGGTCGGCAGTTGGCAGACGATCCGTTTGGGCAGGGATTTCTCAACCGGCTGGCAAAGACACCGGAAAAGACTCGGAGGGCCCGGCTCAACAAGATCAACCTGGCCTTGAGCAAGGCGGTGCCACAGTTCCAGGAATTGAAGTTTGAAAAGGACGAGCTTGGCCATCCCCACCTCGAGGCCCTGTACCACCATCACCGCCCCAATGCCGGCTGGCAATCGGAGGAGCATTTCTCGGACGGCACCTTGCGCCTCATCGGGTTGCTCTGGTCCCTGCTGGATGGAAACTCGATGCTGCTACTCGAGGAGCCCGAGCTGTCACTCAACGACGCCATCGTTCGCGAAATTCCACGGCTCGTCGATCGACTCCAGCACAACAGGAAAGTCAGGCGTCAGATTCTGGTGAGCACGCACAGCGAGGTCTTGCTCAGCAACCTGGGAATCGACGGACGGGGAGTCGTATTGCTGGAACCATCCGCTGAAGGGACCCAAGCCCGCACGTTGGACGAGAGAGAGGCCGGAGCACTGGGTGATGGATTCAGCGTGGCCGAAGTGGTGCTGCCCAAGACCCGCCCAGACAAGGCGGCCGAGCTTGGCCAGTTGAAGCTATGGCCGTGAGATACTGGGCGCTGGCGACGGAGGATCCGCTGAGCGAGGCTGTGGGGCGTCGCCTGCTGGCAGAATTGCCTGGACCGATCGAGGTGTCTCCCACGCTCCAGCATCGAGGACGTGGGTACCTACGCAAGAAAACGAAGAGTTGGGTGCAAATGTCTCAGCGCCAGGGGGTCTTGCTTCTGACCGACCTCGATCGACTGGAATGCCCGTTGGCGTTGCTTGGGGATTGGCTCAAAGGCCAGACCACGCCACCGAGTCTCCTGCTGCGAATTGCGGTGCGAACTGTGGAATCGTGGGTGTTGTCTGACCACGCCGTGATGCGTGCGCTGATCGGCGTGAGGGCAACGTTGCCCCCACGCCCCGACGAGTTGCCGAATCCAAAGCAACATCTGCTCAAGCTTGCCCAGCGGGCACCACGTGACATCCGCCTCGATTTGCTCAAGCAGCACGGCGCCATGGCCTGCCAAGGTCTCGGATACAACTCCCGCCTATCAGAGTGGATACGATCGGCGTGGTCGCCTTCAAGAGCCGCGGAGATCTCCCCCAGTCTGCGACGTGCACGCGAACGTTTGCGGGCAAGGGATGCGCAGCTGGCTTTTCGTTCGTAGTCGGACCCGCAGGAAGAAGGTTGCGCGTCCCTGCAGAACCCTCGCATCTGCATCGCTGCGTCGAAGAATTCATGTCCGCCGTGGCTTGGCCGTGGGGACGGCGGCGGACGATCCTTTCCTTACCCAACCGCCTCGCCGGCCGTCGCCTGGCCGGACGGCTCATGAAGGTCCTAATAGTGCGCAAATCGTCAACTCCGGCTATTCTAGTTCCTATGGCTCCGCTAGATTTGCGGGAAGAGTTGAAGCGCGACTTGCGGCGCCACTCGCGCGTCGAGCTGCAGGGCCTCTATGAGTCGGCGGATGACCGTGAGAAGCTGGCGCAGGCGCTGCCGGTGTTCTTGCCTTTCCGGGGCAAGACCTACAAGGCGGCGCTGTGGGTGGCGGACTGGGACCATCGCCTGCCCTCACAGAACATCATCGTGCGCCTGTATGCCTACTATGCCAGCCAAGGCAAGCGGGTGGCTGAACAGAGCTTCGGCGAACGAAAGGCGCAGATTGTTGCCGAGACCATCTTCCCCGAGTTTGACGTGGCCGACTTCGCCGGCCTGCCTGGCGACGAGGTGTACGAGGCCGACGGGCCGGTGGGGGGGGAACTAAAGGCCTTCCATCTGGTCAGCGAATGGCGGCGCGAGATCGAGCCCGCGCTGGGGCGCAAGGCGGAACAGATCGTGCGCGCCTCGCCCCACTTTCAGGAAATCGCCAGCCAGACGCGTGCGCGGCCGCCTGGGCTTGGCGATTTGGAAGCTGCGGAATGGTCTCCGCCCAGCGAGAGTGGGCACAAGAGGTGGGGGCTGGACGTCTGGTACCTGCGCGCCTTCAACGGCATGGTGGGCGAGGGCACGGCCTTTCTGGTCGACCTTGAGGACGGCGGGGTTGTACGCCAGCGTGACTTCCAGTTCCGCGCGGGATAACGGCATCTACGGCTTGTCAGGAGACTCCGAGCGCAGGTCGGCTCGCGTGAGCGGTAGCGACCAGCGTGCAGCGGCTGGCGTGGGCGACTGGCGCGAGCGACTGGCGGTTCGAGCCCCCCGCTCCCCTCCTTCCGCGTCCCGCACACGAACTCGCTCACCCGCACGCTCTCGCTCACGCGACCCGCGATCCGCGATCCGCGGCCCGGTCTTCCGGCGGCCCGCAATTTCTCGACAGGCTCTACCTGGTCATCAGTTGTAGTCCGACAAGCAGCGCGTTGCCCGTTTGGCCCAGGACCTTGCTGTAGCGGTAGTCCAGCGCGATGCGGGCGCGCAGGCCATCGATGATGTACCCGATCTGCGCGTCGGCCAGCGCGTCCGTGTCGTCGGTGGCCCGGTCGGATGCCTGCTGCAGGCGAAACAGGGGTTGGAACTTGCCCGGGCCGACATCAATGGGCAGAAGGTAGCTGGCCAGGACGAAGTAGCTGTTGCTTGCCGGGGCGTAGCGACCCCAGATTTTGTAGAAGGCGCCCTCTAGGTCCAGCACGCCCGCGGGACCGAGGTTCTTCTCGAAGGTGAGGTCGAAGTTCAGCTCGGTGAAGTCGGCCCACGCGGTTGGAGGATTCGCGGCTGGGTCTGCCCAGCCGTTGTGTTGGTGCTGCAGGCCCGCGCCGAGCGCCAGCACGTTCTTGCTGCCGTAGTAGGTGCTGGCATTGCGGTAGCCGGGCTCGGGATCGAGCAGGCTGAGGCTGAGGCGGCCCGAATAGAGGGGGCTCTGGGCCGGATCGGCAAGGTTGAACACACCCAGGTAGTACTTGAAGGTGCCGCCGCCAATCTGGCCCCACAGGGTCACGCCGTCGCTGCGGCCATGGGGGCCCTGGCGGGCGCCAACCGGCGCTTCCCCGGCTATGAACTGGCCCGGGAAGAGCCAGGGCGCGAGGGACCACTCGGTACTGAGCCCAGACCGATCGGCCGGCACCAACATGCGGCCCAGCCACAGGTTGAAGGCGTCGTGGAATTCGAGCCGGGCGACAAGGTCGAGCACAGCCGCGCTCCCGGTCGTGTCGGTGCGACCGGCTTGGTTGAAGGTGCCGCTCGCGTCGGCGCGACTGCCCGGAACGACGGTGCCGAAGGTTCCGACGAAATCAGCCTGCCAGAGAATGTGGCGGGTGGCCTGGCCGGACAGGAGAAGCTGCACTTGTCCCTCCAAGCCCACGTCATTGAGCTTCTCCTGATGGCTGGGATTCTGAAGGCGCAGGCCTAGCCGGGTGCCGACATCAGCCTCCAGCAGCTTCAAAGGGGCCGCGATCCCGGGTGCGCCGGGGAGCGGGGGCGGGGGCACGGGCACGGGCGGAATGGCTTCCAAGATAGACGTCGGCGGCAGCGATTCCGGCGGCGACGTCGTGGGCGCGGCCGGCGCGGCGAGGGCCGGCGTCACTCCCAGGAGCGTGAGCGCGACCGCGCGTCCGAGGGTCCTGCATCGCTGACTCATGATTCGACTACCGTACCGGAAAGACTTTCCTAAGTCGAACGGCGCCGGGAAGAGCGCGGTTATCCCTGGGGCAGGGACGACCTGCGGTTGCCCATGGGCTCTTCGTCCGCCCAGCAGCGGTGAAGGGCCGTGGCGAGATGGCGAAGCAGGGGAGCGCGCACTTCTGCAACAGCCACGGGCCGCCCGAGGATGCGGGTCATGGAGCCCATCACCGAGGGGGAAAGACCACAGGGGTTGATGCTGGAGAAGCGATCGAGGTCGGTGCACACGTTGAGCGCGAATCCGTGCAAAGTTACCCAGCGGCGCACCGCCACGCCGAGGGAGGCCAGCTTCTGGGGGCCGACCCACACCCCGGTAAGCCCGGGACGCCGGCCGGCCTCGATGGCGAAATCGGCCAGGGTGCAGATGATGGCCTCTTCGAGGCGGCGCAGATAGAGGTGTACGTCCCGCTCGTTTTCGCGCAGGTACAGGATGGGGTAACCGCAGAGTTGGCCCGGCCCGTGGTAGGTCACGTCGCCCCCGCGTTCGACCTCAAAGACCTGCATGTCCGCCGGCGCGACCAGGTTCTCCCGGTGTGCGCCGCGGCCCATGGTCAGCACGTGGGGGTGTTCCGCCAGCACCAGGGTGTCTGGGATCTCGTCGCGCTGGCGAGCGGCCACCAACTCCTGCTGCACGCACCACGCCTCCGCGTAGTCACGTGTGCCGAGATCGACGATCCACGCTGGCCCGATCACCCCCCGCGCGCATCCATGGGCACGTAGTTGGTGAGCACGGGGCCGATGTAGACCTGTCGCGGCCGGTAGATGCGCCCCTTCGGATCGTCGAGGATCTCCTTGAAATTGGCGATCCAGCC
>PMCR01000461.1 GCA_003155465.1 Myxococcales bacterium | reverse complement strand
CCGCGCGGGGGGTAGTAGTTGATGTGTACCGAGTGGTACATCTTGCCGTAGAGATCGGGATACAGGTGGGGCTGCAGGATGTGCTCCAGCGCGCCCAGCTTGGAGACCTCCTTGCTCTTGAAGGACTCGGGNNTTGCCGAGGATGTTGGTCGAGTACCAGCCGCTGACGCCGAGAAGCCGCGCCTTGAACGCAGGTGCGAGCGATGTCTTCATGAATGTCTGGCCGGTCTTGAAGTCCTTGCCGCTGACAGGCACGCCATTCTTCCTGGCGAGTTCGAGCAGAGCCGGCGTGTCCACGGTCAGGTTGGGTGCGCCGTTGGCGTATGGCACGCCGCACTTCAGGGCCGCGTAGGCGTAGATCTGCGACGGCGCGATCTCGGCGTCACTGGCCGCAAGTCCCTTTTCGAAAGTCTCCAGCGTGGCATGCACCGCTGCCGGCTTCCGGTAGGCCTCGGTCGAGCCACACCACACCATCACCGCGCGGTCGAGCTTCTCGCGTTTGTGAAAGTCGTGGATGTCAGCGATCACCTGCTCGGCCAAGTCCATCTTGGACTTGCCCTTCTTGAAGTGCGTGGCGGTCAACCGCTTGACGAAGTTCTGCTCGAACACGGCGGTCATGGGCCGAATGCCCGAAAGGAAATCCTTGAACTCTTGGAGGTGCTCCTTGGACAGAACCCCGGCCTTGCTGGCCGCCTGGAAGGCATCGTCGGGGAAGAGATCCCAACCGCCAAAGACCACATCATCTAGACGCGCGAGCGGGACCAGGTCTTTGATGAGGGGCGATCGGTTCTCGGTGCGCTTGCCCAGGCGCACGGTTCCCATCTGGGTCAGCGAGCCGATGGGTTTGGAAACGCCGCGGCGAATGGCCTCGACGCCAGCCATGAAGGTCGTGGCGACGGCGCCCATGCCTGGCATCATGATGCCCAGCTTGCCAGCAGCAGGCTTGATATCGACCGTGGGTCCGGATTGGGTGAGTGGCATGTGAATGATTCTCCTTCGTTGCCGTAAGCCGGTTTCGGGCTTCCATCTTGTCGCGAAGCGTGCACGATGCAGAATTCGCGGCAACCAGCGATCAGGTGACTAGCAATCGGCGGGCCCGGCCATGACCCCAGGAAGATTGCATCATTTGCCACACAGGTGTTGGGAATGTGGTAAGAACTTGCCGCTTTCAACACCACACGCTGACCGAGTTGGCCGTGCGTGCCGATCCGGACGGAAACGTCCGGGCGGTTTTCGGCCTTCGATGACGCCAGCGGCGGAAACCAACGCGAAAGGAAAACATGGACACGATCGACAAGGACCAGGCGGCCTCGCCGCCGGTCGCGCCCCCGCCACCAGTTTCCGAGACGCAGAACCCGATGGCGGCCATCGACACGCCGCTGAGCATGCGCGACATGATGGAGGCCGGGGTTCACTTCGGCCACCAGACCAAGCGCTGGAACCCGAAGATGAAGCCGTACATCTTCGGCGCCCGCAACGGGATCCACATCATCGACCTGCAGCACTCTGTGAAGGCCTTCCGGCGTGCCTATGACTTTCTTGGTCAAGACGGTCGCGGACGGCAAGCCGGTGCTCTTTGTGGGTACGAAAAAGCAAGCGCAGGACGTGGTTCGCGACGAAGCGCAGCGCGGCAGCCAGTTCTACGTGACCAACCGCTGGCTGGGCGGCACGCTGACCAACTTCCACACGGTCAAGGCCTCCATCGAGCGCCTGCAGGCCATTGAGAAGATGGGCACTGACGGGACCTTCGAGCGCCTGACCAAGAAAGAGGTCATCAACCTCACGCGCGAGCAGGAGAAACTGGAAAAGGCGCTGGGTGGTATCAAGGCGATGGGCGAATTGCCCGGTGCCGTGTTCATCGTCGATGTGGTCAAGGAGCACATCGCGGTGAGCGAGGCGCGCAAGCTGGAGATCCCCATCGTGGCCATGGTGGACACCAACTGCGACCCCGACCAGATCCAGTATGCCATTCCCGGCAACGACGACGCGATTCGGGCCATTCGCCTGTTCGCGACCAAGGTGGCGGATGCCTGCATCCTCGGCCAGAAGCTGGCGCGTGAGCGGGCCACGGCGGCGCACGCCCAGGGCGAGGGCGAGGGCGAAGTGCAGACCATCCGCGTGTCTTCGGGCGGTGAAGGACCCCGGGTCGAGGTCGTGTCACGTCGTCGCGGCGACATGCCCGCGCCAGAGGCGGCCGCGTCCCCCGGGGACCAAAGCGAGAAGTAGTTCCCCGGTTTCTTGAAGACAGCAGGAGACGACTGACATGACTGAGATTTCTTCCCAGATGATCAAGGACCTGCGCGAGCGCACCCAGGCCGGCATGTCCGATTGCAAGAAGGCCCTGCAGGAGTGCGGCGGTGACATGGAGAAGGCGGTTGAATACCTGCGCAAGAAGGGCGTCGCCCAGGCGGCCAAGAAGGCCACGCGGATCGCGGCCGAGGGCATCATTGCGAGCTACATGCACGGAGCCCGCATCGGTGTCTTGGTAGAGGTGAACTGCGAGACTGACTTCGTGTCACGCAATCCCGACTTCCAGGCCTTTGCGCGCGAGGTCGCCATGCAGGTGGCGGCCATGAGCGCGCAGTACGTGTCGCAGGATGAAATTCCGGCAGCCGTCATCGAACAGGAGCGTTCCATCCGACTGGAGTTGGCGCGCCAGCAGAACAAGCCCGAGCCGATCCTGCAGAAGATCGTCGATGGCCAGATGGCCAAGTGGTTCAAAGAGGTTTGCCTTCTCGACCAGGTGTGGATGCGGGACAGCGAGGGCAAGAAGGACATCCGCGGCCTGCTCACCGACCTGGTCGGGAAGATCGGCGAAAACATCAAAGTCCGGCGTTTCATGCGCTACGAGGTGGGTGAGGGCCTGGCCAAGCGAGCCGACGATTTCGTCGACGAGGTGAAGCGCCAGGCCGGCCAGTCCTAGGTGGTGGCCGTGGGCACGGAGTCCGGGAAAGGAAGGCGCAGGGCCGGGGACAAGCGGCCTGGCTCTGCGGCTCTGCCTGCTGGCATCGCGCTGACGGGTGCGGTGTTGCCGGCGGACCAGACCCCGACGCCAGTGGGGCGTCCGCCTCTGGCCCCCGGGGTCAAGTACCGGCGCATCTTGCTCAAGTTGTCGGGCGAGGCGCTCATGGGCAACAAGGGCGCGGGCATCGATCCCGCGGTGCTGGCCCAAATCGCCGACGAGCTCATCGACGTGCACAGTCTGGGCGTCGAGTTGGCCTTGGTCATCGGCGGCGGAAACATCTTTCGAGGAGTGGCGGCCAGCACCGCCGGCATGGACCGGGCGAGTGCCGACTACATGGGCATGCTCGCCACCCTCATCAATGCCTTGGCCCTGCAGGACGCCCTGGAATCGCGGGGGGCCAAGACGCGGGTACTCTCGGCGCTGGAAGTACAGAAGGTGGCCGAGCCCTACATCCGCCGGCGCGCCATCCGGCACTTGGAAAAGGGCCGTTTGGTGATCTTTGGGGCGGGCACCGGCAACCCATTCTTCACCACGGATACCGCCGCTTCGTTGCGCGCCATGGAGATTGGGGCCGAGATCGTGATGAAGGCCACCCGGGTTGANNGACAAGGATCCGCAGAAATTCCCGGACGCGCGCCTGTTCCGGCGCCTGTCCTATCTGGATGTGCTCAATCGGAAGCTGGCGGTCATGGATTCCACGGCGATTTCACTGTGCCATGACAACAAGCTGCCCAT
>PMCR01000077.1 GCA_003155465.1 Myxococcales bacterium | reverse complement strand
CCTGCGACCCCAGACAGGCTGCGCGCTCGCAACTGCGCGATTTCACTCGGTCCGTCAAACTGTTCGGCGCTAGCCGCTCAGGCTCCGCTCACGAAACGCTTCCACTCGTCTGCACCTACCGTAGAAGCATCGCCCTATCGGTCGAGGCTGGCGGCGCGATGCAAGTTGGCTGTTCAACCACCAACTTGGCAGAAATATCGAATGGTCTGGCCTGCCAGGCAGGGCCAGCGCTCACTGGCCAGGCTGTCTATTGATTCCTGGCGCGATGCGCCCAGCCTCGTAACGTCGATGACCCGGCCTTCGCTATCAAGGACGATGTCGCCCCAGACGGGGCTACCGGCCGGCGCGGGCGAACACAGGCCAATCACAGGCATGGCTTCAGTCACGGCCTCCCAGAACGAATACTCGTCACACAAGGCATCGGCTGAGGCCGGGATCCCGCGGTCGGTTGCGCCTCCATCCTGACCGTCGCCGCCGCCGGCGCTGCCTCCCTGGGATGTCACGCCCCCGGTGGCGGCTCCCGTGCTTCCTGTGCGACTGCCACCGGCGCCTCCAGTCGAGGTGACTAGCCTAAACGTCGTACCGCCGGCACCACCACTTGGCATGCCACTTCCCCCTTGAACGCTACCTCCACCGGCCATAACGCCACCGACGTCTCCATTTCCGCCCCCAGCCCACCCACCTGCAGCGGCAGCCCCATCGGGCGCCGAACCCTTGCTGGTGGCATGCAGCCCACTTTGTCCCGCACAGCCTCCCAAGACAACAGCCACCGCAAGCAAGAGATGCCAATGATAGGCCGCTGATGGACCCGGCTGCATTGCTTTTCGGCTGACTGCCTTCATGCTGCTCGCTCCTTGTCCCAGAAGGACGCCAGGGCAACCGATCCCTGCGCCAACGTCAAGACAGGTTATCCCATTTCGACCCGCTGAGCACGCGGTCAGCTCAATCGGCCGTCGCCGGGGCTTCCCCGCCGCGCGCTGCCATCGGGGACATGGCTACAGACGACCACGATGTGGCGCGCCGGCGTCCGAATCTCCCACTGCAATCGGTCCCACCATCGAACCCTCAGAATTCTGAGCCTGCACCGCATCTGAATCCACGTCGTTGCGAGAGAACCAGCCCTACACCCGCGGTGCTAGACTAGGCATGGAGCTTGCTGCTGTTGAGCACACGGAGGACCCGATGTTCAAGATGTCAACGGGCGTTGCAGCCCTTCTCGTAGCTGGCCTACTGGGCTTAGCCTGTACCAACCAGGGCGGCCTGAATCCTGGTGAGAAACCGGGGGGTGCTGGGGGTGCGGCCAAGGGAGGCCAGACTGGTGGCGTGGCCGGTGGCTCTGGTGGCACCATCGGTGTCGGCGGTATCGTGACGGGCGGCACGAGCGGCACCATCGGTACCGGTGGAGTCGGGGCTGGCGGGACGAGTGGAACTGGCGGCTCGGGTGGGAAGGGCCCGTGCCTTCCGGTCGCGTGCCCGGCGCTCACTTGCGTGGGTAGTTTCCAGCCGAATCCCGATCCCTGCGGCTGTTCCATCTGTGTGCCGAATCCCGATGCGGGTGTGGCGAAAGATGCTGGCGGTCCGGACACCACGCCAGTCTGTCCATTGGTCGCGTGCCCCATGTTGGCCTGCGTGGGCGGGTACCTACCGAATCCAGAGCCTTGTGGCTGTCCCATCTGCGCCTCGACTCCTGACGCTGGCGTGACGAAAGACGCTGGCAGCCCGGACAGCCCGATCTGTCTTTCCATGCTCCCTTGCGTCCCACCCCCAAAGACCTGTCCCGCTGGGTACCAGCTGAACTCTTCGCCCTGCGGCTGTGGCGGCTGCGTTCCGGTGGACGGTGGGAAGCCGGACGCGCCGCTGGTCTGTAACGTGATGTGCCCGATGCTGGCTTGCGTGGGCGGCTACCTGCCGAACCCCGAGCCCTGCGGTTGTCCCATTTGNNTGCAAAGAGCAGGACGGCGGCGCAGGGTTCGCGTGCCACAATCCCGCCCTCGGCTGCGCATCGTCGCTGACTTGCGGGCAGGGATGCGACCCCCAGGTGTCGGGACGCTGCAAGTGTGTGCAGACTGGCGCGTGTATTCTGGGCTATCACCCCGACCCGATCCTCTGCCAATGCGTGCCAGATCAAGATGCGGGAGCAGTGCCGCCGGTCGACGCCCAGCCCGCATAAGTGTAGCGTCTTGACGCTACACGGATGGTCAGAGCAAATGTAAAGTACGGTAGCAAGTCGGAAGCCCGGTCACCTCAAGGTGGCAGTGGAAGTCCCGCGGCCAGTGAACTGCCCCGTACTGGTCCCGCGGCCAGTGAGCGTCCCCGTCCCGCGGCCGGGGAGCTGCACCGTGCTGATCGCCGTGAACGTTCCGGTCTCCGTCCCGATGCCACCACCTCCGGCGTCCGGCAGTCGGCACGGACCCAGCGGTCCGAAGGCCGCGGTCCCACACGCTGTTTCCGTTCCCATGCCGGTGAACGTCCCGCTCCCCGTCTCGGTCACAATGCGAGTTTCGGTCACGATGCGAGTCTCGGTGCCGATGCGAGTCTCGGTCCCGATGCCAGCGGCAGTCCCGCGGACGAAAGTCACCGTCTCGATGGCGGTCACCGTACCGATGGCAGTGAACATACCGATGGCAGTGAACGTCATGCTGCCGGTCCCCGTCCCGGTTTCGGGCAATGTGGGGTTGCCCTTCTCCGTCCCGATGCCAGTAGACGTCCCGCTGCCAGTGTCCGCTGACGTGGTGGATGACGACGTCGCGAAAGTCCCGCCAGCCCCTGTGCCATCCCCCGTGCCGGCGGACTGACCAGCTTGGCCGGTTTGCCCAGCTTGTCCCGCATCTGCGGTGGATGACGACGTCGCAAAAGTCCCGCCAGTTGCTGTGCCATCCCCTGTGCTGGCGGGCTGACCAGCTTGGCTCCCGGTTTGCCCAGCCTGATCCCCACTGGTCATGCCACCAGTCGGAGAGCCATTCCCACTATCGGGGTTGGGGGGCGCGGTGGTTGTCCCGCAGCCCTCGATCTCGAAACCAATCATCACCGCACCAATGGCGCAGATCGACAGCCAGTGCTTGGACTTCATTTCGAGCCTCCCCCAGTTATGGTTCGTCAACGACCCATCTCGTTAGGGCAACCTTGGATGGATCAGTATGCCCTGGGCCTCATTCTGTATGAGATGCTGACGGGAACCCGCTGCCGTCCTGGCGAAAACGCGTTCGAGATTCTCTACAATATTGCGAATCTGGCCATTGTTCCTCTACGCGAGGCCAGACTGGACTGTCCGCCCGAACTGGATTACATCGCGATGCGGACGCTGTCACAGGAAGCTGAGAACCGCTTCCCCTCGCTGCTTGAACTTGGGGCTGCGCTTCTGCCCTATGCCAACGACAGGACTCGTTCCGCCATGGAAAATGCATTTCCCCGGGCCCCAGCGACAGCCATCCTACCGCCAGGCACTGTCGGTGATTTCGCCCAAGATGCGGCCCGTCCGCCCTCGACGCCGTTGGGGCCGTTCCCTGCTGGCACGAAGATTCTCCCGACCGGCGAGGCCCCGCCTATCAGTGCGAAGCGACGGCCCCCGAGCCGCAGGACGGCCACGGGTCGGGTGCCTCGCGAACGTCGTTGGGGTGGCCTAGTTGTCGGCGCAGCCACCCTCGGTGCGCTACTGCTTGGTGCTGTCTTTTGGGTACTGCTGCGCAATCCGTTGCCAACGGCGCCTTCAGCATCTACGCCTCCACAGAAGAGCGCGCCTCCTGCCGAGCCCATCGCGGATGAAAAGGCCAACTTCGTTCCGCCCGCCCTCCGACCTATCGATATAAGGACAATACCCGCCGCGGCAAAGATCTCCATCGACGACGGCGCGCCGATGAGCGGCGAGATGCACACCACGGTGCCGGCCGACGGTGAATCTCACGTGCTTCGGGTTTGGGCCGCGGGGTACGAGCCTAAGGTTGTTTCATTGGGCCCGACCGACAAGGCACCTGCTCTCATTCGCCTTGATCCCATGGCAAAGCCGACGGCGATCCACAAAAGAGCCAGCACCGAAAGTGCCCACAAACCTGGTAGACAGAAGCACGCTGTCGAGCGCCCTGATCCGGAAGCAAAGGCTCCGAGACGTGGTGTGAACGACGCCCCCATCCTAGAGTGATCGACCCATGGAGGGGCGTGAAGAGCGTGAGGAACCCAGCGCAAAGTCCGAATTGCAATGCTTACGGCGAAAGTACCTGACCGAGCGTTTTCACCAGGGCATTGGCGGCCAAGTGATCAGGAAGCAACCCGGCTCGACGAATGACAATGGGACAAATGGGCGGATAGCTTGTCGCTGACGCCTCGGGGGCCTCCTCAACTACTACCACCGTGAGGCCGCTTGAGCCTCGGCGATGAGTTTCGGGACAGCAAGGGGTCTTTCTCGACCAGACCTACCGACTGCATATCCCCGACAGCGAGGCGAGCGCAGAGGTGTTCGATTCAGTGGACCAAATCATCAAGATGCTGCGCCGGCTTGGCGTGAGCAGCACTGATGTAGGTCATGGGGTGACGGCGCACGACTACTAGGCGTTCGGCCTACCACTACGACTGAAGCGAGAGATAGTAGATCCCGCGCTATTGTCGGATCGAAGAGAAACAACCGCCGGCGGTCTCCAGTAGACGGCATCTCCGGTCGCAAGCGCTCTGACAATGTGTATCGCAACTGACTGTGGATGTGCGGTGGTGCCTGACAAGACCACACAACGCTTTTCGTTGTTGCTTATAGTGAGTGCGGCGACGGCTCGTGTAAAATGCTTCGCCTGGCGGAGCTAACCAAATGGAGGAACCCATGAGTTGTTCGACGACGAGAACTGGTGGCCACAATCGAAGTCATCTGGCGGCGATCGGTCTGCTGCTTGGTGCCGCTGCTTGTTCCAGTGAGAACACGCCGGCTGCTCCCTCGCCTGCTAGCCCGGGCGCGGTGCAGTTCGCCCTGTCCACTTCCAGCCTGCCGACCTGCGGAAGCAGCCAGGATGGCGCGGTGTACTACGTGTGGAGCGACTCCATGTTCTACATCTGCCGCGCCAGCACCCACACCTGGGTCCAGACCAATCTGAACGGGCTAAACGCCGCGGCCCGCGTGACGGCGGTGGCCCCGGGCAGCCAGTGTTCAGCAGGCGGATACAGCATCCAGTTCGGCCTTGACCAGAACCGCAACGGCACGCTCGACAGCGGGGAAGTAACGTCCACAACCCTGGTGTGCAATGGCAGCAATGGCGCGCAGGGACCGCAGGGGATCCCGGGACCACAAGGCGCCACTGGTGCGACTGGGGCGATCGGATCGCAAGGCCCGCAGGGCGCGACAGGCGCCCAAGGTCCGCAGGGCGCCACTGGTGCGCGGGGTGCGACCGGGCTGCAAGGTCCGCAGGGCGCCACTGGTGCGCAAGGCGCGACCGGGTTGCAGGGTCTGCAGGGCGCAACAGGTGCGACCGGGCTGCAAGGTCCGCAGGGCGCCACTGGTGCGACAGGTGCAACCGGGCTGCAAGGTCCGCAGGGCGCCACTGGTGCGACCGGGCTGCAAGGTCCGCAGGGCGCCACTGGTGCGACAGGTGCGACCGGGCTGCAGGGTCCGCAGGGCGCCACTGGTGCGACCGGGCTGCAAGGTCCGCA
>PMCR01000245.1 GCA_003155465.1 Myxococcales bacterium | reverse complement strand
ACCGACAGCGCCTGGAACTGGGGCTTCGCTGCGGGCGCCGCCGACGATGGCCGCGGGCGAGGCGCGCGGAGCGATGACGGGGCCGGCGCCAAGCCGGGAGGCGATGACGGACGCGCCCTGCAACGTTTCTGGGAAGGCGCCATTCGTTGGCTGGTGCGCGACCCTGCGCTGACCCTGTTGCACATCGACCTTGACCGCACCGAGTACCGGCGTGGCCAGACTGTGGCAACTCGGGTACGCACCCTGCACGCCGACTACAGCCCCGCCGGCCGCACCACAGTCACGTTGGACCTGCACCCGGCGGAAAACGCGAGCAGCGGCACCGGGACTGACGCCAAGCCGTTGCGTGCCCTGGCTGTGACGACGGGAGACGACGGCGAGGCCCATGCGGACTTTGCCGGCCTGGCCGCAGGCGCATACCGCCTGGTGGGTCGAGCGACCCTTGACGGACGCGCGGCCGAGGAACAGGCGACGTTTGTGTTGCGCCCCGAAGGACGTGAGCTGGATGATGTCGTGAGCCGCGACGAGGTACTGCGCCAGATCGCGACGGTCACGGGTGGCGAATTCCGAGCAGGCACACTCGGCACGCCAAAGATACGGCCCGCGCGCCAGGTGCGCGTGGGCAACCTGCGCACAGTCGCGATCTGGTCGCACCCGTTGCTGCTGTTCCTGGCGGTTGCCTTGCTTGCCAGCGAGTGGATGCTCCGCCGCCGCGCCGGGCATGGGTAGCGACGATGACCTGCGGCCGCGCCCACCGCCCTGCCTGCCGAGCGTGCACAGTGAGGATGCAACTACAGTGAGGATGCAACTAGGGAGCAATCTCTCGAATGCTGCCCTTCTTGTACCAAAGTCCGTCGCTGCCGACGTTGTCGCTGCGGAAATAGACGGTGATGTTCGGCTTGCCCGTCTCCGACCCCGGCCGCGTCGGATCACGGCCAAGCTTTATCGCAACGTCGATGCCGCTGGCGCAGGGGGTGCCGTCCACGCCGAAATCGGCGCCGGCGTCTACGTGCTCACTGAGCTTCACCCAGTTGCCGCCCCCTGCCCCGTCACTGTCGTCGAGCCACAGTTCCTGCTTCACAGTGCTGTCAGCCAAGTCGTAGACGACGTGCTTGTAGCCGATCCACTGATCGCCCTGGGCTGCGGCCTATTGTTGGGACTTGTGGCTGGCGGAGCAAGGGTGGAAAATTGGGTCTGTGCTTCGACGGCTTGCCCTCGCCTTGCTCATGACCAGCCTGGCGCCGGCGTGCGGCCGGACCGCCATGGATGTGGGGCACGGCCTGTACCCGTCAGTCGATGCTGGCGCGGCGGCGGACGCCCGGCTTGCGATGGACGCGCTGCTGCCGCCGGACCTTGCGCCCGCGGTCGGGTGCGCCGCCCTGCAGCCGTTGGCCAATGGAGTACTGACGCCACGCCACGCGGTACGTGCTCTGTTCGCCCCGGATCGCACCTCGCTTATCTTGCGAGTGAGGGGCGAAGCGCCATCCGAAAGCAGCGTGTACGATGATCTCCTGCTGGTGCAGCTGCCGTCAGGCAAGGTGTCAACCATCATCAATTCGATCACCAGCGCCGAGTGGTTGCGGCCCGGAAGCACGCTTCTGGTGAGAGCGGAGCAGGAAGGGAGGATCGACCTGGTGGTCGTCCGCCCTGACGGCAGCGGGTTGCGCACGCTGGCCCAAGGCGTGTGTGATCATGTCGCCGCGCCCGACGGCACCCGCGTGTACGCCATGCGCGACTGCTACTCGTACAGGATGGGTGCCATGGACGTGATCGATGTGGTCTCGGGAGCCATCGCGCGTCTGGCGGTCGGGGCGCAGGCAGGAACCGCAGCCGTTTCGCCCGACGGCCGCTGGGTGGCTTTCCTGACCAGCATCCCGGTTGATGGTGGCTCCAGCCAGAACCTTGTGGTCGTCGGGGGCGCGGATGGCCGGGTCGAGACCCTGGCCTCGCAGCCCGACGCCGCGCAGCTGGGGTTTGTGTCGGATCGCCTGCTGCTCTTCCGTAATGGCAGCTCCTACATTAATGGCGACATCCGCGGCCACGTACCGGGGACGGGCGACACCTCGCACTTAGTCGCCGCCAACCGTCATCCGGGGTGGTACGGATATCGGGTGTCACCGGACGGGACGTGGTTGCTGGGCGCCACCGAGGTGACAACCTTCGTCGCCGCGTTGTACGCCATCCGGCTCGACGGCACCGGCGAGCGACTGCTCGCCTCGGACCTCTACGACTTCTGGAGGAATCAGCTCGGCCCGCAGGTTTTCGCTTTCACCGCCAGCGGCCGGGTCATCTACAAGAAGGATGGCGACCCGGCCGTTGCAACCATCGGCCTGGACGGGAGCGCGCCGATGGAAATCGCGGGGCCCGAGTGGTTCTTGGAGGCGCCCCGGCTGAATCAGGTTGCGCTGGTCGGGCCGCCGGAAACGATGGCCATGACCGACCGCCTGCAGCTGGCGGACAGCGAATCCGGGACTGCGGTTTTCACGTATGATTCGGATGGCAACGTCAATACCGTTGGCTTTCCGCCCGACGGCCGTGGCCTGGTGTTCGTCGAATCGCCAACACCCGGTTCGCACCGACTGCGGTATGGGTCGGCAGATAAATCTGTGGTGCTGGGTGAATGGCAGAGTAGCGTGTTCGGGTGGGACTCGTTGTCCGATGCGCCGCCGCTTCACACCTATCCTATCGATCCCACCGGATGCTTCACCGTCTTCGATACCGATCTGGCGCCGAGCCCGGGCACCAGGCTGGCAATCCTTCCCCAATAGTTCGTCAGACCTTCGTCATTGTCAGCCGGCCGAGCAGCCGCCACAGCCCGCGGTGCAAGCGGTGGAATCCACGCACCGGCGGCGTGTGCATCAGGATGCATGCGCCCTGGACCAGATCGAGGCCCAACTCGGCCGCCAGCTTGGCCGCCGCCTCGCTTTCGGCGCCCTGCTGTAGCCACGCCCGACGAATCCCGGCCGCGGCTGCCTGGCGCAGAATCTCGGGCACCTTGTCGGGCCGCACGCAGATCAGAACTCCCTCAGCCGGACGCGGCAGCAAGGCCAGCGACTTGCAACACGGATCACCCTGCACGCTGGCCAATTCGGGATGCACGGCCATGACGTCCAATCCACGGGCTTTCAGCTCTCGGTAGGCGTGGTTCCCGTACTTGCGCCGCGTGCGTGACACGCCCACGACCGCCAGACGTCGGCACTGCAAGAAATCGCCGATAGGTTGGCTCATGGTGACGGGTATATTGACACGCAAACCGTAGCCGCAGCATCGGGACTTGCCCCCCACCTGAACATTCGGATAGTCTCGGGTCATGTTGGGAACCCTGCTCATCGTGGCCGCGGCCGCGCTCGCAGCCGGCGCGTTGCTGGGCTGGCTGCTGGCTGCCGCGCGAGCGAAGGCACGCGGGGAGGCGGGGCTGCGCGCCGCCGATGCGCGGCTGCGCGAGATCGACGGCGGGGCGCGGGCGGCGCAGGCAACCGTGGACGAGCTGCGCGCGACCTTGTCCCGCAGCGAGGCACGCGAGCGCGAACTCTTGCGCGAGCTGGCCGAGGCACAGAAGCACCGGACCGTGGCCGAGACCCAGGTGGTCGAACTGCGCCGCAGCCTCGACGAACAGAAGGCCATCTTGGACAGCGCCGAGGAGAAACTGGGTGACACCTTCCGCGCGCTCGCGGCCGAGGCCCTGGCCGCGAACAACGAGGGCTTCTTGACCTTGGCCAGTGAGAAGTTGGGCGCCGCGCGCCGCGAAACCGACGCCTCGCTGGATTCGCGGCACAAGGCCATCGAGGCGTTGCTGAAGCCGGTACGCGATTCCCTGGAGAAGGTTGACGGCAACATCCGTGAGATCGAGAAGGAACGCGGCCAGGCCTACGGTCGACTGAACGCGCTGGTCACCGGCCTGGCGAGTTCGCAGGACAAGCTGGCACAGGAAACCGGGAATCTGGTGCGTGCCCTGCGCGCCCCGGCGGTGCGCGGCCGCTGGGGCGAAATTCAGCTGCAGCGGGTGGTTGAACTGGCGGGTATGGTCGAGCACTGTGATTTTGTGCAGCAGGAAACCCTGGACAGCCAGGATGGCCGGCTGCGGCCCGACTTGATCGTGAACCTGCCCAATGGCCATCACGTGGTGGTGGATGCCAAGGTGCCACTGGAAGCGTACCTGGCTGCGGTGGACGCGGTCGACGACGAGCCCCGGCGGCGCGAACATCTGCGCCGACACGCCGACCAGGTGCGCGCGCATGTGCTGAAGCTGTCGGCCAAGAGCTACTGGAACGAACTACCCAGCGCGCCCGAGTTCGTGGTGATGTTTCTGCCCAGCGAAGGCATCTACCACGCGGCCTTGCAGGAAAGCCCGGACCTCATCGAGCAAGGCGTGGGCAACAAGGTGCTGATCGCCACACCCACCACACTGATTGCGCTGTTGCAGGCGGTGCACTACGGCTGGCGCCAGGAGAAACTGGCGGAGAACGCGCAGCGGATCAGTGATCAGGGGCGCGTGTTGCACGAGCGACTAGCCACGCTGTTCGATCACTTCGGCAAACTGGGGGCCGCCCTCGGCCGGGCCACTGATTCGTACAACGCAGCTGTGGGCTCGTTCGAGCGCATGGTCAAGCCAGCGGTGCGCAAACTGGAGGAGCTGGGCGCCGCCGGCAAGAAGCCGGTGGACGAAATCGATTCCGTGACGGTGCGGCCACGCGAATTGGCGGCAGCCGATGCCAGCGACGAGTCGGACCAAGGAGACGCGACATGAAGCGAATCGTGCAGACACATGGGTCGCTCACCCACCGCTGACCATGGATTTCATTCGCGTCTCGCGGCCGGTTTCGCTGGCCCTCCTGGGCGGGCGCGGGCACTACGAGGCGGTGGTCCAGGCGGTGATGAATGCCGAGCGAAGCATCTGGATCGCCACCGCCAACCTGAAAGAGCTGATGGTCGAAGAGCCGCATGCGCGGCCGGGGCGACGCCGGACGGCTCGCGGTGGCGAGTATCGATCGGTGTTGCAGGTCTTCGACGAGTTGGTGGGGCAAGGGGTGGAGATTCGCATTCTGCACGCCTGCACACCCTCGCGACCGTTTCGCGAAGAGCTGCGCCGCTGCGCACGCCTGAAGCCCGGCGCCGGACGGCGTGGCTCGTTCGAGCTGCGCCTGTGCCCGCGTGTACATGTCAAGACCGTCGTCGTCGACGGCGCCGTGGCGTATCTGGGCAGCGCCAACTGGACCGGTGCTGGCCTGGGGGCCAAGGGTGAAGGTCGCCGGAACTTCGAATTGGGTCTGCTCACCCGTGACGACCTGCTGCTGGACGAGGTGCAGGGCTTCTTCGATACCATATGGCGCGGCCAGCCCTGTGGCGGCTGCAAACTGCGCGATGAGTGTCCCCAGCCGCTTGGCGCTGTCATCCGGCGCCTACCTCGCGCAGACGAGTCTGCAGGTGCGTGATGTGCCGCGGCCGCCTTTCTTTTCCGCTTGACTCAGGCATACGGCTCCCCAATCATGCGGCGGGCGCTTTTTGTGACGTATGTCGCATTGTATAATCTACCCTGTTCGCCTTGGCATCTGGCCCCAGACGCAAGCCCGATGGGACAAGACCCGAGAGGCTGGCGCAAATGTATCTGTTGAGTTGTGCCTGTTTGACGCGTTGTCACGCCTCGATGAATGGCGGGGAGACGCGGTCGTAAATCGAAAGGAGAGTTACCAATGAAATCACGGTTACAGCACGGTGTGTCGGTTAGTGGTTTGCTTGCGCTGGCTTTGGGGTTGGTCTTGGTTGCCAGTTCGGGCTGCAGCGATTCGAAGAAGTGCGAGCCCGGCAGCGAGAAGTGCCCATGCTTCGCGACCGGCGCCTGCAACCCCGGCCTCACCTGCGCGTCTGATCTCTGCGTAGCCACAGGGCCGATAGGCACGGGCGGCACGGGCGACCCAATCGGTACGGGCGGCACGACAGGGACTGGCGGGGTCGACCCGAGGTGTGCGGTCAGCAGCCCCACTTCATGCGACACATGCATGGGCAGTTATTGCTGTAACGAGACCATCACCTGCATACGGAATACTTCTTGTTACAACTTCGTCCAGTGCGGGTCCGCCTGCGGCTCTGACAACACGTGCATCAACGGTTGCGCGACCTCGTACCCGTCAGGGGTAAGCCCCTTCATGGACATCGCCTACTGCATGCAGGATAACTGCACGACCCCGTGCCAATGAGTGGACCGGCAGGTCGCCGGCGCCAGGTGTGGCTGGGCGTACTGGCAGCTCTGGTCGGCATCGGGTTGATACTCGCCATAGTGCTACCGAGAAAACTGGATCCTTCTCGTGTCCGGCCGACGCCGCAGTCAAACGATTTGACCAACATGGTTGCGGCGGTCGAGGGTGACCGTTCAGTGCCCAGGCTCGCGATAGGACGGGAACCGCAGCAGGGTGTGGCTTCATCCGGCCCTTCGCCGCGAACCACGTGGAAGGATCTGCATCCATGCCGAAATGTCAGTGTCTTCAACGTCGAGTCGGGCGAAGACGGACGGCCGCGGGGGGCTTGGATGAGCGAGAACCAAGGCCCTGCTGCTCTGGTCCTTCTGGGCGCTCGCAGCGGCCAGTATACGCTCGTGTCACTCGAAGGAGAGGGAGGGTCATGGCACGCGCAGCTACAGACTCCTAACGGTTCCTGTCGGGCGGACGTTGGCTCGCGGGAGCGGATGGCGGTCGCCGCCGCCCCTGCTCAGAACCAGGAAGCAACACCCGATTCGGGAATTCGGACGGCCACCGAGGGCGATTTCGTGCGTATGCGGGAGCTTGCGAAGCGCGTCAGGCAGATGAAGCTAGGCTCAAGTCCGACTGGGTCTGCGCCGTGATCGGGTAGAGTCTCGACAGGAATCCCTCCGCGTGGTTGGGATGGCTTGCGCGGGCAAGCCTCAAGCCGGATGGCGCGGTCGTTGTACTCTGCGCGGTGAAGCAGCGTAGATGCTACAATGGCTGGCCGAGGGGTTCTGCTTGTCCGCTCTCAAAGCCATCTGCCCAAAATGTGCAAGAGGTCAGGAAGTCGGCGGCGATATTCCGGCCAGCGGTGCCGACCATCTCTGCATTTACTGCCGCACCGTTTTCAAGGTCAGACCGCCGGCCAGCCGGCTTGCGAGCGACCAGCCAGCGCAGCATGAGGCGGTCCCGCGTCCTGGCGATCTGCCGGTCTCGCGCGATGCAGTCCCGCGTCCTGGCGATCTGCCGGTCTCGCGCGATGCAGTCCCGCGTCCCGGCGATCTGCCGGTCTCGCGCGATGCAGCCCCGCGTCCCGACGATCTCCCTCAATCCAAGGGCTGGGCGCGACCTGGGTGGCTACCCGCTTCGGAAAGGGGTTCGAGCAAGACACCGCCGCTCGGGTTGGCGCTTGATCTGTCGTTGGCGCCGCATCCCACGCCGACGAGCGGTGGGCCGCCGCTGAGCTTGGACTTGGACTCGTCGCCTTCTCCGGTATCGACGTCGGGCCCGCCTCCGTCTGGGCTGACGCTGGACCTGGGCGGGGCCGCTGGCACGGCGCCAGCCCCCGGCCAGGCGCCGGCGGGACTGTCCAAGAAACCTCCCGCGCCTGCGGCGGCGGGTATTGCCGGTGCCGCCGGGCCTGGTGCCGGCCGTGGCGGGGCAACTCCGCCCCCAGTTCCCGTGTCAGCGCGCATGCCACCGGCGGGAACTCCGGTGTCCACTTTGACGCCGCTGGCACCGACGGGAGCGCCCGCGCCCAAGTTGACGCCGCTCACACCGACCGGCGCACCTCCGCCCAAGCTGGCGCCTCTCATCCCGTCGTCGCCCTTGCCCGAGTCTTCTTCGCCGGGCAGCAAACGATCGCCGGCCGGAGTGGACCTGGGGTTCAGCCTCGAGTTGGAGGGTGATTCTGGCTCACCCGCGGGGGCTGCGACCCTGCCCTTCCCCGGCGCTCGGGTCGCCAGCGACGGACTGGCCCAGGCGGCAGCCGCGGACCAGTTGCCTGCCCTGCAGCCCGTGGCGGGGCGCGCACCCATGCGCGGAGGCGCCCTCCGCCCAGTAGCCAAGAGGCCTTGGATTCCCAGATGGGCTATCGCGGCCGGCAGTGGGGTTGTGGTGGCGGGCGTTGCTGCCGCCGTTTTCCTATCGCCATCGCGCAAGGCACCCAAGGTCGAGGAAGTCATCGGGCCGATGGCGGCTGGTTTGCTCAACGACAATCCAGAAGCCTACCAATCGGCCGAGAATCGTCTCGCGCAAGTCATCCTGCCCCTGCAGGACGAAGGCGATTCCCTGCGGAGCAAGGCCGCTGAGATCACGCTTCTCGACGTCATCATCCACGGCGGTGACCCGCCCAAGACGGCTCGTGCCGAACAGCTCCTGCAAGCGATCAATCCGTCGCAAAAACCTGTCGCCGGTCTCTTCCGGGCCAAGGCGCTCTTAGCGGTTGCCAAAGGCAAGCCAAAGGAAGCCGACCCTGCCCTGGGAAAGGAAGGCCAGGCCGTCGAGAGCCAACTGGTCGTGGGGCTGGCGCGGATGGCCGATCAGAAGGCCGCCGGCGCGGTGGAGCCACTGCGCCGGTATGTAGCCGCGCGTCCCAAGGAACTGGTCGCGCAGTACATGCTGGCTCGGGCGTTGGATGGAGCCGGAAAGCCCGAGGCGCGTTCGGAGTACGAGAAGGTCTTGGGCAAGAACCCGGATCACTTCGGCGCTGCGCTGGGATTGGCGCGGATGGCGGAGACACCGGAAAAGCGCCTGGCGGCGGCGGAAGCCCTGGTCGACAGAAAGCAGCCGGCCGCTTCGCCCCA
>PMCR01000427.1 GCA_003155465.1 Myxococcales bacterium | reverse complement strand
CTTCCCAAGCACCGCCACCAGTGTCAACGCCGCCGCCAAGCCGAGAACGCCGGGAGCCGCAAACGAACGGAGATCCGTCCGCAGGCCCATGAGTACGAAGAAAATCGGTGCCAGGAACCCCGAAATGGGATGGATGAGGTCTTCCAGCGGATGCTCGCCACGATCGACGAAACCACAGTAGTGCACGTCCTCTAGGATGAGGCCGGCAGCAAACGCGCCGACGATGGGGGCCAGACCCACGGCGTTGGCGAGCCAAGAGAGAAGAAAGCACAAGGCCAGACCGAGGGCCAAGAGCACGCCGTGCGCGTGCAACCTGGACGCGAGTTGGAACAGTTTCGGCGAAAGGCGGACGCCAAGAAACAGAGAAACCACCAGGAAGGCGGCTGCCTTGAGGATGATCACGGCCACACTGGCGGACGAGAACGATTCTCCTTGATCCGCTGCGCCGATCATTCCGGTGACGACCGCCAGGACCACCAGTCCCATCACATCGTCGAGCACGGCAGCCCCGAGGATAATGCGCGCCTCTCGCGTTTGCAGACGGCCCAGATCCTTAAAAACACGCGCCGTAATGCCCACGCTGGTGGCGCAGAGAGTGGCTCCCAGGAAGGCGTGCACGTAGACGCTGTGTCCGGGGAGAAACCAGGCGCCGACTCCCCAGCCGAGCGCGAATGGCGTGACGACCCCCAGGGTCGCGACCAGCAGCGAGGGAAGCCCCACCTTCAGCATCTGCCCAACCGTCGACTCCAGTCCGACTTCGAAGAGCAGGACGAGCACCCCGAGCCGGGCCAACATGTCGATGGACGGATCGGTCAACAGGTAGTCGAGGCCCGAATACCCAACGAGCGTCAGATTGCCAAGCAGCACTCCGACAACCAACTCACCAAGCACGGCCGATTGGCCCAGACGCACGGCCAGCTCTCCACCCAGCTTGGCGGCGACAAGGATTACGGTCAGAGCCAGGACCACAGAGGCAACCGGATCGCCGTGCCCGGCACCTGGCGAGGCGAAGGCCGCGGCTGGCACCAGCGCCAGGACTAGGAAGACACCTCGGTTCCACCGACGCTTGAACATGAGGGATTCACGTGCAATCTCGCACGTACCGGGCCAACATTCGAGTTTCACAAAGACGCCGACGACATGAAGGGCTCGGGTCGGGCAGCTTTCAGGGAGTCACATCATACGCAAGGTCCACATTCGGAACCCCGGATGCCTACATCTTATCATTTCTTGCGAGAAGGACCCGGAGTGAACCATAAATCGGACATTGCATTTCCTCGTTGCTCTGCTGGCCGGACTGGCTGCGCTGACCTTGGCCGGGGCGGTTGCGGTGGAGAAGACCACGCAACAGTCTGGCCGCCTATCAGATCGAGCTAGAAAAAGCTGGATCATTTCGATCACTTACGTAGTGGCATGACGCCCACGAGCCGTGGTGGGTCGTCGCCAGCGAGACTTGCTCCTCGGATGAGGGCGTTCCGATCCCTGTCGAAGGCCAATGCACGGACACGGTCTGTGCGTGGGCATGCTGTGCGACCGACCTGAGACCGTAGATCGGTTGTCCCTTGCAGGCTACCCGGGACGAAACTTCAGAGCGATTGGCGAATGGCTGGCTATCTTGGCCGCTCCGGCCGAGGCGAAAGGCCAGCTGCCTTCACGATGCCCGGCACTGCGTCTTCCCCGGCCACAGCCATGATATGAATGCCATGCACCCCCGGCACGCGTTTGAGCTGCTCGATCGTCTCGACGCAGATTCTGATGCCCTCCGCTTTCCCGTCCGCCGCCCGCTCGATCCGTTCCACCAGCTCGTCAGGAAGTCGCATTCCCGGAACCCCGCTGCGCATCCGTCGTGCCATCTCGACCGACTTGATGGGCAGCACGCTGGCCAGGATGTGCGCTTTCTCGTGCAGTCCATGCTCTCTGACCTTGTCCATCCACGCAATGAATCGCGGCAGTTCGTAGATCGCCTGCGTCTGGATGAAGTCGGCACCGGCACGGATCTTCTTGGCCAGGGTGAGCAGATGTAGCTCCCACGGATCAGCGAACGGGTGGGCCACGGCGCCGATGTAGAGGGGCACTTCCCCAGAGATCGTCTCGCCACTTTCGACCCGGTGCTCGTCTCGCAGCGTCTTGAGCATCTGAATCAGCTGGATCGGGTCGATATCGTAGGCACCCGCGGCGGTCGGATGGTTGCCCAGGCGCTGGTGGTCACCGGCCAGGCAGAGGACGTTGCGAATTCCGAGGGCAGCGGCTCCCAAGATGTCACTCTGCAGAGCCAGGCGGTTTCGGTCTCGCACCACCACTTGCAGCACGGACTCTGCACCAGTCTCCTTGAGCAGCAGGCATCCGGCCAAGCTTGACATGCGCACCACAGCGGCCTGGTTGTCTGTCACGTTGATGGCGTCGCACGACGACTTGAGCAGCTCTCCTTTCTTGCGCATGCCATCCGGCAGGCTCCCCTTGGGAGGGCCGGCTTCGGCTGTCACGGCAAACTGACCGTTCTCCAGTATCTCTTCCAGACGGCTGCCTGATTTCACGACCTCTTTGCCTTCCTAGTTAGCTGTGTCAAAGACGCATCCTCCTATAGCCCACTGGCGACGTGAGGCAACTCACATTAGCGACTCGTTGACAAGCCGACCGCGGCAGTTGAGTGGGACACGAGCGATCTCGTCGGCCGATCGGTTGTGCTGCTGATGGAAGACCGGCAAGAAGGGGCCCCGAGGGAGGTGCCCGACACATATTCAGAAGTGGGAAACAGACGGCCCGGACGACCGCTCGGCGAAGGACAGATCTACTCCGGCGCCCTGACCCGCCGCAAATGGGGTACGGCGGCGAAGCTGAGGGCATCGCGTCCATCCACGGGCAGCACGGCGCCGGTGGCGGCAAAGCGATAGGTGTGCTGAGAAAACACGCCCCGCACGCTCAAGGCGGTGCCCCCGGTATATTGAAAATGGACCTCTGCCACGACCGGGCGCCCCGAGGCCTGCCCGGTGACACCGCTGATATGGGTAGCTGGGCCGGCCGCGGATGTCGGCTGGCTGTGCAGCGTTAGCGCCGCACGCCTATTTCCGCAGCAGCTCATCTTCCTTCTGCTCGGGTGGGTCTTCGGTGTAGATCGCGGACGGGTTGGACCTCTGCGCCCAGGCCACCAGCCCGGCGTGCAGGCGTTCCACCAGAATGGCCGCGCCGGACAGCGCCGGCCACAACCAGAGCCGCTCCGGCCAATCGCGGGCAATCAGCCACGCGGCCGGAGCGGCAATCCAAACGTTCAAACAGTAGAAGCAGTCGAGCAACTTGCCCAGGAGGCTGGTGCCCAGCCGGCGGCGCAGGCGGAAGAACAGGTCGAACGGCCCGTCTTCCGCCTGCAGCAGGTGGGTCACGCGCCACACGGCCAGGGTGGCCACGCAGAGCACGACCCAAGGGGAGCTGCTCATCTGCGGCACGTGACCCCAAGTCCTACGGAGCGCGCTGGATGACCAGGTTGTACTGGATCGGTCCGTAGCCAGGATAGTAGCTGTGGCCGTCGGTACGGCGGACGACGGCGCTCAAGTTAAGGGTGAAGCTTGAGAGCGTCTCGCCCGGATCGAGCCAAGGCCTGGTGCCCACCGGGTTGAGATGGAGAGCCACGTAGTCGTCCACGGCGGCCGCGCTGTCCTCGCCAAACAGGGTGCCGAATTGGCCGGCGCAGGGGCTAGCCGCGAGATAGTCCACCTGCAGCGGGTGGCCGGTGGCGGGCAGGTCTTCGACCGGGAAGCCGGGCGCGTTGCACTTGGTGACGCTCAGGGTGTAGTTGTTCAGCAGGCCTTGGCGCTGGACCGCCGTGAACTTGAGGTCGAGCGTGGCGCTGACCAGTTCGGCTGGCGTCAAGCTGAACAAGGGGCACGGATTGGGCACCGGCGTGGCAATCGTGACGTCCTTGAAGTTCAACTCCGGGCCAGTGTGGTCGATAAAGAGCCGGATGGTGTCGCTGAACAAGGGCAAGGCAGTGACGGGATCGTTCCAGAGCTGGAGCTGCTTGCCGTCCGGGCCGTAGGCCTTCAGGCGGAATTCGACACTGCCCGGCCCGCCCTGGTACGAGTACAGCCAGCTGGGAATGATCGCCTTGATGAACCAGTCCGTGCCAGCCCAATCCATGTTTCCTTGGATGTTGCTATAGGCCAGGACATCGACTTTCGGGCTTCCCTTGGTCAGCTCCAAGTTGTGGGTGAAGGGTCCGACCTTGGTGCCCACCCAATCGCCCAAAATGCTGTTCCAATGGTCCAGCGTCAAGGCTTCCTGGTAAATTTGCCAGTTCGTCCAGGTGCCGTTGGGTCGCCGAGCACGGTATTCGAGCGTGTAGTTCGGCGTCAGATCGTATTTGCCAATGCAGGCGCTCATCCGGAGCGCGCCCCACCAGCCAGCGCAGCTGGTCTGGGGAATGTCTATCTTCGAGGTGTCCGTGCAGGTCACCAGCCCGTCGGCATCCAGGGTGACCGTGGATGGCTTGCCGACCGGGATGAAACCAATATGCGAGATCGGTCGGCCGTGGCAGCCGGTGGTCGGGTACGGCCAGTAGCTGCTGGGAATGCAGATGTTCAGGCGTTTCAACACGGGTATGTTCCAGTACGGCGCAGTCTCATACTGCGTGCCGCCGGGCGACGTGGCGCCAAGCACCTGGACAATCAGGTCGGGCATGGCCTGGAGCACTTCATCTTCACCCGGGGCGACATCGGTATTGGATTCATCGATCATCTGGGCCAGGGTGCGATGGAAGCGGAAGATATAGTTGCCGTTGCGGTCGGTGCTGGCCTGGCCAAGGTCCTCGCGGAAGCCTTCGCCGGTATAAACGCCCCCCGCCACCTCGGCATCGGTGCGGTCATATTCCTGGAACCGCAGTCCGGCGTTGACCAGCGCGTCCACCTGGCAGTTCCGGACACCATGATCCAGCAGCTTGCCCAGGGCGACCTGGTCCATCGCGGCGAGGTTGCTGGCCGGTTTAGCCAGCTCCACGGTGCCGATCGCGACCGCGCTCGTCTCGGCGTCGCTGTCGGCGGTTTTCGCGGCGCCGGCCTTGCGCGCGGCGGCGACCCTCTTGAGCACCCGTGCCTTCTTGACCGGAGTCGCCGTCTCACCCTGAACCGGGATGAGCAGCGGCTTGAAGGCCACCCCCGCCAGCAGGCCAACGGGCAACTCGGGCGGCGGGTCGGGTAGCGGAATGCGCACCAGGGACTGCCGGGTTGGATACAGCTTGTCGATCGCGTCGCGCAGGGCCGGGAACTGTCTGGCGCGGGCGAGGGCCTGCGCGCTCTCGATCAGGATGTAGCGCGGGAAACACGGGTTGTACCAGCAGCCGCTGTAGGCACTCACGTGTCCGTACACGAGGAAGTCGGTTTCGGTCACCGGGGCGGAAAAGGTGAGCACGAGGTCGTTGAAGTCTTTGTCCCCGGGCCAGACGTCATTTGACTGGAGATCGAACTGGCATTGCCCTGCCGACACCACGGGGAACGTGATCTGGTATTCCGAGTCGGCCCAGACGGACCCGCCAGGATTGCTCTGGATTCGCACCGACCAGACTGTTCCGGTCACAACGACCGGGGCATGCGGCACATGGTAGGTGCCGTTGCCCTGACTGGCGCCGCTGATGATGAACTGCTGAGGGAAAGCAGCCTTGTTCTCCTTGACTGAAACCGTCCAGTTGCCTTGCATGATGAGAGGCATCTTGTCTTCCTTTCTAGCGACGGCATTCCTGCCGTCTGTTTGTCCTGTGAGGTGGATTCGATGGCAAAGGTGATGAGATCCGCCTATTGGCGGATGCGTTTCAGCGCTCGAGCCGCCTACTGCCGTCCCCTGGGGGGAGGCGGCGAACACGACAGATTGGATAGCCGGGTTTGAACCGGGGCGCGCGTGGCGGAAGGTACCGCAAGGAACGCCCGCGGCGTGAATGCGTTGCCAATACTGGTTGAAGAGGTTGTCGGAGAACGTGAACCTTTCAGTCGCCTTGAAGAAGGCAAAGCCGATCGCGTCGTCTGTAAGCCCCGACAGTCGCGAGAGCCAGTGTGGTGGCTCACGTCGATCCCCAGTGGTATGCCCACCTCCTCGGCAGCGCAACTTCACGCTGCCTTCTTCAGTTGTCTCTCGGTCCAGGATTCGTAGGGTGAAACAACTCCAGCGCACGCCGCTCAGAAAACCTCGGCGCGACACCGCGGATATGCATATGCCCAAAACCGAGAAGGAGCAAGTGGCATTTGTGTAGCCTGGGGCTTTCTGGGCTCTTTGGGCCCTTCCTCCAACTTCTCAGTCGCCCCTACGAACGGTCCCGGATTCAAAGCGCCTCCTCCGCGTGCGGCCGCGCCGGCCGTGGTTCATGGCTGCCGCAGCGATGAAGGTGCCGACCAACAGCAACCACGTTCCGTGATCGTCGTTGGGCTGGTCGATGTTGCACGAACAACCGGAAGACCGCGTCCCGCTCTGTCCCGCGTCGACGGAGGACCCACTTGGACTGCTTACCGCCGTTCCCCCTGTGCCCGTGATCCCGCCGCTTGCATTGGTTCCGCCGACGCCAGTGACCCCACCTTGACCAATCGTTCCACCTGTGTTGTTGGCACCACCTCCGCCGTTCGTTCCACCCGTGTCGTTGGCGCCGCCGCTACCAATCGCTCCACCCAGGCCGCCGAAACCTCCGCCACCTATGGAACCACCCGCGCCGCCGGCGCCGCCCCTGGCTCCACCCGTGCCGGTGGATCCGCCGCTGCGATTGATTCCGCCTGCACCCAAGCTCCCGCCCGTGCCGGTGGATCCGCCACCGCCCATCGTTCCACCCGTGCTGGTGGCGCCGCCGCTGCCGCCCATTCCGCCCGCGCCCGCGTTTCCACCCGCTCCGCCGGCGCCCACCGTAGTTATTGTGATGGTGGCCGGTGGCAAGCTGCCGGAGGTTACCGTCAGGCCAATCGTCCCAGGCGTCGGAGTCGACTGAATCACAATAAGCACCCTACCGTGATACAGCTTCCTGCTGGTTGCCTTGAAAGGCTCGCTGCTCGACCAGTCTCCGCTTGCGATTCCCAGGCTCCTTCCCGCGCCGGTCAGCGTGAACTGGACGGTATCGGTGGCGGCAAAAATGAAGTTGTCGGCCGCGTCCGCGAGACTGACCTCGATGTTGGACACGTCATCCCCGTCTGCATAGAGCGTCGTCTTGTCAGGCTTGAGTGATATCTTCGCAGTGGCCCCCACGGTGTTGATGCTGTCAGCCGCAACCTGGACTCCCCCTTTCATTCCTACCGCCTTGATCGTCCCTGACGACCAAGGGACGCTCGGCCACACCATGATCATGTTCGGGAAATCGCTCAGGTTCTTTGTTCCGATCTTTGTCGAGTTCACATAGAGGTCCACGCTGTCGCAATTGGTGTAGGTGGTCACATCGACCGAACCCGACTGGTTCCAATTCTCGGCAAGCGGAGGCATGGTGCGCCCGCTCCCCGAACCGTTTCCAATTGTCACGTGCACCATTGGCGTATCACTCCATTGGCTCACCTGGTAGTAGAAGTATGATTTTCTAAATATGCAGTTGTCGAGATACCCATAGGCCGATCCGAGGGGCGCCTGTTCACCGAGGTAGTCCCAAGCCGTCCAGATATGATGGCCCACCACGTAGGGGTTGTTTTTGACTGAAAACCATGTTGGCTGGAGGCTCCCGGGAATCGTATAGGGGTCGTTCTCGGTTCCCATGATGAGAACGTTCGCGTCGAGTTGATGAATCTTGGAATAGATCCCATCTCCGTAGTTTAGGCCGGCAAAGTTGTCCTGAATCTTGGCGAGATTCACATAGCCGGCCGCATCCTG
>PMCR01000498.1 GCA_003155465.1 Myxococcales bacterium | reverse complement strand
CTGATGGGTTCCTTGGTCACCTGAACGACGATTTCCTGACCCTCTCTCAGCAGATCCTCGATGCGCGCGCCACCCGGCGGCCCGGACGGCTCGTTGTCTTCGTCGTCGTCCTGGCCGCTCGGCCGCCCCTGTCCCTCACCCGCTGAAACCAACCGGCGAAGATCATCTGGCGTCCCTCGCACATCCGACACATGCAGGTAGGCGGACTTCTCTAGACCGATGTTGACAAAGGCCGCTTGCATTCCCGGCAAGACTCGCTCGACCCGGCCTTTGTAGATGTTTCCCGCGATGCCCCGTTCCTGTTTGCGCTCTATGTAGAGTTCGGCCAGCAGGCCGTCCTCCACCAGCGCAACGCGAGTCTCGGGTCCGTCCGCGTTGATGACCAGAAAGCTGTCAGTCATTTAGGACTGTGAAAAACCGGCATCTAGGTTCAGCAACCCTGACGCAAATGTCAGGGCAGTCGTACCCTCGGTGTCTCGTCGTCGTACCGCATGTAGCATGAAAACCTCAAAGATTCAAATAGTTCCAAGTGGAGCGGGGTCCCGTGTCCGGGCCGGCACGGAGGTTGCTAACGGTGTTCAGCCAGCAACGACCGGCGGCACTGACTCCGAGAGTTGCTCCTCCTCCCAACACACCGGCGCAAGTCGGTGTGACCTGTACTCGCGGTTGAGATTCTTCAACCGCTTAACATAGATAGACAAGCTTAACCAGCCTTGCTTCAGAATAGTGGCAGCCCCCGTGGACAACCGCGGGGGCTTCGCCGTATTTGGGGCCACACTACTCATTAGCGGAACAGATTGACGTGCAGGTAGACGTACGCGCCCACAAAAAGTAGCGCATCAATGCGATCGAGGATGCCACCGTGGCCAGGAATGGACCTGCCAGAGTCCTTGACGCCCGCCGCTCGCTTGATGAGCGACTCGACCAAGTCACCCGCTGGCCCGACCACGCCGGAGACGAAACCGATCGCCACACATTCAGCGATGGACAGCGCAGGCATGAAAAGCCACCCTGTCACGAATGTCACAGTGAGGCCAGCTGCGAGTCCACCCACCGCGCCTTCGATGGTCTTCCCCGGCGAGATGGTTGCCGCCATCTTGGTGCGCCCCAAAGCTCGGCCCACAAAGTAGGCACCGGTATCGTTGGCAAAGGTAACCGCGATGGCCAGCGCGACCCAGGCCGGCCCCGAACTGCGGTGCAGGAGCGGCAAGGCGGCCAGCAATCCACCGACGTAGAACACGCCGAATTCCGCCGCGAACAAGCGAGCCCCTGCGGCTGGAAGGTCGACCGCGCGCACCAGAATCAACATGGCCACAGCCACCATGGCGGCCAAGAACCACAGCAGCCCCAACTCCGGCCGGAAATAGAGGGCCAGGTACAAGCCTGTGCCAACCAGCACGACTCCTGCGCGCTCGGCCACGGGCCGAGCAGGCATGGTCATGGATGTGTACTCGCGCAAGGCCTGAACCGCCACCACTAGACAGAGGGCCGCCAGGCCGAGAGGCTCGCGCCAGAACACGAGCACACCGACGATGGGCAAGGCCACTAACGCCGATGCGATCCGGACGAGCAGGTTCTTCTGGTCCGGCTTCACGTTCGGGCCACCCTAGATTTCACCCCAGACGCCGAAGCTGCTCTCCCGTGCGGCCAAAACGGCGCTCGCGGCCTCGGTACGATTCGAGGGCACGCACGAACTCGTCGCGACCAAACTCGGGCCAATAGGTGTCGGTGAAGTAGAGCTCCGCATACGCCGATTCCCAGAGCAAGAAGTTCGATAGCCGAACCTCCCCCGAGGTGCGGATGAGCAGGTCGAGCTGGGGCAGGCCAGCGGTCTGCATGGCCGACTGGAAACAGTCCTCGGTGACATCGCTGGGGGAAAGCGTGCCCCGCTTGACCGCCTCGCACAGGGCGCGGGTCGTCGCGACGATCGATTCACGACCCCCGTATGAAAGTGCCAGACACAGGGTCATGACCCGGTTGCCCGCCGACTCGCGGACCAAGGCATCAAGCGGCTCGCGCACCAAGCCGGGCAACCGATCCGCGTCTCCGATAGTGACCAGCCGGATGGCGTTGTCCATGATCTCAGCCCGTTCTGCGATCACGTATTCGCGCAGAAGCCGCATCAACATGCCGACTTCCTCGGGTGGACGAAGCCAGTTCTGCGCCGAGAACGCGTACAGGGTCAGGGCCTTCACCCCAATCTCGCGCGCGGCTCGCACCACCTCGTGCACGGCGTTTGCCCCCCGACGGTGGCCTTCGATGCGCGGCATCCCCCTGTCTTGCGCCCACCTGCCATTTCCATCCATGATTATGGCAACGTGGCGCGGCAGCGCGGCGGGATCAATGGACATGGAACGATTCCGGGTACCACAGGAACGGGCTTGCTTCAACCTCCCACGCAGGTCTGCGGCAAGAAAACAGGTTTGTGGCCCGCCCCGGAATCGTCTACCCTTCGGCAGGGACTCCTCTCGCCAGCCCCGGGCTCGACCAAGCAACAGGAAAGGTGATTGCCATGAAAACGCGTGAAGATATCGAGTCTTACCTGCTGAGGCTTGGCCTCACCCACGAGGACCTGGGTCACGATGTCTGGCGCATACGGGACAACGGCTTTGACAACCTCTTGGTCTCCATGGCCGGCCCCGTGGTGGTGTTTCGGCTAAAGGTGATGGACCTGCCTCAGGGCAGGCGGGAAGCCCTCTTCGAAACCCTGCTCAAGCTCAACGCCAGGGAGATGGTCTACGCTACGTTCGGCATCGACGGCAACGCGGTTGTGCTCACGGACTCGTTGCCGTTGGAGGATCTGGACTTCAGCGAACTCCAGGCGGTGGTGGACGACATGGGAATGGCCATCAGCAAGCACTATCCCACGCTGTCGAAGTTTCGCGCGGCAGCTTGAACCCTAGACCCAGACGCCCGGCAAGGAAGAATTAGTCATGGGAATATTCTCGCGGCTCGGAACTCTCCTCAAATCGAACCTCAACGATCTCATCTCCAAAGCGGAAGATCCGCAGAAGATGCTGAACCAGCTCGTCGCCGACATGCAAAACCAGCTTGTCGAGGCGAAGAAGCAGGTGGCGGTCTCGATCGCGGACCAGAAGCGTCTGGAAAAGCAGCGCGACGAGCAGACCGAGCTGGTCCAGGAATGGGAACGCAAAGCCATGCTGGCGGTGCGCGCTGGCGACGACAACCTTGCGCGTGAGGCGCTCAAGCGCCAGACCGAGCATGCGGCGCAGGCGGCGGAGTTCACCAAGCAGACACAGCTTCAAAAAGACGCGGTGGAGAAGCTGAAGGATCAGTTGCGTACGCTCAACGACAAGATCGAGGAGGCCAAGCGGAAGAAGAACATCCTCATCGCGCGGCAAAAACGCGCCGAGGCGCAGAAGGCCATCCAAGACACCATGCAAGGTCTGTCGGACACCAGCGCCTTCGACACCTTCGAGCGCATGGCGCAGAAGGTGGACCAGATCGAGGCCGAGTCTGAAGCCTCCGCGGAGTTGGGCAGTGACTTGGCGGGGGACACTCTGCAACAGAAATTCAAGGCCCTGGAGTCTGGCAGCGCCGGTACCGACACGGCGTTGGCCGAGTTGAAGGCCAAGATGGGACTTGCCTCTTCGCCCGAAGCCAAGGCCGCCCTGCCCGCCTCGGCCCAGGTCAGACAGGACGAGTCTAAGATCCCCAGCGTGCTGACGACGGAAAACCGCGACAAGTGACGCGCGGCTCGCGGACTTTACAAACGGGGATCCTGACAGCCTCCCCACGCGACAAAAGCCCTGTGTAGAAGCGCCAACCAGCCGAGTAGATAGACCATGGCATTCACGGTCCTGCTGGTCGACGATGACCCCATGGCTCGCAGTGCCATGGAGCGGGTCATCCTCGATGACGCCAGGCTGCGGCCTTTCGGTCCCAGGGTGCTGCAAGCGGCGAGTGGCGAGCAAGGGCTCGCCATGTTCGTGAACGAGCGCCCGGAGATAGTTGTGACCGACCTCATCATGACCGGCATGGACGGCTTCGCGTTCTGCCGGGCTGTGCGCGAAGCCCCTTTCGGACGAGATGTCGGGCTGATCGTGATATCCGGCATCTACAAGGATCCATCTTTGGCGGTCAGCCTTGACAGGGACGTCGACGCAACCTTCTTGTCAAAACCGTTTTCCCGCACCGATCTCGTGGAGGCGATGCTGGCTTGTCTGCGCGTGCCTGGCCAAGCCACGCCCTTGACGGCGCAGGCAGCGCCTGGACCCCCGGTCCCGACTCATCCGCCCGTCGCCGACGGCCGAGCACTTCAGCCGGGGAACACTCCGCGACCGGTGGTCACGGTCCCCCGTTCGCCCACACCCGCACCGATTCTTCACGTCGGAGCCGGCCCTGCGCACATGCCCAGGCCCAGCCCCACCCCGCAGCCCGTCGCGCAGCCAGTGTCGATACCTGTCGGGCCGGCCACGGCAGCCGCAACGGATGCGACGGAAACCCTGCGCTTCTTCCCGCCTGCTTCTTCCTCGCGACCTTTGCCAGGACCCTCTGGATCACTGGCCGAGCAAGGGGTTTCCAGACTGCTGCTCGACCTGACGGACGGGTGTCAGACCGGCACGCTCGCCTTGGCCCGGGGCAAGGTGCGGAAGGAGATCTACTTGCGCGACGGCAAGGTTGTCGCCGCCGACTCGAATCTGCGCCAGGAGGCTCTGGGAACCCTGCTCTGTGCCAAGGAGATCATCGACGAACGGCAGCTGGCCTACTTGCTCGCGGAGACCAAAGCCCGCGGCCACAAGATGGGAGCCGTGCTTATCGAGCTCGGCTGGCTTTCGCCCGAAGAGGTGCTGCAGTGTCTGTCCGCACAGGTGCGCAAACGCATCACTGACTGCCTGCGCTGGGACGAAGGAGTCTGGACCTTCGTTCCCGGCGACGCCTTCGGCGACCGGATCATCGAGCACGACTTGGACCTCGAGCGCATCATCTTCATGGGACTGCTCCGCAACGCCACGCCTGAGAAGCTGGTCAGCCGCTTTGACCAGAATGGTGCCCGCGAAGTCAAGCTGACCCGTCGTTTTGCTCAGCATCGCCCAGCCTTCGAGGCAGTGTTCGGATCCGAAATCACGCAGGTCCTGGCAGCCGGAGCCAGCGTGGGCTCGCTCGCACTGCGCGACGACGCGCAGCTGGTCATCGCCGCCATCGACACCCTGCTCGAAACCGGACTCGCCGAACTGGGCGACCCGGTTCGAGAACCTGATGATGCTCCCGTGCCCAACGCGTGGCAGTCCTCGCTCTCTTTGGAGAAGCTGGGGACCGAGATCGGCAGGCGCATCGACGCCCTCCACACTGAGGCCCCCGACGAGTTGTTCAGTCACGTTCCGCACAACCCCACCCCTTCGCCAGAAGCCGTAGATGGCTTCTCTAAGGTGACAGAGGGACAGGACTCCGGCGCCATGGACGTCGGGCTGCGTGCCATCACCCTGGCGCCCGAAAAGGATGGAGCGGGCAGTGGCTCCCTGTCACCTATGTGCGACTCGCCCAGCGAGGCCTTGCGACAAGCCATTCTGCGCACCTACCTGACAATCCGTGGCAAGAGTTTCTACGAAGCGTTGGACCTGTCGCGCGAAGCCCCGACCGCTGAGATTCTTGCGGCCTGTGCCGCAAAGTCTGCCGAGTTCTCGCCCGCCGCCGTGGCGGGACTCGATCTTAATGCCGCTGATCGGGCCAGGCTCGATGCTTTGCGCGCAGCCATCGACCACGCAGCCCGGGTTCTCGCCAATCCTCAACTGCGCCAGGGCTACGACCGAACCCTGGCGAACTCCTCGTCGCCCGAGACGGATCCTTTGGGTGCCGAGCTGGCTTTCGGCGAGGGACTGCGTCTCTTCAACGCTGACAAGATCGCCGAGTCCCTGCCGAAGTTCGAAGTGGCGGTGTGCGCCCGGCCGGACCAGGCGCTGTACCAGGCTTATTTGGGTTGGGCGAAGTTCGTCGCCTTCGGTCCGCAGTGGGCCAACGCGGCCCGCGAAGCCCTCCATCACGCCCTTGCGCTCGACCCCGATCTGGCTGAGGCGCACGCCATGCTTGGTCGACTGGCAGCCACGGAGGACGACGCCGCGACGGCGCGCAAGCATCTGGAGCGGAGCCTGGAGTTGCAACCGATCCAGCCTGACGTTGTCGAGCTGTTGCTACAAGCCTATCAACGACTCAACGATCCCAAGAGTGCAGAGGGGTTTGTGCGCAAGCTGGTCGCCGCGCTGGGCGATCGCGCGCAGCCCTTGCGGCGACGATTGTGGTGCGAACTGGCCAATGTCTACGAGAATCGACTGGGGGATCGGCTTTCCGCACGCGTCGCGTACGACATGGCGGCGCGCCTGGCGCCAGACGACATCGACATCTTGAGAAAGTCGGCTGAGATCAACGCGGAAGATCCCACGCGCTGGCGCGAAAGGGCGCGTGCGATTACGGCGGAGTGGCAGCTTCATCCGGAAGACGGCCGTGCGGGACAACGGCTGGTGGACTTGTTCCTGGAGCAGGGACTGAAGAACGCGGCGGGAATCGCAGCAGCGGCCATGGTGCTACGCGGGTTGGGTGACGACAAGCTTGCGAGGCTCGCCAGCCAAGCCAGTCCTACGGTCTTGCCTCGGATCTCGATCAAGCTCCCCGCCAGTTGGCTCGGCCGCCTCGGCTATAGCCCCGAGTTTGCCGACGTTGAATCACTGATCTCGCTCCTGGTCGAGTCGGGTGTCCTCCCGCCTGTCAGAAGCACGGACGTGGGACTCGATGGCGAGGCGCCGATCGCGCCCAAGCAACAGCCGGCGCTGTTTCGTAGCGTGCTGCTCTACATCTGCGAGCTGCTGGAAACACCGGAGCCCCCCGTGCTGCTCCACCCGGTGCTGCTGGGTGACGCACGCATGGCCCACCTGCAGCCGCCCGCACTTCTGTGCGGCTCGACGCTGCTTGAACACTCCGACTCAGTGGAGCTCGGGTTCAGGCTGGGCCGCGCCTTGGCGCTGGCCACGACGGGACGGCTGGCCGGCTCAGTACGTTCGGGCGGCCAGTTGCGCCCCTATGTCATGGCCGCGCTTGCCACCGCCCGCGGGTCGCTGCGCTTCGAGGGACAAGCCTTCGAAGATGCCCGAGAAGCCATCGCCGCTCTCGACGCGCCTGCTCGCGCATCCATCGTGGAAGTCAGCCAACAACTGGCGCGCAGGTATGGTTCCATCAACCTGACGGCCTGGGCCAAGGGTCTAGGCCGCGTGGCCTCACGCTCGTCGCTGGTGATCTGCGCCGATCTGCTGCGGGTTGGACGCGCTTTGGCCGAAGAGGAAGGCCGGGCTGCTCTGGATGATCTGCTGGCGTTTGCCCTGTCGTTGGACCATCTGGACATCAGCGAGGAACTCCGCGCAGCCAGCAAGTGATGCCGCTTTTCTCGCGCCCCGATTGCGCAAAGCGTCCTTGGTTTGCCCGGTGTTGCTCGTAATGATTGTCCCTGGCCCCCAAACCCTGTTATAGGATGCACGAAGGTAGGTTGTACGGGGAAGATGCGGAGCGCTCCGGGGCCGCAGTGAGCCAAGACAAGACTGGCCTTTTCCGTACTGGTTTGTGGCACTGAGAAGTCCGGAGAGGAAGAACAAGAATGATGGCCCAAAGTCAGACGCACACGACGGCACGCTTCAATGGAGTCAAGGTTTTCTCGGCTACGATGGCCCAAGAACGAGAGAACCTGGGCGAGAAGGTTACCGCCTGGATTCGCGAGCATCCGCAGTGCCAGGTGGTCGATACCATCGTGACCCAGTCCTCCGACGAAGCGTTCCACTGCCTCGCCATCACTGTCTTCTTCCTGGAAGACCGGCCGGCGAAGTAGGCCTCTCCCCGGGCTCGACCAGGCGGCGGCGAAGGAAGGCCGGATGTGTGGAAATCCATCCTGCGGGGTAGCTGTCTATCCGCCGACGAATACGAATGGGTAGCTCACTGAGCCGCCACCCTTCTGCGACCTGGGGAATGACCAGCGTGCGATTTGCGCCGTCACGCAAGCCGGCAACGGTGTGTCGTGGAAAGTTGGGGCATCAACACGCACGCTGGCTGGGCGGCCATCAGCACCGATGGCGAAGCTGACGATGGCTTTGCCTGACCGGGCCTGACCGGTACGCGCCATGTTCATGTAGCAGCCGCGCACGGCCATGAGGTTGCCCCGGATAATGCGCTGGACTTCCTCGCCCGCGGGTTGTTCGGGCAAGTCCGCCACCGCCTGAGCCGCGGCGGGAGCGCCCAGCACTGGCGGGGGGTCAGCCTTCACCCGGGATGCGCGACGCACATTTCCCATCAAACCCTCGCCACGGTCATCTTCGATATACGCCACGTCTGTGCCAGCCTGGGCCAGCGCAGCCCACTTCTTGTCGAATTCCGAATCAGAAGTGGGCGCGCTCGCCACAGAAGAAGGACCCTGGTTTTCGGCGCGCTTCGAGCACGCCGCTGAGAGACCTACGACCAGTCCGATTCCTGCAACCAACAGCTTGGTGTCGTTCCGCATGGTTGCCTATTCTACACCCCCCGGGCAGGCGGCGGCACCCGGAAGTCCGAGGGCAACATGGTCTTGGGCCGGAACGGTGATGCCCGCTGAGCGCGACGAATCCGCCGCAACACGAAGGCCCAGAAGCCGAGGGAAAGCGCGGTGATGGCAACCCAGATGAACCAGTCGAGGCCGTGCAGGAGCGCGAAGTTGTAGGCGCCGTGGAAGAGCACCGGCAGGGTCAGACAGAGGATGCGGTCGCGCCAGACGCCAACAACGTGCCGGCCGCCCCTGGCAACGAACTTGCCACGCCCGGCGTAGTAGCCCATGGCCCCGCCGAAAAGGGCGTGGGCCGGCACCGCGAACACCGCTCGCTGCCAAGCGATCCCCACACCATGACTGGAAAGATAGAAGAAGTTTTCCAGCGTGGCGAAGCCCAGGGCGATGGTCACGCCGTAGACAAGTCCGTCGAGCGGCTCGTCGAACTGGCGCCAGTGGTAGATCGCGGCCATCAGCATCACCCACTTGGCGACCTCTTCGACCAAACCCGAGAGCACGAAAGCCTCGAAGAGACGCGCCGGCTCGCCGCCCAGGTGCAGCCACTCCTCGGATACGGCGCCCACCAAGGCGGCGCCCATGCTTTGGGCCGCCAGCATCGAGTACATGCCCAAGAGGTACGCGATGGCGAGACAGGAGATTGGCTCGCGATCATAGCGATCGCGAAGGTAGAAGTAGGTCAGGAGCGCCAGTGACGGCGCTGCTGCCAGCAGCACGGTCAGCATGGTCAGCGAGGGTAGCACCGATTGCCGCGGGCCGGGCGTGGCCTGCTGGCTCGACAGGCGCTATGATTGAGAAACCAACATGACAAAGGGGGCGAAATAGTTTCGACGGGA
>PMCR01000131.1:11604-15068 GCA_003155465.1 Myxococcales bacterium | reverse complement strand
ACTATTCTCCCCCGAAAAATATTCAAATATCCCAGCGATAGTCGCACCCTTTCTGGGACGAGGTCAATCCGTGAGCCCTGTAATTCCACAGGGTTGGCCGCCCAGGTGTCCCGGAGTGCAGCCGCTATCATGGACGGATAAACACGCCCGTGGCTTCGGAGAGTTGGACGAGAACCCCCGCGCAAGGTGCCCGCGCACGGTGCCAGGCACTTGATTAGGTCTCGGCGTACGTGTATCCGGTCGCGGGCCTCGCGCATGCGGTTGCCTCCATAATGGAGGGTTGTCGGCAAGCGACGGCCGGTTCTTGCTTCGGCTGCTGGCTCAGACGTACGCCCACCACCCGCATCAGGCGCCTTGGCCGGGCCCGGCATGCTTGCTCCTACCCGACCCCGAATCCAGCATCGCGCATGGGTTGCCAGAGCGAGACACCGGGATCGATCTTGCTCGCCTTCAAATGGTAGTGCCCGCAGATACCGCGGAACTTGCCCTGGGCCACGCGTGGATCGAATCCCCGGGTCACTCCCGCGGTCGAGGTTGGCGAGGTCGCCTTGGGCAGCAGCAGCGGAATGTGAAACAGGTCGGATATCGCCCGCGCCAGGGCGATCGNNTAGAACCCGAGCACCGCGCGCCGGCAGCCAGCCGCCCCTGCGTTGGTCACTTCCAGCGCCCCGACCGGACGCGGATCCTTGGGATCGTTGCGCTCGGGCAACTCGGGGTTGCACATCTCCACTCCGATGCTGTGGGCATTGGCCTGCCCGGCATGGAACGCGCAGGCGGTTTGCAGATCCAGGGCCTGATAGATGGTCCCATCCCGATCGATCATCAGGTGCGCCGACAATCCCCGCTCGACCAGCACGTCGTAGCACTGGCGGGACGAGCGGCAGCCATCGAAGTGGAGCACCAACAGATCGATGGGGCCTGGCAGGCGCGGGCGCCACACCTTCAGATTCACGAATCCCAGGCCGGCGGGATCCTTCCAGTTCACCACCCGGCAGTCGGGCGCAGGACATGGCTTGCCATCCACAATCAGAATCGGCTGGCCCTTGGGGATTGGCGCCGCCACGCCACGAAGAGCAGCACCGGCCAGTTTGCCCAGGATGCCGTCGCATTCCAGGGCATGGCCGGCTTGATACGCCGCCACTGCCTCGGCAAAGGCGAAATCGCCCTCGCCCTGAAGCGGCGCGATCCCCGCCGCCGCAAGTTGTTGGTCGGTCGGCCAGTCCGCGCCCAGTTGCCCCTTCCAGCGGGGATTGGCTCGTACTGCTCGTGCAAGTTGGTTGTCGGTCAACATGGTGTGCACCCCTTTCACGATTGGATCCCCGGGGAGCGCCTGCCTGTCTGGAACAACTGGTTTAGGCAAGCGGGGCGGCCCCCGGGTTCCCTCACATTATCCCGCCGGCAAGGCGGCGCTCGCCGCTGCCGGCTTCGGGGCAGGCGCGGGCGGGGCCGCGGGATCGTCATCCTCGTCGGGATACCCGGCCCGCTCGGCGCGGAGCTTCTGGTAGTCCTTGTCCTTGCGGCCCACCTCGATGAGTAGCGTGTGCCGCAGGGACACCAGGCTGCGTTGCAACTCATCCGCCTGGGTGCGCAGGCTGGCCATCACGCTCTGGTACTCCTTGTCCGCGGCCTCTGCCTCGCCCCACTCCTTGACCGCAGCCTTGACCAGCGGGTCCAGCACTGCCAGCGCTTGCTGGCGATAGGACAATTGCTCGCCCTTGGCCGTGCGTGCCTCGTCGATCACCGAGAGCAGCCGCTCGCCGTCTTCCAGCACATCATCGGGAACCCCAGGCTTGTCGCCGTACACGCTGCCGTCAAAGCCCGGCACATCCCGCAGCAGCAGCGGCACCCATGCCTGAATCTGCTTGAGCAAGGCCGCCACCGCTGTCCGCCCCTCTTCCATTTCCTTCTTCCATGTCGTCGCATACTTCACCGCCCGATCGTAGGCCGCCGTGTACGTCTCGGCCTGCGGCCCGACGGTGGCCATATGCGCCCCCACCGCCGGGGATGCGCCCGCCCTCCGTTTCAAGATCCGCACCGCGCGCGGGGCCAGTCGTCGCAACTTCCACTGTGGTGTCGTCGTCGCCATCTCAGTCCTCCTTGGTTCTGGGTTCAACCTTCAACTACTCAGACAACTTCTCGACTGCGCAGAGAAGAAAAGCGCAAGGCGGGAATGGGGTCAAGAGGGGAGATTTGCGGAGGGGGCAGTGTAGTGCGACCAAGATCCTCACGGCGTCGAAACATCGACTGCCGAAGGGGACGATGGTCGGCGGGTCCCGTCACCGCGTGTCGGCTACCCCCCCTTCACAAAGTCGCACCACACATCCTGCCAGAACATGGCAATGCTGGTGGCGGCGTCGTGCATGATGGCTCGGCTGATGTTCCAGAAACGCTGCTCCCCGCAGAAGCCGCCATTGGCCAGGATGTCTTCGCGAGACACCTGGGTGGTTTGATCGTCGACCGGTGCGATGGCGGGGGGAACCAGGCTGAACGAGAGGGCGAAGCTGGCGCGGCAGACGTACACCGCCTCTTTCCAGGGATCGCCGCCGTTCTTCAACGGCGCGACGTCAGTCTCGAACACGATGCCGTTGAAATTGCTTTGGCTGGGCAGGGGCTCGGCCAGGATCTGCTGGCTGGTGCTCGACAGGACCGTGCTGGCCTTGAACAGGGCGGGAACCTGATCGCCCCACAGGTCTTCGATCTTGCTGTGGGCGTTTTGCTTGGAAGAGGTGGAGGCCAGGTTGCGGTTGTCGCAGTGAAAGGGCATGTGGCCGTCGGCGATGTAGTGGCTGGCCATCCACATCATCACGGCCACGTCGCGGGCTGAGTAGAGGAGATCGTCGGCGATGGCGCCGCGGCCAGCCGGGGCCTTCACACCGCACAGGGTGTAGAGATCGTTGTCGCCCATCTTGAGCATGTCGCGCGCGTTTTGGCACAGGGAAGCGACCCGCGTGGGCAGGTGCCCGCCATTGTCCTTGACCCGATAGGGCGCGGTCCACCAGTCCGCCGGCAGGGTGTCGAGGAAGTTTTCGCGTTGGAATGCGCTCGGCGCCAGGCTCTTCTTCAAGTCGGCCCGGCTCAAGGTGAAGCGCTTCCCCTGGTCGCCCTGGTACTTGGAGGTCTTGAAAACATGGCCAAAGGTCATGTCCTTGATCAGCGAATCGGGCAGCCAGGCCGCCACCACCACATCGTTGAGGTGCTGGTCCAGCAGCGCCACCAGCTTGTCGAGCTTGCGCTGCTTGCCTGCATCGGTCGCCGAACACTTCTGGATCGTCCTGAACGCCTCTACTGCCAGCCATGCATGGGTGGGTTGATTCATGGTCCTGACTCCTCTCTGTTTCCTGAAGACGCGCCATCGTATGCCCGCGGGAACGCGGAGGCAATCTGGGGGGGGATCCTCGAAGGGCGATTCGAGCCCGAGCACTCGGCCCCTGCCACGCGTTTCGACCGAAGAAGTCGGCGACCTC
>PMCR01000131.1:0-11469 GCA_003155465.1 Myxococcales bacterium | reverse complement strand
ACAGCTCCCCTTTCGGTCACAGAGTTACGGTGCCGGTGCCGGCGCCGGACGGCAATGAATGATTCTTGAACCCGATTCTGCGATGTCGTGCCCCTGTGGAAACCGAAACCAAGTTACAAACTGCGCGTTCGCCCGAATGCGCAAGACCGACGACCGTATGGAGGCCGTGATGCGAACCGGAAATCAGAAAGCGATGGAAGTTCTCGCGCGAGGGTCCGTGGCAAGCGCCTCGGCGCGGCAGCGCGCAGCACGAGTTCTGCTTCAGTCGCTCGTGGCGATGTCGGTTGTGGGCGCGACTTCGCCGGCAGCCGCCAAGACTCTGATCGACTATTTTCAGCCCATGCCCATCATTAATCCGTTGTCGTCGACCGTGTGGGGCGCTGCTACCGTCGGCCCACGCGATACGGGTAACGGAATCGAGGACACAACGGCCAAGACTTGGTCGTATTGGGACGGAAAGATCTTTCACGCGGCGGATGGCAAGTATCACATCTTCGTCAGCCGGTGGTCCGAGAGCCTGGGTCACAATGGTGGATGGACGAAGTCGCAGGCGGTCCATGGACTCAGCAGCAGCAATGTCATCGGACCCTATGTTGACCAAGGGTTGGCTTGGCCAAACGATACAAGTGGGGGCATCGTTGGGAAGGGGCATAACGTCACTGGGATTACGCTCTCGGACGGCACGTATGCACTTCTGTGCAGTGCCACGAGGCCCGCGGACATCTTCACCGCTAGTTCTCTCGACGGCCCCTGGAAATATCAGGGTTCCATGAAATTCTCCGGCACCATTGTTCAGCCGAAGAGCAACACGACGTTTGTGGTTTCTCCGGATGGGAATTTCGAGATGACGTCACGTAACGGCTATATCGCAATTAGCTCAAGCGGCCTTCTGGGGCCCTACGTGTCGCAGACGAAGGACAGCGTTTACCCGACCATTGCCGGGTCCGGCGGCATCGTGGAGGACGAGGATCCAGTAATTTGGTACAGCGGAGGCTATTTCCATATCGTCTACAACTACTGGGGCATTCGGAAGGCTTATCACCTCATGTCCAAGGATGGTGTCAACAACTGGATGAACATGGGCATCGCCTACGATCCGACGACGAATTTCGTGCGCTACACCGACGGAACGGTGAACCATTGGTTCAAGATGGAACGTCCCGGGGTATTCCTTGAGAATGGCCACGTCACCCATTTCACCTTTGCGGTTGTCGACGCCGATAAGGACTCCATCGTGGGCAACAGCGGACACGACAGCAAAGTCATCGTTGTGCCGTTCGACGGCGCGACCTTCGATGCAGACAATGGAGGCCAGGGCGGGGCTGGCGGCAGCAGCGGAGCCGGCGGGGCTGGCGGATCGAGAGGAGGAGCGCCGGACGCGGGCCAAGCGGGTGGTTCAGGTGGAATCGGCGGAGGATCGGGCGGCGCTCCGGGGACTGGCGGCAGGACGGGAACCGGCGGCGCCACGGGAGCTGGCGGGGCCACGGGAACCGGTGGGGCCATGGGCACCGGTGGGGCCACGGGCACCGGCGGCAAGGCAGAAACCGGTGGGACGTCGGCAACCGGCGGAATATCGGGAAGCGGTGGCAAGACGAGTACGAGCGCTGCTGCTGGAGTTCTGGCCGCCGGGGGCGCGGTTGGAACTGGCGGCCTAGTTGCTGAGATGGGCGGCAGTGTCGCTGTTGGCGGAGCAGTCGGATCTGGCGGTTCGTCTGGCAGCGGCGGCATATCCCAGGTTGGCGAAGGTGGAAGCGGGGGCAGTGTTGCTGGGGGAGGAACGATGCAGACCAGCGCGGCCGGTGGCGCGACGACCGCGGTGAGCGGGCCATCGGCGTCCAGCGGATGTGCTTGTGGTGTCACCCACGCCCAGGCAAACCACCCATGCTTCGCGCTAGTGGCCCTGCTAATTGGAGCGATTGCCCTTCGCAGGAGGCGCTAGCTGGAGAAGACGTGGGCGTGGGGGTGTCTATCATCACAAAAGCATCCTAGAAAACCTGGCGGAAGCCGAAGGTCATGCGGCCGGGCCAACCCGCGGGCATGCCGGGAACCGGCCGCAACGGGAAGGCCCAGTCGGCCCGCAGCGAGTAGATGTTGAGCTGCGGAATGAGCAAGCGCAGGCCGAAGCCCACATCGCTGTAGAGGGTCAGACTGCCGGCGTCGGCAGCTGCATGGCCGGCATCGAAGAACAGCAGACCGCCCAGGCGCAAGAACGCCAGCTTGAGCGCCATGGTGCGCGCCTCGATGTGGCCGACCAACTGCGCGCCGTAGCCCACAAACTCGCCCACCGGATAGCCGCGCAGGACGTTGTCATAGGCCCCCAGCCTGCTGTTGGCGTCCTCCGGATAGTTGTCCCCGCCGCTGTCGCCGCCCACCGAGAAGTAGCGCTTGCGGGTGTTGCGGTAGAACAGACCCAGGTTGGCCGTCGCCACCACGCGCAGCAGGCGCGCCAGCACAGGCGTGGCCAAGGTGACCCGGCCCCGGACAAGCTGGTCCGTCACCTCGCCGCCGACCACGCGAGCCTCCCATGAGCCGCCCACGCTCTGCAGCCCGCCCAGGGCGTCCTCCACCAGGTTGACCGATGTTTGAAAGAGAGTGAGATCGCTTTGCGATCCCACCCAGGCACCGGCCTGGCCGGCCTTGAGCGACAGGTAGGGCCCGAGCCGGATGTCCTCGCGAAAATCAAAGGTGTCGAGGTCGCGAAAGGTCCGGTAGCGGGGCGTGAACAGTTCGTAGCGCAGGAACAGGTCCGCCACTCGTTCCGACAGGGGAAAAACCTCACGGGAGAACTGGTCCCGCTGGGGCGAGCCTTCGGGGTAGGGAAAGTCGGACGTGAACGACGGACGTGCCAGCGCGAGTTCGTGGCCGGCGGATACGCGCTGGATGACCGAAGGTCTGGGGAACGAGCGGGTGACCGTCGCGCTGGTGTTCATCTTCCTCACCCGGTAGACCCACGGCACCGGGGGCGCGTCCGGGGCTGTGGTTGTGGGCATCGGGTCGCAGGCGTTGTGGGGCCCATCGTCCAGCGGAAACTGGCGAAGCTGCGTGCCGCAGAAGCCGCGGACCACACCATCGACGTGGCTGAAATCCGCGGCAGCACCCCAGCGGCGGGCGAGCGACCAAAGCGGATACTCCAGGTGAAAGCGCGACGAGGAGCCTTCTTGCGGGCCGGCGGCGATCTCGCCGGTCTCGCGCTTCCAGATCCAAGAGAAAGCCGCTTCCAGCTTGAGGCGCGTGCCCAGGATATTGGGATCGACATACCGGGGCCCGAACGCCATCTCGCCTTGGTTCATCACGAATACGGCGGCCACGTACTTGCGCCAACCGAACAGGTTGTTCTCCGAGAGCGAGGCGGTGAAGTAGATGAGCTGGTTCTGCTCGGCCTCGAAATCCTGGTTGAAGCGCAGGCTCCACACGTCGCGGGTCACGATGAGCACGTCGACCATCCCTGGCGTCGCGGATTTCACCGGCAGGACAGCCACGACGTTGGAGAGCGTGGGATCCTGCAGATTGCGTGTGGTTTCCTCGACCAGATCCTGGTCGTAGCGATCGCCGGCCTGCAGAAGTGACTCACGCCGGACGTGGTGCTCGCGTGTGGTTCGGTGGAAGATGTTGGCCCAAACCAACGGGACTCGTTCGCGGGCCAGAAACACGTCCAGGTTCACCACCTGGATTGTTGCGATGATCTTCCCCTGCGGCTCGGGATCGAGGGTCAGAGCGCGTAGGGCGAGTGCGTCGTCCACCCCTTCCCGTTCCAGTTTCCCGAGGTCGGCATAGCCCGACGCCGCGGCCGAAGCCGGCAGGAGCAAGAGCAGGCAAAGCAAGGCGCCGCGCATGAACGGCGATTGTACGCGCGAAACCGGCGTCGCCGCTCGCGCCAGATCTTCCACTTCACGGATCCGCCAATCCCGAACAGATGCCGCGTCGCGTACCCACAAAGAGAAGATGACAAGACGGGCACTTCGGGCGACCATCCTGCCCGCAGCCGGCATGAAAGCCGGTGCATCCAAGAACCAGCCAGATTCTGGCCACTATCGGGAGGAACTACTTGATGAACAAGCTCAAAGGAAAACTAGTTGCAGGCTTGACCATGGTGGCGTTTTTCGGCGTGCTGGGGTCGGCCCATGCCCAGTTCCAGGCCCCAGTCGCGGCGCCGGCCGTGCCCACCATGGAGACGCCCGCGCCACCAACCATGCCCGCCCCGCCGCCCATGGTGGCGCCCGAGGCGCCCATTCCGTCGACCGCGCCGGCCGTCGCCCCGAAAGCGCTGGGCCCTGACGACATGTCGGGGCAGTGGGGGTTCGGCGTCGGTGTCGGCGCCCAGACCGCCACGACGTCGCTTGTCTCAATCTCACCAAACAACTCGCTTTATGTGAGGTATTGGTTCAACGATTCACTCTCGATTGTGCCGATGCTGCGGCTCAAGATGTACAAGGTGAAAGGAGTCGACGCGAACTGGGCGCTCGACCCCAATGTGGTCTTTCTCTACTGTCCGTGGAAGACCACCTCGACCCGGCTCACCATCGGCGGAGGTCTCGGGTTGGCGTTTCAGAAGTGGGCTGGGAGCAGCGTCGAAGCGGCGCCGACCACGACAACCGGAGCTCCGCTCCCGCCGCCCAACGACATGACCATCGGTATCACGCTGCCCCTCTTTGCGGGTGTGGAGCACTTCTTCACCAAGTGGTTCTCGATGGGGATCGGGGTCTCCGACAATCTCCTGACCTACAGCAAGACGGGCGACGCCTGGGGCATGAGCCTGTCCCTCGACAACACCACGAGCATCACGGCGGTCGGGTTTCTCTTCTTCTACACAGACTAGCGACCCACCGGTCGGGTCCGAACTGACCACCAGGTCCTGCCCGGCGGGATCCCCCGCGGTCCCGCCCCTTTGTTACCGACGCTCGCCGAATCGCCCGCGGAAAGACTACAACCCGTCGACCACGGCCTGACCGGCCTGCACCGTGGTCGCCGCAGCGGTCCCCGGCGGCGCCACGTCGGCGGTGAGCACGCCGCGATCGATGGCGCGCGACACCGCAGCCTCGACGGCCGCGGCTTCCTTCTCCAGCCCCAGCGAGTAGCGCAGCAGCATGGCCACGCTCAAGATGGTGGCGTAGGGATTGGCGATCCCGCGGCCCGCGATGTCGGGTGCGCTGCCGTGGATGGGCTCGTACAGTCCGCGTGGACCGTCGCCCAGCGAAGCCGAGGGCAGAAGGCCCATGGATCCGGCCAGCACCGAGGCTTCGTCCGTGAGAATGTCGCCGAACATGTTCTCGGTCACGATCACGTCGAAGCTGGCCGGGCGCCGCGCCAGATACATGGCGCAGGCATCGACCAGCACATGTTCGAGCTGCAGGTCCGGGTATTCCCTGCGCACCAGCTCGTCGGTAATCCGGCGCCACAAGCGCGAGCTTTCCAACACGTTGGCTTTGTCCACCGAGGTGAGCTTCTTGCGCCGGCCGCGCGCCAACTCGCAAGCGCGCCGGACCACGCGGCGAACCTCGTCGCTGGTGTAGACGCACAGATCGCTGGCGCGATCTGGCTCGCGCGTCTTTTCGCCAAAATAGATTCCGCCGATCAGCTCGCGCACGACCAGCAGATCCACGCCCAGCAGAACCTCGGGTCGCAGGGTCGAGGCGCCAACCAGCTTGGGGTGGATGGTGACTGGCCGCAGGTTGGCGTAAAGCCCCAGCTCGCGCCGAATCGCCAGAAGGCCCTGCTCGGGCCGCACGTCGGCCAAGGGATCGTCCCACTTGGGACCGCCCACCGCGCCCAGCAGAATGGCGTCGCTTGCGCGCGCCATGGCCAGTGTCTCGGCGGGCATGGCGGTTCCGGTGCGATCGATGGCCAGGCCGCCCAGAAGTCCGTCGGTGAGGGTAAAGGCGTGGCCGAACTTCGCGCCGACAGCGCGCAACACGCGGGTTCCCTCGGCGGTAACCTCGGGCCCGATGCCGTCGCCGGGCAGAACCAGAATCGAAGCTTGCATGGGCCGCAGGTCTACCACAGGGCAGCCTGGCGGCCGCCACCGTCAGTCGTTGATGCCGTCGTTCGTGTAGTGAGGATTGACCGCAAGCGACAGCTCGAAGGGCTCGTCGTAGAGCCAGCGATAGTGCGCATAGACAGCCAGCACGCGTTTGATGTATTCGCGGGCCTGATCGTAGGTGACCAGCTCCACGAATTCATCGAGCGGTCGGCTCCCCCATTGGTCGCACCAGCGCCTCATGGCGTGCGAGCCGGCGTTGTACGCGCCCGCGGCCAGCGCGATCTGCCCGCCGAATCCCTTGAGAAGCCCGCCCAGGTACGCGGCGCCGACGCGGATGTTGACCTCGGGGTCAAAAAGCTCGTCGGTGAAGAGAGGCACGCCCAGGTGCTTGGCGATCTCCTGACCCGTGGTCGGTATCAGCTGGAGCAGCCCGCGCGCGTCCGAAGGCGAGAGCGCGTGAGGCAGGAATGACGACTCCTTGCGCATGACTGCGTAGACAAACAGGTCGGGTGTGCCAGCGGCCGCCGCCAGCGGTTCCACCATGTCCCGGAAGGCGCGCGGATAGGCGGCTTGCCAGAAAAGGCGCGCGGGCCCGGTCGGTGCCGAGACCAGGGCCGAGGTGCCTTGGTTCTCGGCCAGGTGAAGCGCCTGGTGGAAGGCGCGCATGCGCGGATAGTCTTGCAGGAGCAAGGCAGTTCCGCGGGTTTTGCCAAGTCGTTGCAGCACGCTGGCTTCTGCCCGCCCCAGCTCATCGCCCGCTTCCACGTCGAGTCCAGCCTGGAGCAACTCCCGGGCACGTTCCAGCACCGGATCGCTCGCCGACTTGGCCTTGCCTTCTGGCGCGGTCGAGGCGAAGGCTGGCAGTTCGATCGTCACTCTTTCGCCCGCTGCGCGCAGGCGTGCCGCTGCCAGAAGGCCGTAGTAGCCGAGGGGCGCGTGGTGCACGCACTCAAGCAGGTTGCGCCGCGATTCGTCGGCAAGGCCTGCCTGGGCGGCAAAACGCGCCCGCCAGTAGCGCACGCGCAGAGCCGCATCGTTGTTCTTCTGCGAAAGGCGCTCGTATTGGTCGAGGGCGCGCAGGGCTTGCACCGGCTCGCCAAGCAGATGGTGCGCCAGCGCGGAATACCAGGCAGCGTCGTCGGCAAACGGGCTGTGCGGATAGCGCGCCAGGGTGGCCTGCAGGCCAGGCAGGGCCTCGCGGAAACGACCGCGATTGACCTCCAGCCAGCCCGAGCGGAACTGGGCTTCGGCCGCCCATTTCGAAGTGGGGTGGCGCTCGACCACCTGACGATAGCTGGCGATGGCCTCGTCGTTGCGCTCAATGCGGGAAAGCGCACGCGCACCGTGAAACGCCGCAAAGGCCGCTCGCTCGCCGGCCAGTTCCAGTGCCACCTTCTGCAGCAGCGCCGCTGCGCCGGCATAGTCGCGCCTCATCTTGTACTTGGCCATGCCCAGGGCGAAGTCGCGCTCAGTCGCCAGCGCCGCGGGCAGCGCCGCGGGCAACAGGGCCAGTTCGTCGAGTGCGGCCTGGTAGTCGCGACCGTCGGCCAGCTTGTCAGCCCGACGAAGCCGTTCTTCTGGCGAGAGCGCCGCGGGCTCAGGCGTGGCAAGGAGAGACATCGAGGCTTCCCGCTTGAGCGCTTCGGCAGCTAGCGGGTGGGCGGGAGAGTCGATGTGGATCTCGCGGTACAGCCGACCCGCCTCCAGGTCAAGGCGACGCGATTCCGGCTCAGCGAGTCCTCGCTTCGAGCCCGTTCTCTCGGCAAGGGATTCCGCCAGACGAAAACGCGCCACCACCGGATCCGTGCCCGGCGTCTTCCCGGCCAACAACTGCCGGTACGCGGCCGCGGCTTCACTTTGCTGGCCCTGCATCCACTGGCAGTCCGCCACGCGCCAGGCCGCGATGCCGGAAAAGCGCGAGGGGTGTAGCTTGGCAAGTTCGGAGAAGACGGCGCGGGCCCTTGCGTAAGAGCCGTCGTAGAAAAGGCTTTCACCGAGCAGGTACAGGGCATAGTTCCGGTTGTGCGGCAGCCTTGGCGCTAGCCCATCAAGCGCGCGTGCCGATTCGTGGTAGTTGCCCGCGCGCAGGGCCACAAAGCCGCGCGCCAAGTCAGCTACTGGACCACGCGCAGACGGCCCTGTCGCGGCAGCGACTACGGCAACGAAGACGCCCAAAGTCGAAATCGCCATGAAGAAAGACACTATATCTTGGCCAAGGCACGAAACCTGAAGACCTGCTTGCCGATACTCTCATACGCCGGGCGAGGTGGTGATTGACCCCCCGCCTGGAAGATGAAAGAACAAACTCAGGGCCGCCAAGGCAAGGAGGCAAGAAACACATGGGCAGCGTCAACAAAGTCATACTGGTTGGAAATCTCGGGGCTGATCCCGAACTCAAGTACACGCCGAGCAACCGGCCGGTCTGCCATTTGAGCGTCGCGACCAACGAGGTGTGGAAGGACAAGAGCGGCCAGAAGCAGGAAAAGACCGAGTGGCACCGCATAAACGTGTGGGGCGAGCAGGCCGAGAACTGCTCCAAGTTCCTGTCAAAGGGCCGCATGGTCTACGTCGAGGGCCGGCTGCAGACTCGTTCTTGGGACGACAAGGAGGGCAAGAAGCGCTACAGCACCGAGGTGGTCGCTGAGCGCGTGGTCTTCCTGGGCGGCGCTGCGGGGGCTGAGAATGGCGGCGGTGGCCGGCGCTCGGGAGGCGCCCGCCAGGGCTGGGGCGAGGAGAACCAGTCGCCCCCCAGCGAGCCCAACGACACGGGCGCTCCTCCGCCGCCGGCGGGGGACGACGAGATTCCATTCTAGCAACGTGGCGCGCCAGGGCGCGCTAAAGGAGCGGGGCGATCCGCCGTTTGATATGATCTTTGCGGATCGTGGTGCGAAGAATCTTTGTTCTCTTCGCGATTATGGCGCCGTTGTGCCTGTCGGCTAGCGGTGGGGAAGTGCTGCCCAAGCACCGGGCACCACGTCAGTACTTGGCCGCTTCGGGGCTCGACCCACAGAGCGAGGTTGCGAGCCAGCCTGCCGATCTGCGCCAGGGCGCCGGGCGCGAGCCAGGCGCGCAGGTGCCACCGTCCACGTCTCCCCCGAGCTTCCCGCGCTACCTGGTTCCGCTGCCGGGTGAAGCTCCCGCCGCGGCGGCGCACGGGCCCGCTGAGCGCCTGATCCTGCTCACCTTCGACGACGGCCCGGACTTGCAGGGGACGCCGCTGGTTCTGGACGAACTCGAGCGCCGCAAATTGAAAGCGGTCTTTTTCGTCATGGGCCAGCACATCGTGCGCAACCGGCCCGAGGATCTGGCGCGGCGTGATCTTCTACGCCGTCTGGTGGTGCATGGGCACCACGTGGGAAACCACACCATGAACCACAAGGATCTTTGCCAGAACCCAGGCGCCCTGGCCGAAGAAGTCGACCGCGCCGCCGAGATCATCACCTACGCCACGGGCGTGCGGCCGCTGCTCTTTCGATCCCCCTACGGCGCCCGTTGCCGATCGCTCGATCGGGCACTGGCTGAGCGCGACCTCACCCAGGTGGGCTGGAATGCGGACCCGCGGGAATGGCGGGGCAACAGCGAGGACGCGATCGTCGCCTATGTCACCAACCTCCTGGCCCGCGCCACCGCTCCTGTGATTTTGCTCCTGCATGACAAGAACCTGGCCGCCGTGCATGCCTTGCCGCGCATCCTCGACTGGATCGAGCAGGAAAAAGCGCGCGTGGCCCGCGAAGGGGGTGTGCCCATCCGCATCGTGGACTACTCCGTGTTGTTGCCCGACCAGGCCTTGCGAGCGAAAGAAGTCGATACCCGCCGTTCATTCACGCGGTAGATTCATGGGCCAAACCTATGACCGCGACCATCCTGATCGTCGACGACGAGAAGAACATCCGCCGAACCGTGCGCATGGTGCTTGAAGGCGAGGGCTATGCCGTCGAAGAGGCCGCAAGTGGTGAAGAGGCGTTGGCGCGCCTGCCTGAGGTCGCCCCGGACGTGATCCTGCTCGACGTGCAACTGCCCGGCATCTCGGGCCTGGACCTGCTGGAGTCGCTGAAGAAGGCCAAGGGCGACGAAGCCGCCAGTGCCCCTTCCCTGCCCGCCCCTGGGGTCATCATGATTTCGGGCCACGGAACCCTGGCCGATGCCGTACGCGCCACCAAGGCCGGCGCATATGATTTCCTCGAAAAGCCGATCGATCGCGAACGCCTGATGGTCACCCTGCGCAACGCGCTCGAACGCCGGGCCATGGCGGGCGAGGTGGCGGGCCTGCGCGCGCTGACCGAGGGCCGCTGGGAGATGGTGGGCAGGAGCGCGGCCATGACCGCGCTGTTTTCGCAAATCGCGAAGGTGGCGCCCACACGCACGCGCGTGCTCATCACCGGCGAATCGGGCACCGGCAAGGAGCTGATTGCGCGCGCCATCCACCGCGAAAGCGCGCTGGCGGAGCGGTCCTTCGTCAAGGTGAACTGCGCGGCCATTCCGCCTGACCTCATCGAATCCGAGCTGTTCGGCCACGAGCGCGGGGCCTTCACCGGTGCGGCGGCTCGCAAGAAGGGGCTGTTCGAAATTGCCGACGGGGGCACCATCTTTCTCGACGAGATCGGGGACATGAGCCTGACTGCGCAGGCCAAGGTGCTGCGCGTGCTGCAGTCAGGGGAGCTGACGCGCGTGGGCGGCGAGCAGACGCTGAAGGTTGACGTGCGTGTGTTGGCTGCCACCAACCAAGACCTGACCGCAGCGGTTGCGGCGGGCCGTTTTCGCGAGGATCTCTACTTCCGCTTGGCGGTGGTGCCCCTGCGGGCTCCCTCGTTGCGTGAACGCAGCGATGATATTCCCTTGCTCTGCCAGGCTTTCGTGCAGCAGTGCGCGCGGGAAAACGGCCTCAAGGAGAAGCCGATCACGCCCGAGGCGCTGGCCGTGCTCGCCGGCTTCGAGTGGCCGGGGAACGTGCGCGAACTGCGCAACGTGATCGAGCGTCTGGTCATCCTGTCCGAAGACGCCATCGGCGTGGGCGATCTGCCGGAGGAAATCGTAGCCGAGGTTTCGCGCAAGAACCGACCCGAGCGCGCGGTGGCCGCCTTGGACCTGCCGCCCGAGACGCGCACCCTGCCCCTGCGCGAGCTGCGCGATCTGGTCGAGCGGCAGTACATCCTTTCCAAGTTGGATGAGAACGGCTGGAATATCTCACGCACCTCCCAGGTCCTCGATATCGAGCGCACCAACCTGCACAAGAAGATGCGGGCACTCGGCATCTCGCGCGACGACCGGCGTGAACCGGGCCAGGGCTGACCAGCACAGGGGGGGCTGCACAGGGGGCTTCGCAAAGGCCGGCCTTCGTGCTACCGATCATGTATGCCCGAACGTAAGGCGCGTGCCAAAGCGGCTGTGCAGGCGTCCAGCCAGAGAATCGAAAAGATGCTGGGGGACAACCCCGCCTACCGCAAGGTCGAGGATGGCTTCTTCGTTATCAAGCAGGGGTCGTCGCGCGTGAT
>PMCR01000449.1 GCA_003155465.1 Myxococcales bacterium | reverse complement strand
TACAAGGCGGGCAGCACCGATTGGAAGCAGAATCGCCAATACGCCCAGTACACGTCGACCTCGATGACGACCTCGGGAAAGAAGAGCTTCCTATATGGCCGGTTCGAAATGTGTGGGCAGATCGATACACGGCAAGGGAGCTGGCCGGCTTTCTGGATCTTGGGCAACGGGCTCAGTTGGCCGGCCTCCGGCGAGGTCGACATCATGGAATACTACGCCAATGGCGTGCGCTCCAACATCTGCAAGCCCTCGGGCGGCAATTGCGACTGGTCGGGGAGCGTGAGCCAGTCGCCGAGCTCACTTGGCGGCACGACCTGGTCGAACAAGTTCCACCTGTGGGCGATGGAATGGGATTCGCAGAAAATCAACCTCTACTTGGACGACAAGCTCGTCTACGGCTACACAATCACTAGTACGAACCCGTACACAGGGACTCCCTTCTACATCCTGGTCAACCTCGCCATCGGCGCGAACGGCGGCGACCCGTCGAGCACGACGTTCCCGATTACCTACCTGGTGGATTACGTGCGCGTCTACCAGAAGCCTTGACCTATGGCGCGATTCTACGGAGGATCTCTTCGAGAGTCTTCCCATGGAAGAAGCCCTTCCTGCTTGTCGATGAAGACGCGCTCATCGACGGATCGGCTGTTCGCCGAAGTAGTGCCGATCGATGACTGCTCGAGCCGAAAGTGGTTCCAGTGATTCTTCGTTTGCAGGGTGGGTATCGCCATTTTCAGGCCGAAGCGCTCAGAAGCTCGGCTCGCGAACGAGCAGGAGCGGACGGCGGACACACGAATGCCGTGGCGTGCCTTTCCCAACAGGCATGTGCAGCGGCCAGTGTCAGACCACTCGCGCGTGGTAGTCGTGATGGAGCCCACCGAGGACAGCTCGAGAGACAACGTCCTTGGGTGGGACACGGCGCACGGGCGGGAGTCAGCGGGCTCCGAGCGGCGGTTGCATTCGAAGACCGCGATGTGGTCGGCCATGGCAACAGCGAACGTACTCGTTCAGATTTCCCGCCGGGCCAGGTCCGCAGTAACGAAGCAGTACAGAATCTGGAACCGCGAATCCCGAGGAAATTGCGCGCTGGTCTGACTTGGTGCCGAGTTTTTGCGGCGCACAGCTGACGAGAATAGTTGGTTACGGCCAGCGAGTTGTCCGCCTGCGCTGACGGGCGTGGAATATCAGCGCGACCGAACCGAACAGTAGCCATCCCAACGCGGATGTCGGCGTTGAAGATGACCTGCCGCTGAGCGCGCAGCTACAACCCGACGCACTCGCGGGGGCGCCGACTCCCGCGTCGGGCGCGCCCGCCGTTCCGGTGGCTCCGCCCGTGGCGCTGGTGCTGCCTCCAGTTCCCGCAACTGCGCCCCCCGAACTTGCACTGCCCACGGTACCTGCGTCAACACTGCCGGAGGTGCCGCCCGACGTAGCTCTCGTATCGGCCGTCACGGCCGCGTCCTCGACACCGGTGGCGCCGGAGGCGCCGGTCGATCCACCTGTGCCAACACCCGCGTCGGCGTCTGCAGAGCTACCGCTCCTGTCGGTCGCGCCGCCCGCCCCAGATCCGCCGCGGCCACCCGTGCTGGGCGCACCTCCGCTCGCTCCGCCGCGAACACCCGCGCCGCCAGTTCCACCAACCCCTGCAATTCCGCCACCACCTCCGCCTCCAGTCGCACTTCCATCGGTTCCTGCAACCGCGTCCCGCCCAGCATCGCCATTCCCACCACTGCCGCCGTTACCCCCTGCGCCCGCATCGCCTATGGTTCCGCTCGTGCCGTGGGCGCCAACCGCAAGTTCGCCGATGATGGNNACTGCCTCCAATCGCACGTATTGGGCTGTTTGGGCGGGAAACTGCACCCGCTCCGGCGACATCAGCCCGTGGTAACTGGGATCCGCGGGCCAGGTTCCGCTGGCAACCTGATTGAAGGTCACATTGTCCGTGCTCACATAGACTTTGTACGATGTGATGTTCCCCGCCGTGGTCCCGGTGTTCCGTTGCGGCAGGTATTCCAGCACGTCGATATTGTCGTAGCTCTTGCCAAGGTTGAGCGTCACTGACTGCGGCAGCGAACCGGTCGACGTCCACAGGCTTTCCCCCTTGTTGCTGTGCAGCGTATTGTTCACGCCCTTGGGTGAGTCGTTGTAGCCGTCAATGGCCAGCCCAGCGCTGCCACTGGTCGCGCTGGCCGAAACAGGAGTCAGCGGCGTCTCGATCTTGGCTGGCTGTTCCGGCAAGGGAGCCCTTGAGCTATCGGGTGTCCAGTACTGCGGCACCTGCCCCAGCGCCGTGACCACCGGACCCTCGAGCAATCCCTCCGGATTCGGCGGACAATCGAGAATGAAATTGGTGTAGTTTGATTCAACGTTCTTGATTTCTTTGGCAATGTCCGAGGCCGACAGGTAGCCGGCAGCGGCCTGCGTGCTTCTCCAGAACCAGTTCTTGTCCTTGGCAATCGTCTGTCCCTGCTCCCCGGCCGTGACGTTGCCCGAGGGTACCTTGACCCCGAGCGGCTCCTCGAAATACTCCGCGTCGACCTGCCAGGGCACCCCGCCGTTGTGGTCAACGATGAGGGTATTGGGCTGCAACTGCCGAACCAGGGCGCGTATCTTCTGGTAAGGGATCATTTGGTGGCCCGTGAGCCACGAATAGCCGTCGAAGACGAACACGGGAATGTCACCGTAGTTGGTCAAAAGTTCTGTGATCTGGGTCGTAATGTAGGTTCCGACCGCGTTCCAGTCGACAGCGCCCGGGTCCGTGTTGTGGCCTGCCTGCGACCCGACGCCGTTGTTGGGATCCCAAATCGAAAAGTAGAGGTCGGGTTCGAGCCCCTGGGCGCGGAAGGAGTCGACGTAGCACTTCACCACATCCATAGTCGGAACCCCACTTTGCGCTATGGTGTAGGGAGTTGTGCCGTACGGCGAGGTGCTCGGCGGGACCGCCTTGGACGGCCAAATGGAGAACCCGTCATGATGCTTAGTCGTCAGCACGCCAAACCTCATCCCGGCTGACTTCGCGGCCTTGGCCCACTGATCCGTGAAGGTGTGGCAATCGCCGCTTGGGGGCGCAAACGTGGAGGGGCTCACCCGATTCTCGCCCCAGCCAGGCTTGTACGTGTTCATGTTGTAGTGGATAAACATGCCAAAACGCTGCTCGATATGGATGCTCAAGAGCTGTTGCATGCTCGACGTCTGGGCCGACGAGGTCGTTGCCACCAGGAGAAAAGCTACCGCAAAGAGCGCAACTCTGGCGGCCCCACCTTGGCGGATCGTCATTTCGTATGTCTCCAATCCTGCTGTCCGCGCCCGGTTCTCATCATGGCGCGCCACTTACCACCATCTCGGCAAGTCCGGCGGGCTGTCCGGTAAAGCTCACGCGAACAAAACCCACGCCACTGCCGAAACTGGTGGTCGCGGTCCGGGTCTGGTCAGTGCTCGTGGTCTGACTTTGATCCACCTTGGTGGTCCACTGAGTGCCATCCGGGGACACGTCAATTGTGTAGCGATAGTTGCCAGCGGCTGGAAAGACGAGCTGCACCGAGCTGACCGTGTAGGTGCTTTCCAAAGAGACGCTCCACCAGGGATTCGCGTCCGTGCTTGCGGCCTCCCAGGAGGTTGTCGAGTCGCCATCGTTGGCAAAGCCCGCCGTGCCGGCATTGCTGCTGGCGCTGGTCGGACGGTTCAAGGCTAGGGTCTGGCTGGTGCCTGAACTTCCGCCGCCCGTGTAGCGCGTGTACGGTCGCGCCGCGGTCGCCTTCGTCACTCCCTCAACCCACGCCGGGCTGCCCAGCGACGTGATGGTGATTGACGCCGCAGTCAGGCCGGACGAGGTCGCCTTGATGACGCT
>PMCR01000052.1 GCA_003155465.1 Myxococcales bacterium | reverse complement strand
CCTCGCAAGCACCAGGACTCGCGTCACAGCGAGCGACGCGGAGAGAGAAGCGAAGAGCGAGGATGTCAAGCGAGTGGCCGCTGCTCTCTCTCTGGCGGAGTCGCAGCAGTCTTTCCTCCGTCTGCGTCCGTGGCTCCGGGCGACATATGACCTCCTAGGCGATGACGGGCATATCAGTTTTCATCGCTTCCAGGTTGCTGTCTGGACTCTCGTCCTTGGGTTTGTGTTTGTGACACGGGTCCTGAGTGAACTGGCCATGCCGGAGTTTAGTGCGACTATGTTGGGCCTAATGGGGATCAGCTCCGGCACATATCTCGGATTCAAGCTCAAATCATGAGAGGGAGGGTGTCTACTACACCTGTCGCGTTGGTTCGAGATTTGTTACCAAGACCTTGACGCGGTGATGACCCATGACACCGCGCCTATCCGAGCCTCAGATTTCTGAGGGACCATCGCCGCGTGGGTCGCTGCATTGTGATGATTCCAAAGAGGTGGGCGGGGCTCACCCCAATGTGGCCTTCCGGCGTCCTGGCTCACTTCTTGCTATGAACAAATCGCCGGAAGATCCATGCGCGTACTACTCGTTGGACCAGACCTGGGAGAGGCTCTTTCGCTTCGTTTTCTGGGAACCTGCTCATGAAAAACGTGCTCGACTCGGAGGCAGTTGTGACTCGTTGGATACCGGCCGGCGTTCTCTTGCTTCTTCTTTCCGCTGCGCTTGCTGGCTGCGGTTCAACCGGCGTACGACCATCGCCTGATGGCTCTGTTGCAGGAGGCGTGGTGGACAGCGGTGGAGTCGCCAGTGGTGGGGCCGGCGCGAGTGGGGAAATGACCGGCAGTGGAGGTGGGGTCGGAAGCGGCAGCGGTGGCGCTCTTCCAGGCACAGGCGGCAATGGAGGCGGCACCTTAGGCTCGGGCGGCGCGACGGCCATTGGTGGGACGACCAAGGCCGGCGGAACCGGCGGCGGCGCCAGCATCGTTTCGGATGGGGGCGTCGATGTCACGCTCGCCCGGGACGCTGGGCGCGATGTCAGCGGCGACCTGCCCGCAACGGCCGCTGACGCGACGGTGACATGTCCCGACCACGTTCCCAAGTCGTCGGTCTATCCCTATACGCCCGAGCGCTGTGTGCTCCAGGCCGCCATCGACGGGCTGGAGTGCCCGTACAGGGTGCCGCCCGAGTGCATGGAACGCTACGAATGCCAATGTGTGTCTTCACAGACGCCGCTCGTCCCTCCGGATTCTCCGGATTGCTATTGGCAATTGCAGAAGTTACTTTGCGTCGGAGACCCCGGCGGGGGCGGAGCAGGAGGCACAGGCGGCACCGCTGGCGCGACTAGCACAGGGGGAACTGTCGGTGGTGCAGGCGCCGGTGGCGGGGCAGGTGGCAGCAGCCGCGCAACTGGCGGCACCGATGGTGGAACCAGCAGCGCGGACGCCGGGTCGTGCGGAGGCGAATACACCGCCTGCGGGTGCGGGTGTTGTGGTGGCGGGTACCCACCGCGGCGGCTCTGCTACTATCCTGCCCTGGGCGAAAGCTTCGACTCGATTGTCGCGGCCGACCGCGCCGCGGCGGCTTCGCCCAACTGCGCTTTTGCGGGCTGCAACCTCGGCACGCAATACGTCTGTTGCGCAGTCGCTCCACCCGAATCTCCGGGCAGTGCGACCTACGCAGCCACCGGCACCAGCACCGCGTTGGATCGGATCCGTGTGGTGAGGACCGACGGGGACGGAATATGTACGATTCTGGAGCTTGCCACCCCGACAACCAGCAGCACCGCATTCCGCATCACCTTGCCCGGGCGCTGGGGGATCGAGCGGGCATTTCGCGGGCTCTGTCCGGCAGGAAGCCTGATAGACAGCGCCATGGGTGGCATCGGTTCGGCGAGCCTGCAATCCGTTGCAGGCGCCTGTGCGCTCGATCTGCATGTGACTCTGTTCTTCGGTACCACGACTCTGGAGGCGGTTCCCCTTGATGCGACTGGGCTGACCATCACGGGCATTGTTCCCAACTGCCGCTGACGGGCTTGCCGTCGGGATTCACTCCGACCGCATCGCCCAGAGCATCGGCACTCGCGTCCGCCGCTGGTGTCCCGTCGGAATTTGCCACGAGGGTATCGCCCGAGAAGTTTGCCCTCGCGTCGGCCGCTCTGCTGCTGTCGGGATTTGCCACGTCCGCATCCGAGGAACCGCCCGCGGTCTTTTGCCCGCAGCCGGTGAACGTAACGGCCACCAGCACAAGGACTTGCACTGTCTCGCGCATCCCTCCTATCTCTCCGTGCATAGGGCTAGTGTGCCAGCTTCGGAGCCCGAAAAAAAAGGTTAGCAAAGAAAAGACGTCAGATTGAACTGCGTGTAAGCTCCTGGCTTGAGGGGTCGAAGTTGACGTTCTTATACAGGACATCTTGCAGACACGATTCGGTGAAGGCAGAATCGCGCCTGACTTGACTGTCCACATTCGGTGAAGGCAAAATGGCGCTTGAAACGACTACTGTCCGGCGTACTTTCATGACGTTTGTGCTCCGGACTATCGGAGTTGATAGAAGGGGGCGAACCATGCGGACCTGCGCCATCCTGCAGATTGCGGCTCTTCTATCAACCTCGACGTCCTGCAAGACCAACACTGAGATCAAGCGGCTCGAATTCAAAGGGGCCAGCATCACCGGCACAGTGCAGCAGGCCTGGTTGCTTGCCGACCTGACGCCACAAGGCCGGGGAAGTTCCTATACCCCTGAAGATGCCAGGAACGCCGGGTATTCCGTCGGATGGGCCGACAAGATCGACGAGCATCTTCTTGGGCAGAAAGAAGGCACAAGCATTTTGAATGACTATAGGTGGCTGATTGTCAAGATTGTGCTCACGACCAGTACCAGCAGCTTAGTGGTTCCATTTGACAGTATATGCCTGTCTCTTGAGAAACCCTACAGATGCTCAGTCGGTCTGGCTATTGTGAACACGGCCGCCATACGGTTTGCCCAATTCATAACTAGTTCTTTCCCCTCACAGCAGATGTATGAAGCCAAAGAGCATGAAAAGGGGAAGTATCAGTCTAATCTGCTTTTTGAACTCATCAGCTTGTCGGGCAATGCCCTTCTCGGTTCTGAAGCGATGAGGTTCGCAGATGCCCGCAAGTATGAGCTGAATCTCCTGTTTGCCGTGCCGAGTGGCGACTACACTATCGAAGGCATTAGGGTGAAAAGAGAGCAGTCGTTTCTGGAGGCTCTGAGGGCGGAGCGGTAGCGGGAGTTCGTCCTGTCCCAATATGCGATCGGCGAAAAGGGGGCGCAAATCCAGATGGTTAGGCGCAGTGCCAGTGGTTGCGAGGGGCACGGAAAGGTGTAGAGGGCGCCTCGTGACGAGGAAGAAGGACGAGCCCACTGGGTCGATGCTGCCGCTGCCGTTGCAGTTTCTGGCGGCGTGGCTGGCGGTGTAGCTCGGACGGGTGTTGCAGCAAGAGGTCGACTACCTGACGGCCGAGAACCGACTCCTGTGCGAGAGGCTCGGCGGCCGGAAGCTGCGACTGACGGATGCCGAGCGGCGGCGGCTCGCCGTGCTGGGAAAGGAACTGGGGCGCAGGGTGCTGGCAAAGGTGGCGACCATCGCAACGCCAGAAACCATCTTGCGCTGGTAGCGCGGGCTGGTGGTCAAGAAGTACGACGGCAGCCAGCTGGGGCTACACGCGCTCATGAAAACTTTGGCACCTACCCCGCACCGCCTTCCTTCGTGTACACCGACAGCATGATGACGGGCAGGCCGGGGTAGCGGCGCTGGATCTCTCGCAGGGTCGCGAGGCCCCCCATGCCCGGCATGTCGACGTCCAGGGTCACCACATTAGGCCGCGCCGCGGGAAGGCGCTCCAGGGCCTCTTCCCCGCTTTGCGCGGTCCCCACCACCTGTATCTCGGGTCGCTGGGAATAGGGGATAGTTTGGGGAATTATATACTTGACTCCCTTGGAGGTTTAGCCTAGATTTGATGTAGAAAGTGAGGCCAGCGTGAGCCAATCTACCATCTCAACCTTCCAGCTTTTCCAGATGTTTCCCGACGCGGAAACAGCTCGAATCTACATGGAAAAGCGCCTCTGGCCAAACGGTCCCACGTGCCCCTGCTGTGGCCTTGGCGAGCGCATCACGACGCGCAAGGATGGCTTCTACCGCTGCAACCAGTGCCAGGAAGACTTCACCGTCAGGACGGGAACTATCTTCGAGCGCAGCCACGTTCCGTTGCACAAGTGGATCTATGCGATGTACCTGCTGGTCACGGCCCGCAAGGGTATCTCGTCGATGCAGCTTGCCAAGGAAATCGGCATCACGCAGAAGTCGGCCTGGTTCGTCCTGCATCGTATCCGCGAAGCGTGCGGCCCGGACATGAAGAAGCTCCAAGGGATCATCGAGGTTGACGAAACCTACGTGGGTGGCAAAGAGAAGAACAAGCACGAGAG
>PMCR01000548.1 GCA_003155465.1 Myxococcales bacterium | reverse complement strand
CCCGCGGACCTGATCCTCGTCGTCGCCCAAGTAGGCGAAGGTCCGCACCAGAGCCTTGATCTGTTCCCGTTGCGCCAGCGTCAGGTCCACGAACTGGACGCCCATGCCGGGGTTGATGCTGTCGTGTTTGCGCGGGGCGTTTACCCAGATGACCCGTCCCTCAACGTCGAGTTGTGGGCCGCCTGGGGGCTGGAAGCGCAGGTTCAGTGATGTGCCCGGGGGATGGGGATCGCTGGTCTGGATGAAGATTCCCATGGCGGACAAGTCGGTGATGTAGGCGAAAAGAAACGTGTTGTCGCAGCGGTAGTCCACTTCCATCGACACCAGAACGCGCCGGTGCTCGCGCCGCTCGCGCCCAGTGCGCCGCTCGCTGCCGACCGGCACGACACGATTGCGACGGTCCTTGCTGGGCATGGCTACTTGATCTCGATGTTTCCCAGCCGTGCCCGGTCGCCACCGTCGTTGGTACCGGACGTGATCTTCAGCCGCTTGCCTTCGCCGCCGGGCCAGAAGCCGATGAACAGAGTGTAAGTTCCCGCGGGCGTGGTCATGAGTGGAACCTCCACGTCATAGGAGTCGCGAATATACTCGCCGGGCAGCCAGTAGTCGGTTGCGAACGCGCCGTTGAGCGGGAGGTGGTCTCCGATGACCCGCGGCTCGCCGGGAATGTCGAAGTGCACGAAGATGTGGAATCCTCCCGGGGGCTTCTTGTTCACCCGGAAGAACAACGACAGCGGAATGGTGCCGGGCCGGCGCACGACGGCCGGGAACTCGGCGCCCACCAGCTCGATCGCATTGCCGAACGTGACACTGGCGGGAACGCGCCATTGCCAGGGCGGCTTCGGGTCGAACCACTGGTAGCGCGATGGCTCTGTGGCGCCCGCTTCGACCACAGGCTCTGGCAGCCGGGGCGCCATCCAGACATCCTGTTTCAGCGGATTGCTGTCGCGCTCACCTTGCTCCAGGCGGTTGGTCAAGAGGAGGAAGCGAGACGATCGGGCGTCCACGACCGCGTAGGCCACCCGCGCAGACTTGAACGCCGCATCCAGCGCCGCCAGCTCGGTGCCTGGCACGAGAGCGAACACACGTTCGCTTCCCTGCAGAAACTCGACTACGCGGTTTTGCGTGGGCAGATCTGTCATCTCGCGCTGGCTGTAGAATCTCGCGCCTTCACCTTCCACCTTGTATCGGCCGATGGGCTCGCCATGCTGGGCCAGACGCGAATACGATTCCAGCGGCGGCTTGAACGAGAGATCGCCGGATACCTTGGGCACGATCAGCTGGCTCAGGATCAGTGCGAAAAGCACCGCCACCACCACCGCGGCCTGGATGCCCCAGCGGCCGACCTCGACCACGGCTTTCTCGATCCATCGATGCCAGCGCCGGGCATCTCCCAGGTTGCGCATGGCCACGCGTCCGAGCGCCCGGCCTCGGGTGGCCAGCCCGGTGTAAAGGCCGGCGCCAACCATTAGACCCGCGGCGACGAAGAGCCACCCCAGCTTGAGCTTGGCCGGCCACTGGACCTTGTTGAGGGTATGCACCGAGACCAGGTCCTCCGGCGCCAGCACCAGATCGCGCGCGATTACCATGGTGCCGGTGGCCACCAGCAGCCCCAGCACGGGCTCGGCGCGGTCGCCCTCCAGCGCCTCATCGAGCAGGGCACCGATGGCCAGAGCCACCGCTGCCAGCGCACAGAAGCGCGCTTCGCCGCATCTGAGCACGAACACCGTGGAAAGGGCGAAGCCGAACGCCGCGAAGATGAGAAGATAGAGCTGGCCAAACGCCAGACGATCGCCATCCGGCTCGTCGCCCCCGCCCAAACGGATGAGCGGCCGGCCAAGCGCGAAGATGGCCAGGGCGCTCCAGGGGAAAAGTCCGAAGCCAAGCTGGCGGATCAGGGTGTCGAAGGTTGCGCTGGGAGGCCCGCCGCGTGGAACCCCACCGAGCAGCAAGGAATACTGCCCGGCCACGTTGGCATGGGTCATGGTGAGAACCACAAGCAGTACCCCTGCCAGTGCGGCCCCGACTAGCGCCACGCCGCCCTGCACCCCGGGTGAAAGCAGGCTGGCGCCCAGGCTGGTCCCAGAAGGCAAATGCGTTCCCACCCCGGGCGAGGTGAGCTTGCTGGCCGCAGGATCATCGGCCAGCCGCGGCCGCAGGCCCCACCCCGCGAGGATCGCAAAGGTGAACGCCAGGCAAGGCAGCGCCACGCCCAAGAGGGCCCCGCCCGAGAACAAGCCGATGACAAGGCCAACCCCGGCCGCCAGCAGGTCGGGCCATCGACGCACGCCCCCGGCCGGCCAGGCGTACCGGCCGAGCCCGCCCATGGCCAGCGCCAGCCCGGCCACCAGAGGCATGTCCGAAGTGAGCTGGCGTGCTTCCAGCACGAAGAGGGGCATGGATCCGAGCGCCAGGGCGCCGAGCAAGGCCGCGCGGGGACGGAAGAGGCCGACGCCTGCCCAATAGACCCCGAGGATGGCCAGGATGCCAAAGAGCCCATCCGAGAGGCGGCCGCCGAGCTCGCCCACGCCGAAGATCCGCATGCCGAGCGCATTGCCAGCCAGGTCGAGCGGCGGCTCGGCCGCGAAACGACGGTTGACCGTCACGTCGAAGATATTCTCCGAGTGGGCTATGTCGCGCGCGCGCTCCGCCAGCTTGAGTTCCCACGGGTCCCAGAACCCGAACGAACCCAGGCGGGGCAGGACGAGCACAAGCGCAAACAGCACCACCCACCAGCCGGGGGGAACCCGGCGCAGTCTTTCCACAAAGCTCATGGCTCTATTCTTTTCGGGGCTAACCGTTGCCGCGGGCGCACTCTAGCAGTGAGGCAAGGCAAAGGCTATGGCCCCGGTGCTTTCGCTCTACCAAATGATGCGGACACCCACGACGAGGGCAAAGGATGAGATCTTGCTAGTTGGCAGGGACGCACGCGCCGGGGTCCAAGTTGTATCGCTTCCCCTGCCACTTGGAACTGCCTGCCCGAATGGGCTACGGTAGACACTCCTCGGCCGACGATCCCTCATGCCTCGACAATCCCCAATTCGCCTTGCCTGCAGTAGGCTGCTCGGAGCCGTACTGTGCCTCACCGGCTCGGCGTGTATGGTGCGCCCCTCCGAGATCCCTGCCTATCCTTTGTATCCCAACCCGGAGCGGCATCTTGACGCGAGCAAGGTCGCGAAGCTTGTCGCGCTCACCAACGCCCCCATGTCAGGGTCGATAATCAAGTCCGTCGACGGCAAGGACGTGGCGGGCCAGGAGGCCCGAGCGTTCGAGCTATTGCCGGGGTGCCATGTCGTTCAAACCACGAACAATCTCATGATGGCAAGCAACTACGTTGAGTGGCGGGGGGGCATCGCTCCAAGGACATTCGCGCTCAAGATGAAGCCCGGCCGCACGTACGTCGTCAGACTGAGTCTCGTCGAGGGGATGTACAGCGCGCGCGTATCGATTCGTGCGGAGGAGCAGGACGCTGGAGGGGCGACCACAGCGACCTTCGATCCGGCCAAGAATGTCGACGAAATCAAGGCATGCCTGCGCTGGCACAGCGACGAGATCGCGCCTCCATGACCTAGTAGTACTAGCTTGACGTGACCGAGAAGCTCTGGACGTCGCAGCTGGCACCTGGAGCGCGGTCACCCCTTCCGGGACCATCGTCAACGACAACACCACGGGAGCGGTCGTAACCACCGTTTGCGCGGCACTCGACTCCGCTTCCTGGCGCATCTTTGCCCTCCAGTCCCACAGCTGATGCGGAGAGAAGCCCCGACCCTCAGCGAATTTGACTGCGCTCAGCCCGCTTGCTCGCCATTCGCTGACTCGTTCGCTCCACGTCCTTGCATTTGCCATGCGGCCGAACGTGCTCTACCAGCCGGCACGTTTCCAGACGGGGTCCGTGCATCGGATACGGAGGGACCAGTGTCCTGCAATGCTCGGCCATCGGCCGCAGGTCGGGCCGGCCCTGTTCGCCGGCCCAAACTTTCGACGGGCTCTACTGTGCGGCCTCCATGGCTCCTAGGTCGATCGCCGCCCCCCGCACCGGCCTCGGCGAGAGACCGTTGGTCTTGAGGGGTGGCTCCATGATTGCCGGCAAACTGGCACATAGCGTGGTGGCGCTGATGCCTGCTGGCACTCCTGTCCCGAGATCGATCGCGCCGGAGCCGGCCCCTGGGTGGAAGTCGGTCGCGGACACGAATCTCGGATCGGTGCTGACCATGGTGCCCAGCTTCGAGATGCTGTAGTTGACCGGCAAGGCAAGGTCGCTGGCATCGTTGACAGTGGC
>PMCR01000163.1 GCA_003155465.1 Myxococcales bacterium | reverse complement strand
CAAGAAGCAGACGCCAAAGAGCAGCAGCACATAGGTGCTCGCGATACGAATCAGATCGGCTGCTGCAACAAAACGCGCCAAGGCCACCTGGAGCACAAAGGTGAAGATCACGAAGCTGGCTGCCATGCCGGCCACGATTACCAGAGGACGGATGCGTCGCTGTCCGGCCAGGCTGACCCCGAGCACCAGCGGCACCAGCGGAAGGATGCAGGGCAGGAGTATGGTGAGCATTCCTGCCAAAAACAGAATCGCGTAGATGGTCAAAGACAAGGCCCTCCGCCGCCCTGTGGTTTGGATGCCCCGTCGGCTTGCCGGTCACAGCGGGTAGGGACAATCAGATGTTCGCGAGGAGGCCAGCGCGTGGCGGCGGCTCGGGCCGGTCGAGCCAGCGCCACCCGCAAATTCGGCGCGACCTTGCCACCCACTGCGGTTTCTTGCGGCTCTCCGCCCTGGCGAAACAGACTCATGCCGCCCTCCGAGCGGTAGAGGCTACCTTCCCAAACCGGAGGCATCCTAGTGGCAGGAGGAATTCCGTTCGCAATTGAGTCAGTGAACTGCTCGATCACAGGAGGTAAGGAACATGCCGCTTTACATCGACTTCCACGCGAAAATGCCTTCCGTACCACTGGAGGCCCTGAATGAGATGCGAAAGCAGATCGGCAAGGTTGGTCCGCAAGGAGTGACCTCGGTTGCGGCCTACTTCACAAAGGACGGACAGGCGTACTGCCTGAGCGAAGCGCCCGACCCAGACGCGGTCTGTCGGGCTCACGAAACCAAGGGACTGACGATCACGAAGGGCGACGTCCACGAGATCGCGGCGCGGCTCACCTAGTGCCTGGCACACAGCAACCAGTGTAGAGATTAGGGTCAGCTCGCCTGTCTTGGTAATCCATACCCCTCCCTTCAGCGACACGTCCTTGATGTTGTGCACGTGGAACTGGTGGGACACGCAAGGCTCGACGCCTGATGGCGGCCGCTATTCCCCGGCCCGCGAGAATTACAAATCTTTCTGTTCGTGCGCGGGCTCGGGGATCGCCTGGCAACGCCCGGCGACGCAGTCGACTTGGAACCATGGGATCGGGCACTTGGGCTCAGGCGACGCACATTTCGCGCACTTGGGCCGCGGAACGCCTTTCTTCGCCCTGGGATCCAGACGGGCCGGCGGATGTTTTCGGCACTTGGCCTCTCGATCAACCAGCGCCTGACCGTTGAGAGCCGCAGGCGGGGTTCCTGGGCAACGCCCACACACCGTGCAATCGAAATTCGTCAGGACACAGTCGTCTGCGGTCGCACAGGTTCGGGCATCGCCCGACGCGGTTGCGCGCGCGATCTTGTCGCGCAGCGAAGACACGCTGGGCGGGGCGATGACCTGGTAGAAGTCGACGACGGCTCGGCAACGGTTCTCTACACAAGCAGCTCGGTAGGTGGGCGTGGCGATCCTAGGCGAGGTCATGCACGGCGAGCATGCCGGCCTCGGTCCTCTGGCGTCTCCAGGACGGCGAGCGAGCCGGGCGGGCGGGTGCCGCTTGCATTCTTCCTCAAGCCGCTTGAAGGCCCGGGGTGGCAGGGCGAGCGGCGGTGTATCCGGGCAGGGGCCACATTCCGAACAATCGAAGGTTTGGAGCGCGCAGTCCGCATCCACCCCGCACCACAAGTCATCGGCCGAGACGCGCCGATCGACAAGGCAAACGCCGACGGCCAGGACGCAGACGAAGGGAACGCGGCCCGAAGGCCGACGGCCGGCGAAATATGGGCTGCCTGAAATGGCCATCAGAATTTACCCCATTGCAACGTTAGCATGGTCTCGGAACTCTTCTTCTCTTACCTGACTGGTGGTGACGACAGCGGAGGAATTCCGCTCTCGAGCTATGGGTCCAGGCGGATGGATGCGCAATTGCGCGCTCGATCGCAAACGCCCTCGGACGGTGCGCGGACGCCATCAGGACCGTGCCGATGCGGCCCTATGCGGCCCGTCAGGGTTCTCCGACCATCAGTAACCCTATTCGAAATGACCATGGCCCGTGCCTGCCGGCCGGGCCAGAGCCAAGGCGCCCGCAACACCATCCGCGCAGCCCAAGGCCAGGCGGCAACTGATCAAAGAGCTATGACGCCGCAGCGGGTTGCGCGCGCACGTCGCATTTCTAAAGACGCCGCGCCTAGCTGCCGAGATCTAGTGTGTCCCCGACAGGGGACACCTGCACATGTGCACCACCGCCGTCGTCGTGTTTTCGCTTCTCGCGCAGCGCTCGCCGCAAAGGGCTGACCCGCGGGCCAAGGCGCAGGCGCAGGGCCTTCTCACCGACGGCTCGGTGCTCTACGAGAGGGGTGACTACGCTGGAGCGCTGGAGAAGTTCAACGCGGCCTATGCCGCCTACCTCGAAATCACGGCCAACGTGTTTTGGGGTCTGGCCGGCGCTGCGGCCGTGGCCACCGGTGCGCTGTTCTATTGGGAAGGTCGGCGCATCAGTGTGTTGCCATTGGCGGGCGGAACCACAGGCATTGTCGCAGCCGTGAGGTACTAGGCATGAGACCGCACTTCCAGTCGCCGGCGAGCCTCTCGATCCCAGGCATCTGCCTGGTCGCCGGGCTGGCAGCCGCGTGTTCCTTCGATGCCAGCAGACTGCGAGCCTCGCCATCACCCGCCGCTGATGGGTCGCTCGACCCCGACGCGGTCGCGTCGGGCGGTGTAGGCGACACCGCCATTGTCCCCGACGCATATTCGGGCACGCCTGACGCTCCCTCGGGCCCAGGCGGCAGCGACACGCCAGCCGGCACCGGAGGTATTGGCGGAAGTGTCGGCTCGACTGAAGTCGGAGATCCGAGAGATGGCGCCCCACCCATGGGCGGCGAAAATGGCAGCGACGCGCCGCTAGCCACTGGCGGAACGGGCGTAGGAGGAGCGGCGGGCGCGAGCAACACCGTGGCTTCGACCGGCGGGATGGAAGCCACGGCCGGCTACGGAGACACGGGCGGCGGCGGCGCGGGCGGAGACACGGGCCCAACGGGCGGCATTGGCGGTGAAGACAGCAGCGACGCTGGTGGCAGCGGCGGGCAGACGGCCACCGGTGGCGCTACTGGTGGCATCGTTCTCGACGCAGCCGGGGGCGCCGGCAGCAGCGGGCAGACAGATGCTGCCGGCGGTGGGGTTGACGCCGCGGCTGACGCAGCAGACACCGGCGGGACCGGGAGCGGAGGCATTGGCGGCGCAGCGGGCACCGGCGGCGGTGGGGTTGACGCCGCAGCGGGTGCAACAGGCACCGGCGGCAGCGCGTGCAACGGTCAGTGCCCACTGATCGCTACAATAGGCATTACCGGGGTTTGGGACTACACCTACAGCAATGGCACCTCCGGCGATGTGGTGACGACCGGCAACAACCTCTTCTTGGCCTGGCTGGCCACACGCTCCGCCAACTGCACTGTTGAGAACCTGGACATCAGCGGCAGCAACTCCCTAACCGCCGCGCGACTTGCCCGCTACAAGGTCATCGTGGTCTTGGACATCTACCATACGCAGGCGGACAAGGATGCCTTCCTCGCCGCGAAGAAGACCAACCCCGGCTCTCCTGCCTATCTTGGCACGCAACGGGCGATCCTGGCCAGTGAGGCGAATGCGGTCAGGGATTGGGTCGGCGCCGGCGGAGGCCTGATGACGAGCGCCGGCATCTCCAGCAGGGCAGCGGAGATGGCCAATGTAAACGCGTTGCTGAATGGATTCTTGATAGCGTACTCCGTGACTGAC
>PMCR01000556.1 GCA_003155465.1 Myxococcales bacterium | reverse complement strand
GGCGGCGGTGGCTACGTGGTGGCGAGCAAGTTGCTCGGCGAGAAGGCCGGGCTTCTTTCCGGCTCAGCGCTGCTGGTCGACTACATCCTGACCATCACGGTTTCCATCGCATCGGGCGGTGATGCCGTATTCAACATGCTGCCCCTGACCTGGCACGCATGGAAGTTGCCCCTTGAGTTTGTCGTCATCATGCTCTTGATTGTCCTCAACATACGGGGCGTGAAGGAGTCGGTGACGCCGCTCGTGCCGATCTTCCTGATCTTCGTTGCCACCCATCTCGTGCTGATTCTGGGAGGGATCGGGTCGCACATCGGTCACGCGCCCGAGGTGGCGACCAACCTCACGCACGAGTTCTCGCAGAGCATCCACAGCTACGGCGTATTCGGCGTGTTCATCATCTTCATGACCGCCTATTCCCGCGGCGCCGGCACGTACACCGGCATCGAAGCGGTGTCCAACGGCCTGCAGATGATGCGCGAGCCGCGAGTGACCACGGGCAAACGCACCATGGTCTATCTCTCGGTGTCGCTGGCCTTCACCGCTGGTGGCATCCTGCTCTGCTACCTCCTGTTCGACATCCGTCCGCAAGAGGGCAAGACCCTGAACGGCGTGCTGATCGAGGCCTTCGCGGCAAACTGGCGGGTGCTCGGCGTGCCGGTCGGCAAGGCGTTCGTTGTCATCGCGCTGGCGTCCGAGGGCGCGCTGCTCTTCGTGGCGGCGCAGACCGGTTTCATCGACGGGCCGCGGGTCATGTCCAACATGGCAGTCGACTCATGGCTGCCGCGGCGTTTCGCGTCCCTGTCCGACCGCTTGACCACCAAAGACGGCGTCGTGCTGCTGGGGTTGGCGGCGATCTCTCTGCTTCTCTTCACGCACGGCAACGTGGACGCCCTGGTGACCATGTACGCCATCAACGTGTTCATCACGTTCTCCCTTTCNNCTCAGCTCGGCATGTGTCGTTTCTGGCTGCGTGAGCGGTCCCGCGATGCGAAGTGGGGACGTCACATCCTGGTTCACGTCGTCGGCCTGGTCATGTGCCTGTCGATCCTGACCTTTACCATCGTCCTCAAGTTCTCGCAGGGCGCCTGGCTGACCCTGTTGGTGACCACCGCCCTCATCGTCCTGTGCCTGCTGGTCAAGGCCCACTACCGCGAAGTCGCGCGCCAACTGGCCCTGCTCGATGCTGATCTGGCCAACCTGGTGGGGCTCGACGGACACGGGGGCGAGCCGGATCCCAGCAAGCCCACCGCGGTGCTCCTGGTGGGGCCGTACGGCGGTCTGGGCGTGCACTCCATGCTCTCCATCCAGCGCACCTACCCCGGTTACTTCGCCAACCTAGTGTTCGTCTCGGTGGCGGTGCACGACACCGGCACGTTCAAGGGTGCTGCCGAGGTCGCTTCGCTGCGTGTCCGTGTCGAGGAGACCCTGCAAAAATACGTGGCTCTCGCCAAGAGCCTGGGCTGGAACTCCAGCTACCGAATGGCCGAAGGGCTGGACGCGGTGTACGAAGCCAGCCGTCTGTGTATCAAGATTGCGGATGAGTTTCCCCGCGTGGTTTTCTTTGCCGGCAAGCTCATCTGGAAACGCGAAACCTGGATTCAGCGAATCCTGCACAACGAGACGGCCTACCAGGTCGAACGCCGCCTGCACTGGAAGGGCCTGGCCATGGCTGTGCTGCCGGTCCGCGTGGGCGGCGAGGCCCGCAGCGCACCGCTCATGCCCGGACCGAGGTCCAAGGCTGAGTGAACGGATGGAGTACCCTCCTACGACGCCATGAGCACCCGACGCAACAAGCGACGTGACGGCCACATCGGTCGTGGCTTGCTCGCGTCGGTACTCCTGCACGCGCAAGTCATTCTGCCTCTCGTCGTCCTGGCCCTCGTGTATGGCAAGCGCGAGTCGAACGAGGTGGACCTGAGCTTCGAGCCGGTCAGAGAGAGTGAACTGCCAGCCGGCCTTCCCGCTGTCGAGGAGCCCGCGCCGGCTGACAGACAGCCGCCCAAGAAGGCCCAGAAGCTCGCCAACTTGGAGAAGCAGCCCGAGCCAGAGATCGAACTGCCCCCACCAGAGAAGCTTCCGCCCATCCCCAAGCCACCGGAGAAGCCGCTCGTCGAGCTTCCGCCTCCCAAGCCGCAAGAGCCGGCACAGCCGCCGCCCGAGCGACCGCACCAGAAAATCGTCGAGCTGGACATGGGCAAGGACGTAGAAGCACCCGAGAATGCCAAGTACTTGGCCGAGAAGAACAACCGAACCGAGAACGAAACTCGCGCACGCGAAACCAACATGGAACGAGAGCAAGCCGGCCAAGAGGCGCACCCCTCGGACCAGGAAGACAAAATCGCTGCTCTGGAGGACCGCGCGGCACAGCCCGACAAGCGGACGGGCCAGACCGGACCACGCCCCCTGCCCGAGTCCTTCCGTCCTGAGGCGCCAAGCAAGGCCACCCTGTCCATGCGCACGCCGGGCCCGCGCACAGCCGAAAGCGCGCGACCGGAAACCATGTCACCCGATGGGATGCGCCTGGTCCCAGAGGGGGAACCACGCACCTCACGCGATGCGGATGGCGGCCCCCTCGCACGCCTGCGCCTGACCCGCGGGCAGTACGAATCCGTATTCGGCACCGACGCCGAGGCGGCGGCGGCGCTGGCCAAAGCCGAGCGGTCCAAGCGCAAGGGCCACTCTGCCGAGCGACGCGAACGGGTGCGCTCCGCCCTCGAGAACTTCATCACCGAGGTCAAGCCTGGCAACCAGACCGCGCTCAACACACGCGCCGTGCCCTTCGCCCAATTCATCACGCGCATGCATCGACAGATCCATGAGCTATGGGCCTTCGGTTTCATGGCCGGTCTGGACAGCAAGCCAAGCAGCTCGCCGCTTAACAATCCCAGCCTGGTGGCCAAAGTGGAGATAGTTCTCGACGGCCAAGGGAATGTGGACCGCGTGGCCATGGTGCGATCGTCGGGGCTAACCACCTACGACAGCGCGGCTATTGACGTTGTCTACAGCGCCGCGCCCTACCCCACCCCACCGCCGACCATCCTTTCCGGCGATGGCAAGGTCTACCTCCACTGGACCTTCCATCGCAACGAAGAGGCATGCGGCACCGCCGGAGTCGACACCTTCATCCTCAACAACGGCCCCAAATCCCGCGAGAAGGCCGCGCCGCCGTCGGGGAAGACTGCTGGTTGAACCACGGGCGGTCGGTGGTCCTTCGTCCCCATCCGATCTCTGCGTTCTCCGCGCTCTCCGTGTGGAAGAGCTAACTACCAAAGCTTCCGCAATACAGTGCCCGGATAGTAATGGCGCAAGATCTGCTGATAGCTCTTGCCGGCTTCCGCCATCCCGACGGCGCCGGTCTGACACATGCCCACGCCGTGGCCAAAGCCAGCGCCGCGAAAAACCGCGTCGCCGTTCTTCAACTCTACGATGAACAGCGAGCTGCGCAGCCCGCCGAACGCCTCGCGGATTCGCAACTCACCACGGATAGTTTCGCTGCGGGCGGAGCCCACCAGGCGCACCGAAAGCGCGCGCCCTGATACTCCTCGCTGCGGCACTTCGATGGCCAGAAGCTTGCCCAGTCGGTACCGATCAAGCAGCTTTTCCAGGTCCGCAGCCGTTCGCTTCACGGTCCAGCGAAAGCGGTCACCCGCCCCGAGGTGGGCCTGGCCACAATACGCGACGGGCGGTTGGTCGATGAAGCGAGCCAGGTTTCCCGCGCTCACCCCCGCCGCATAGGGGTCGGGCTTTCCGGCGGCAGCTGCGTCACGATGGCCGCGCAGAGCCGCCAGCGCAGGCATGTCGGGCCAGACGTTCTCGTTGTGCTCGGTGTGGCCGCCGCAGTTGGCAGAATACACGGTGTCGGCCAGGTCCTTTCCGTCGGCCGTGAACAGCACCTCGCCACGGGTCGCGGCGACGGCCGCCGTGGTCCGCGGCGTCTCCCGACCCGCGCCCGAATAGACCTGACAATGAGTGCGCGAGCACAGCCGAAAGGGATCACCGATGTGTCGCGTGCCGATCTTGGTCAGAAGCTCACCTCGCGCGGCCACCGCCTGCGCCTTGAGCGCCTCCTCCGGCGCGTTGGGGAAGATCTCGGCCGGAAGCAGACCAGCCAACAGACGATCCTCGGGCAAGGCATTGACCACCGCCAAATTGCCGTTGCGATCCAACGTCACGTATACCTTGCCGAAATAGGTACCCGACACCCTTGTCGGGGCCCGGCCCGCCGTGCCCTCGACCTCCACCACCAGCGGGCCGTCGCTTCCCGCCATGAACCACAGCACGCCCTCGTTGCGCACGCGCATGCCGGTCTTGCTGCCAACCGCTTCCAATTGCCCGTGCGGGCGCTCAACCAGCTCGGTGTACACGCCAGGGTTCGCCAGGGTGGCCTTGCGGCCCAGGGCCTCGGAGGCCTGCTCGGCCTCCTCCGGCTTGCCGTAGGGACCCACCGCCACCAGCACCTCGCGCCGGTCGAGGACCTCGCCGCCCACGCCAAACACCGTGCCCTGCTCGAACCGGCGTGGTTTCTCGCCGAGTTCTTTCCATCGTTTGATCTGCCCGTCGGCCTCGCCCCCTTGTCCCGGCTTCCCGCGCCACACCACGGCCCAGTGGTCTTGCTTGGCCGGTACCGTCGCTGACGCGCGAATTTGCCAGGAGTCCTCGCCGCGGACCTCGGACCCTCCCTCGCCTTCGGGAAACAGGCGCAGGCCCCCCGACGGACCAGCGCTGATGGTTACCCGCGCGAGGCCCTCGGCGATGGCCACCGGTACCACGGGGAAGCCTTGCTTGGTGAAACGAAACTCGGCCGAATAGATTGCGCGCAGCTTGTCCGCGCCCGAGAACTCATCAGCCGCGTGCACCGGCGTAGCCCCCGCGAGCAGAGCCCATCCGACGATGATCCGTTGCAGGGCAGGCCCGCTCATCGCATCTCGTGCGCAGAGAGGTAACGCAGATTGAGAAAGTTCACCGTGAAATGCGCGGCGACCGGCCCGGCCAGATCGCCCGACCAAAGGAAAAGCTGTCCAAACAACAAGCCTGCAATGAACGAGGAGATGGTCCACGGCAGGAAGCGAAGCTTCGGTCCCACGTGCAGAAGGGCAAAAACCAGGCTCGACCCAGAAAGGCCGATGGCTGGCAAGAGGGCTCCGCGAAAGAATATCTCCTCGCCCAACGCCGAGGCCACTGCCAACACCACCACCTCGGCGTCAAGCAACGGCCCGAGCATGGCGCGCATGTCACGATGGAGCGCACGCGCCCATTCGAACCTGTGGACCGCCAGCCGCGAAGCGAACACGAAACCAAGCCCGATCAGGACTCCGGCGACCGTCCCAAGCAGGGTCTGGCTGTCTTCTCGCCCCGCCAGACGCCACGCACTGGCGTCGCCACGCGAGGTTGACCAGGCCACGCCAGCAGCGGCCAGTGCGAGATACAGTGTCAGCACCAGACCTGCGCGAGACCAGCTTCTGGCCACCTCTGCCATGGGCCGCAAGATACCAGCAATTCACATGAGAACCCGTAAAGGGTTCCCAAACCCTTCAGCCCCCCACCCGCCACCCCTCCCCGCTCGCTTCGCTCGACCTCGCGCGATGGTGCGCGGCCGGCGAGGGCGCGCGCGAAGCGCGCGGGGAAGGCGGGTGGGTTGTCCGTCCCGAAGTCCCCTTGGGGGCAGAGCCGGCCGGCTCCCCATGCGACAACTCCAAATGAGCAGCGCTAGTCGCGTTCAAGAGTCCCTTCGCGGCATACGCCGATGCGTCATCACCGACTACAAATACCCATTTGTTTTCATGGCCATACCTGATCACTCAACGCAGCATCAAGGACGGCCAACGCATTGCGCATCTATTCATTTCAGGCGTTGGTTCGGCTCCGCCATGGTAAATGTTCCTCGTAAATGTCGCTCCCGGTACTCAAGACGAAACGCAGCGTTTATCGGCAAGCGACCGACGATCCGGTTGAGCGTGAGGTGGGGCTGCAGAAGCTGCTTTCCACGCGCATCTGCGATCTTCAGCTCGAGCCGCAGGATGTGCTGGCCGAGTGTCTGGCCCAGGTCAGCGCAGAGTTGCGTGCGAAGAGGATAACCTTCGTCCCGGCGTACTACCTGGGCGACGACGACTTCTGGACCACGGATCGCGCCGTCAGCGTCAACGTCCCTTGGTACCTCGCCAACTCCGTCCTCTGGCAGATGGTCAACGACCACTTGTTCGAGTACACGCGCGAAGAAGTCCTGATGTATCTGCGCCACGAGACGGGGCATGCCGTCAACTACGCCTTCGAGCTGTGGAAGCGCAAAGACTGGACGCAAACCTTCGGCGATTTTTGCCGCTCGTACCGCGACGTCTACAACGCAAACCCTTGGAGCCGCGACTACGTCAGGCACCTGCACCGCGCGGGCATGTACCACTACGCGCAGAAGCATCCTGACGAGGATTTCGCCGAAAGCTTCGCCGTGTGGCTCGATCCGTCGTCACGCTGGCGGCGCCGCTACCGCGACTGGCAGGTCGCGCTTACCAAACTGGAATACATAGACCGTATCATCGACCTGGAAGGCGCATGTCGGGGTGCTCCCGACAACCAGCGACACGGCTCGCAGGTGCCGTATCTGGAGATAAGGGAAACCGTCGCCGAGTACTTCGGCATCAACCACGCGCTGGACCCGGATCTGGCCGAGTACCGCAAGGATCTGCTCGACATCTTCCCCCGGCGCTCCCAACGCGCGCGGGGGTCACAGGCCGCCCTGTCGGCAGCGCGTTTCATCCAGCAACACCAGCGCCTGCTGATAAGCAAGCTGGGCGGCTGGATCGGTGATTCCGACCGTCGCGTGATTGGCAAGTTCCTGCGCCAGCTGCAGGCTCTGTGCACCTATGAGCACCTGCTCGTGCCCGAGAACCGGCGCAACGAGAAACTGGTCGACCTGACCATCGTGGCCACCTGGCACGTGGTGGACGGGATCCACAGGCTGAGCGACTAGAACTCGCTACGGCTTGTTGGGAATTCGGGACCGCGGGATAGGCCGGGGCGCGGCTAGCCGAAGTTGCGCAGTAGG
>PMCR01000323.1 GCA_003155465.1 Myxococcales bacterium | reverse complement strand
CAACTCGGCCTATGCCGCCTACCCATCGCCAAAGCTCATGTTCAATATCGGTCAAGCGGATCGCGATCTCAGCCGGCCGGGCGAGGCCTTGGAGGCCTTCGAGAACTTCTTGGCCGGCGCCCCCGAGGCATCGCCTGAAACTATCGCCGACGCACGCAAGTCCGTGGCTGAGCTGCAGGGTAAGTTGGGACAGATCCGGATTGACTGCGACAGGTCCGGCGCGGAGGTGAGTGTCGACGGCAAGAGCGTGGGGCTGACGCCGCTGCCCGGGCTGCTCTGGGCGACGCCGGGCCGCCATCAGGTGACTGCCAGCCGCGCGAGCGCGGCCCTGGCGCTCGAGAATGTGGACGTATCGGCCGGTGCGGTGCAGACGGTGACGCTGCGGCTGCACACCCTGGCATCTCCGGTGGCTGCCGCGCCGGTTCCCAAGCCCGAGGCGATCCCCGCGTCCGAGGCGGTCCCCGAGCCGGAGCTGACCCCGCCACCCCCTGCGAGCCTCGACTTGCGGCCCAGCCCTGCGCCAGACGCCGCCGACGACGGTGGTTGGTGGCTCGGGCGGAAATGGACCTGGGTTGCCGCCGGCTCGACGGTGCTGCTGGCTGCGGGCGCCGTCACCGCCGGCCTGGTGATGCAGTCCAAGTTCAACAGCCTAGACAAGTCATGCGGCAGCAGCAGCGCAGTCCGCCTGGGCTGTAGCGAAAGCGACATTAGCGCGGTTCATTCGCTCGAAATCATGGCCAACGTGTTTTGGGGTCTGGCCGGCGCTGCGGCCGTGGCCACCGGTGCGCTGTTCTATTGGGAAGGTCGGCGCATCAGTGTGTTGCCATTGGCGGGCGGAACCACAGGCATTGTCGCAGCCGTGAGGTACTAGGCATGAAACCGCACCTCCAGTCGCCGGCGAGCCTCTCGATCCCGGGCCTCTGCCTGGTCGCCGGGCTGGCAGCCGGGTGTTCCATCGACGCCAGTAGACTGCGAGCCTTGCCATCGCCCGCCGCTGATGGGTCGCTCGACCCCGACGCGGTCGCGTCGGGCGGTGCAAGCGACACCGCCATTGTCCCCGACGCATATTCTGGCACGCCTGACGCTCCCTCGGGCCCAGGCGGCAGCGACACGCCAGCCGGCACAGGCGGTATTGGCGGAAGTGTCAGCTCGACTGAAGTCGGAGATCCGAGAGATGGCGCCCCACCCATGGGCGGCGAAAATGGCAGCGACGCGCCGCTAGCCACTGGCGGAACGGGTATAGGAGGAGCCGCGGGCGCGAGCAACACCGTGGCTTCGACCGGCGGGTTGGAAGCCACGGCCGGCTTCGGAGACACGGGCGGCGGCGGCGCGGGCGGAGACACGGGCCCAATGGGCGGCATTGGCGGTGAAGACAGCAGCGACGCTGGTGGCAGCAGCGGGCAGACGGCCACTGGCGGCGTTGGCGGTGGCATCGTTCTCGACGCAGCCGGGGGAGCCGGCAGCAGTGGGCAGACAGATGCTGCCGGCGGTGGGGTTGACGCCGCGGCGGACGCAGCAGACACCGGCGGGACCGGGAGCGGAGGCATTGGCGGCGCAGCGGGCACCGGCGGCGGTGGGGTTGACGCTGCAGCGGGTGCAGCGGGCACCGGCGGCAACGTGTGCAACGGTCAGTGCCCACTGATCGCTACAATAGGCATTACCGGGGTTTGGGACTACACCTACAGCAATGGCACTTCTGGCGATGTGGTGACGACCGGCAACAANNATCTACCATACGCAGGCGGACAAGGATGCCTTCCTCGACGCGAAGAAGACCAACCCCGGAGCTCCTGCCTATCCTGGCAAGCAACGGGCGATCCTGGCCAGTGAGGCGAATGCGGTCCAGGATTGGGTCGGCGCCGGCGGAGGCCTGATGACGATCACCGGCATCTCCAGCAGGGCAGCGGAGATGGCCAATGTAAACGCGCTGCTGAATGGACTCTTGATAGCGTACTCCGTGACTGACGTTTACGTTCTTCCCGGCAACTCGACGGTCACCACCTTTGCAACCGCGCCTCCGATTGCGAGCCAAATCACGACCGGCGTAAGCACACTCCCGGTCTCGGGTGCCGTAGGCATTGAGGGCCTCAATGGTGGCAACTTGCCCCCCAATTCCGCTACCTTCTCCCAGTATGCAACTGGCGGAGGCTCCTACGGCAGAGGCGGCTATAGCAATGGCTACGCAATCGGGGTCGCCAAGCTTGTCAGCGGTGCGGGACACCTCAACCTCTGGGGTGACGAATGGATCACCTACGACTCTGCATGGACGGGCGCATACAACGTCAGCGTCCAGGCCTACTGGAACAACGTCCTCACCTGGCTCGGCCAGTGCCCGTAGGCTTCTCAGCGCAATCGCAGCAGCTCAAGGGTGAAAAGGCCCTGCGGCGCCGCTCAATGGGTCGGGTCAGCGATCGTGCGACGGTCCCTGAAAGATGGCTCGTACACTTCGGTGCCGGGCCGTTTGCGGATCACCACCGCGGGGCTATGGAGCCAGCCCGGGGGCCAACGCCGGGGTGAGAGGCCAAGCGGCTGCGCCACCTCGCGCACCGTCGGGTCAGCTATGGTGCTCGACCACGCGGCTCGCTTGATCACGCGCGACCACACGTGCAGATCGACGCTCCCGGAGAGCGCGGCTCGAATGAAGGTGGTACCGGGGATTCACTCCGTCGATCGCAGCGCATCGAGCAGGGCATCCGACTCGATCCTCGTGCCCTGGTACTCCACGGTGATCCCCTTGCAGATCCCGAGTTTCCGCAGGGGAGTCAGCGGGCGGGTCGCAGACGCCATCTCCTCCGCCAGGGCCTTGCAGTCGAGCAACGCGCTCCGGTCAGAGACCGCCAGCCTGTGTTCGGTCTTGGTCTCGGCCCCGCGAACCACGGACACGAAACGGCTCATCACAACACCCGAGCTGAGGTGGCGCATGGCCTCCTGAGCCTCCAGCAGCGGCGCCCTGGCCATCCGCGGCCGAATGGGGAGCAACTCCTGGGCGCGGCGCCAGGATCCGACCACCGAGGCCTGACGCTCGTCCCGCCGGGCATTCAGGTCCTTCTCGCACGCTTCGGCCTTGGGCCGCATCCCGGCGGCAGTCGCCGCCACTGACATGAAGAGTCCCGTGCTGGCGTCGTGCCAGCGCTTAACCAGCGCATGCGGGATGTCTGCGCAAGGCAGAACGCCGAGTGCAGTGTGCTTGCTCACATCCTCGAAGTAATCGGTCTCGGTCTTGGTGCCGTCCACAATCTTGTAGTCCCTCACTATCCTCTTGATCTCGTCGCCCACCGCAAGCGCGAGGTCGGTCCAGGCGAAGTCGTCCGCCTCAGCCTCGGTTGCCCCCATCCCGAGACCGAGCACCACGCCCGGAATCACGGGCAACTCCCGCCCCAGGTCGACCTTCGACGAGGCCCGGTCGAACGCAGCCTGGAGGTCGGCTGGTTTGCGTGCGCCTTCGGTCCGCGACGCCACGACCGCGTAGGCCTCGCGGCCATCACACGACGTCCACCAACGGACGATCTGCTTGTCGACGATCGTCATGTGCGTGATCATCTTCGTCACGTCGGTAGGCGGGGCCGGAGCCGCGATCGGGGCCGCCTGACGTTGTATCTTCGACACGTCGGTAGGCGGGGCCGGAGCCGCGATCGACACGCGCGTTTTCATCTTCGACACGAGTTCCTCGCGCGCCAGGGCCATGGCCGCCAGCAGCCCGAGACGCGCATCCGGCATGTCCGATCCGCCGCCCAGCGCGGCCTGCCCGAGTGAATCCGGCAGTCGATCGATCCAGTCAGGCGCCTTGCACGCCGGCCGCACCGGCGCGCCCGCCTCGGCGGCACTGGCCCCGAGTATCCCGACGACGATCCCCGCGCCATCGGGCACTCGGACCGAGAGCTGACTCGCGACTGACAGCAACACGACGGGTATGAAGGCGCGCGCCATGAGTGACCTCCGGAGCGGGCTCTCGGGCTACTCGATGGCGACCAGGGATGGCTTGTCCCTGACCCGGCGGAAGACGAACGTCGTCCTCTCGCCAAGCACCTCGTAGGCACAGCGAACCGTCTTGTCCACCTGGCTGCACTGGACGGTTTCGGACAAATGTGGGAGCTTGAGGGCCTTGGTGTGTCGCATCGCGAACGCCGTGAACGTGGTGGTGCCCATCTTGACCTCGGCCTGCGGATCGATCGGGAAGAGCTTGTTGAGTTCGACCGCGAGTGCGGCCGGGCCGCGGCTGCTGCGGCCGATCTTCACCATCTGCTCCATCAGCCCGGCGGCCCACTTCTCGTCGGTTCCGGGGCCGGAGTTGACGACCGTGGCCCTGGGCGCCGCGGGCTTGGCGGGGTCGGCGGCGGGTGCGGTGTTCTTCGCGGCGGCCGCCCCGGGGGCTGGCTCGGCGACCGTGGTCGGGGCGGGCCCGCCTTTGCGGGCGGCGCGGAACGCGGTGAACATCTGCGATTGCCCTTCGCCCGAAACCGGCACCTCGATCTCGAAGCTCTTGACGGCGCCCACGTCCGCCATCTCGGCGGTCGCGATGTACTTGCCGTTGTTGTAGAACTTCGCGACCTCGCCGCGTCTTTCGAGGCGGAAGCGGTTGCGGCTTTCTTTATCGAACTCGACGACCGGACGGCCAGGGGTCAGGAGGCCCCAGTTGCCGACTTCGAAGGAGTAGGTCTTGCCGTCCGCATCGGTCAGGGCCACCGGGATCCGGACCCACGGGGCCGTGTTTCCGCGGGCTGGCAGGCTGAACGACGTCCAGTCGAACTCGAGGTCGAAAGAAGTGCCGAGGTCGACCCGGGCGCCAGCCCGGTGGCGGCCAGGAACCTGGGAGGCCAGGTACTTGCGGCCATCGCTGCCCTTGAGGACCAGGAGATCCTTGCCCCACTTGGGGGCCGGATCGCCGACGTCGTACGAGGCGAAGTCCTCGTCCCAGATTATGTTCTCACCGGCAAATGCCGCTGCGCTCAAGAACACCACCAGGGAGCCAAGCAAGGGAGCCATCCTCTTCATCATCGACCTCCAATTACTAGAAAATCCACGGGCGAGAGCACCCTTCCCGAAGGGGTTTGTCGCAGGAACTCGACGGTGCGCTCCTGCGTCTCCGGCGAGGTGTCGTGCACCAAACCATCCTACCACCTGGCACGCGGGGATGCGAAGCCGAACAAGCCCAGCAGACCTCTTCGCCAAGATCATTGAGGTCCTCGCCAGGAGCCACATCATCCTGCCCGGGATAGCGCCGCACCGGTGTTGACCTCGATAGCGCGATAGCGCCGCACCGGTGTTGACCTCGGTAGCGCGGCGCTGGTGACCCGGATTTGCCCGGTGGCAGGCCACTCATCATGTCGGCA
>PMCR01000028.1 GCA_003155465.1 Myxococcales bacterium | reverse complement strand
AGCCACAATCGATATCATAAGACAAGGAAATCCGATGAGAACCGCTTCACTCTGTCTGCTTACCAGCGTGCTCGCGGCCTGCAGCTCGACCACCTCATCATCGCAGGGCCCGGGCACCAACAGCGCCGACGCTGCGGCTCAAGTCGACGCTCCCCAGGCGGACCAGGCGCCTGCAAGCGATGGCCAGACCAGTAGTACCGCTTCGACCACGGTCACCGCAGCGGAGACCCGCACGACGTTGGGCACGAGCACCAGCACGGGATCCGGGTCGAGCACCGCCACGAATACGGCAACGCCGTCTGCAACGGGAACCGGCTCCGGCGCGGCCAGCAGTACCGGATCCGAGTCTGGCACCGGCACTGGCAGCACCCCCCGCACGACTTCGACCACGGCAACCAGCACCCGCACGAGGACCGGCTCAACCACGGGCAGCGCAACCGGAACGGGCGTCGCTAGCAGAACCGGGAGCAGCAGCGGAACCGGCAGTGTGACAGCAACCGGCACGGGCAGTTCCACCGGCGGCGACCAGTGGAAGCCAAGCAGCACCCCGGCCATCAGCTGGGACTGGCAGATCGGCGCATCATCTGACACCGCCATTTTCCCGCCCGCAGGCTCGCAGATGATCGACGTGGACGGGTTCAACGTCAGCGCCAGCAAAGTGGCGGCGCTGCACGCCGCCGGGCTCAAGGTGGTGTGCTATCTCGACGTGGGCAGCTACGAGCCAGGGCGTCCCGACTCGGCTGACTATCCGGCGGCGCTCAAGCTGTCCGAAGATCCCGACTGGCCGGGCGAATGGTTTCTCGATACCCGCGACGTCTTCAAGACTGGCTCGGTGCTGGCTGGCATTCTCAGCAAGCGCTTCCAGATGTGCAAGGACAAGGGCTTCGACGCCATCGAGCCGGACAACCTGGACAACTGGGCGGCAAACAGCAAGATTCTGACCGAGCAGGAGCAGGTTGACTTCGACGGCTGGGTCGCCGACAGCGTGCACGCGCTGGGCATTTCGGTCGCGCTCAAGAACTGCCCGGAACTCGTGACCAGGGTGGACCGGACCAACCAGCGCCTGGTCGACAAGTTCGACTTCGAACTCGACGAACAGTGCCAGGAATACAGCGAGTGCAACAGTTTTACCGAGTTCACCAAGGCCGGCAAAGCGATCTTCGACGTCGAATACAAGACCGGTCTCACGCTGAACTGCTCGCAGTTCAGTAGCCTGGCCATCAACGCACTCAAGAAAGACCTTGACCTGGTCGGCGCGGGCGATTCCGGCTACCTGCGACAGACCTGTCCGTAGCGACACCGCGATGCTGCCGACGAACCACAGCTGCGAGCCGCGCTCGGACATCCGCTATCAGAACCGTCGGATTGCCTTCGCCGAATATGGTGATCCCACAGGAAAGCCAGTGTTCCTCTGCCATGGCACGCCGAGTTCCCGGCTGAATCGACCTGACGACGAGACCACGCACGCATTGGGCGCGCGCCTCATAGTCATCGATCGACCAGGATGCGGCTTGTCGGATTTCCTCCCCCGTCGCACGCTGCTGGATTGGCCACGCGACCTTGCCGCGATCGCGGATGCGCTTCACCTTGCGCGCTTCGTTGTGATCGGCTTTTCAGGCGGCGGGCCCTACGTCGCGGCCAGCGCCCATGGACTTCCCGATCGGGTTCTTGCGGCCGCCAGCGTGGCGGGTGCTGGGCCGGTGGACGCGCCTGGTGCATTGGCGGGCCTCAGCCTCTACCGAAGGGCAGCCGGTGGACTGGCAAGGCATGCGCCTGGGATATTTCGGGCGGCGCTGTGGTTGACCAACCACCCAGGCCGCAACCCAGGTCGCTTCTTGCAGAGGTTCACCGGCGATCTCGCGCCGTCCGATCAAGCCATCATCGCGCGACCCGAGATCCGCGAGAAGCTGCTCGCCACCTACGCCGAGTCAGTGCGAGGCGGACTGCGCGGCGTCGCGCTCGACCTGGCCATTGCCATGCGTCCGTGGGGCTTCCTATTGAACGAAATCAAGTGTCCCTATTTCATCTGGCACGGCGAAGATGACCGGTCCACGCCGATCGCGATGGCCCAGTACCTGGCACGAGCCATCTCCAATTGTCAAACGACCTTCCTGCCCGGCGCAGGCCACATGTTCTTCTACGATCGATGGCCAGACATCTTGAGGCAATTGCTAGCGGCCGGCTTTGGCTGACTGACATTGTGATGTCAACCTGGTAGCACAAGATGTGCGTGCATCCCGGAAACAGGAGCAGAGGCTGCTTCTCCAGCGCTCCCGGCCTTCTACCGTCCCGGTGCCTATATGAGCTACGGCCCCCGCTGCCACTGCAGCCAAGGGCGTCCACGCAACGTCACCTTCTCAGACACGTCTGAGCCACGTCGACCCACGGTGGGAGGGTCCTCTGACGCAGAGAAAACCTGTTCGGAAGAATTAGGCACCTGCGCCCCTTTCGCCACGTTGTGGCCCTCGGTCTTGCCCGATTGCTCCCCTAGCCGAGCCTCTGCCCGTGCGCGCGACTTCATGGCATCAGCCGCGTGCTCCTCCGCTTCTCAATCCTTCACCTCCTGTTGCCTCTCGCTACCATCGAATTGAAGGAGACGCCAGCTCATCTTGATTGACTCTGTACATTCCTCTGAGTTGCGTGCGACTCAACTACCTGAACTTACTTGTGTCTGATCGGTGGCCCGAAAGCTGCTCTTGTTGGGTTCGCTACGCGAGATCGCCCAGCTTCGGCGGGTTCCGAACCCGCAAGAAAGGGAGCAACCCGTGAAATCCGCATCTTCTGCAGCAGTATTCGTCTTGCTTGTCGGAATCAGCGCTCCCGCCCGTGCACGGGAAGAGAGGGGGCAGGGCGGACAGCCCCAAGCGGCCAGACCTGCGCAGCAGCAGGCCAGACCGCAGCAGCAGAGGGCCAGACCGCAGCAGCAGCAGGCCAGACCGCAGCAGCAGCAGGCCAGACCGCAGCAGCAGCAGCAGCAGAGAGAAAACAGGCCGGCAGCACGGGAACCGGCATGGATTGCCAGGCCCGCGCAACCGCAACACGTGCAGCAGGCCGCTCACTCGCAGCAACCCCAGACACCGCTGGCCAATCGCGCCCAGCAGGCTAGCCCGGGACCCAGCCCGGTGCGCGCGCAGCAGTCACAGCCGGCGGGGCGAGTTCGAGGTGGCAACGAACATGGTCGCATCTCCAACGACCATTACGCCGCCCGCTTTGGCAGCGAGCCCAGGTTCCACGTGAACCGGCGCGACTACGATCATCGGCG
>PMCR01000311.1 GCA_003155465.1 Myxococcales bacterium | reverse complement strand
TACTGATTGAAGATGTTGTAGCAGGCCCGAACATCGTGGCTGTTGAGCGCCCCGCGCAGATAGGTGTTGAAGTACTTCACCGCCACCGCGACCACGGCGCTGTCCCCGCGCTGCAGGGCTGCCTCGCCCACGTAGCGGGTCTCGATGGCTACCACGTGGGCCATCTCGGGAAGATGGTTGAGCGACTCGGCAAAGACGCTGCGCAGGTGGCGCATGACCTTCCATTCGAACCAAAGCTGCTGGCGCTCAAGCTCGCGCAAAGACTCGGGTTCCATGGCGATGAAGTCCGGGTTGCTGCGAATGCGCGGGCCCACCGCGAACCATTCGGCGGGCAAACTCGCCTTGTGCGGCTGGTAACGAACCACGGCCTCTCGTAGGGCGCCGGTGGCGTGGGAGGCAATGATCTTGTCCTTCTGAGCCACGGCGTTGACGGCCACGTCGGAGAGATGTTCCATGGCCGCGACGCTGATTGCCTGGCGCGCGGCCAGATCGTGCGCGGCCCTGCGGCCCACCCTGCGACCCAAGGCCGCGTCGAGTACATGCTGGCCGATGCGCTCGATCACCTTGCCCGGGTCGAGGAAGTCGAACACGTAGGCGAAGTAGGGAATGAGCAGCAGCAGGCTGGCGCTGGTCATGAGCAGAGTCATCACGATGGTGGCGCGCGGGATGTAGTTGCTGGTGACCGCGAGCGTGACCCAAACCGCATTGAGACAGGCCACCACGAAGAAGCCCATGATGGCGAGGTTGGTCTTGTCGCGGAAGAACATGTCCGCGATACGGGGCGTGTAACGGGTCGCGGCCAGTTGGACCACGATCGAAACCACCGTGATGGCGATGCCGAGCACCGCCACGATGATTTGAGCGAGCGCGCCCAACTCGTTCTGCAAGGTACCCGCATCGAGGTCGAGCAGGAGCCGCAGCGGGCCCAGGCGCATGGCCGGGCCGCTGCGCTCACCCAGCCAGTAGGCATCGAGCAGCCAGCACCCGGCGAAGATCAGGCCGGCCGCCAGAGCCAGGAGGGTGATTCCCGAAGGGAAACGCAACCGCCTACGTGAACCGCTGCCGGCCGCAACCAACCCTGGGATCTCGCCGGAGAGCTTCATTCCGCTCAAGCGGCTCCCTGTCTGGCGCAGTCTCGCGATGGCCGCAAGAGGTCGTCACCGTGGCCTTGGCCGAAGGTGATGACTCCGGCTACGACCAGGTCTACGCCTACGACCACCATCGATCCCTGAGATTGGGTCCGCAGGTCGATCATGGAAAAGCCTGCTCTCCTGAGGCGGTCCGCGGCTCCGCCTGCCGCGGGAAAAACCGCTCAGGCATGCACCGGCGCGCGGATACAGATACAATCATCCAGCACCCATGCTGCTTGCGGTTGATATTGGAAACACTCATACCGTCCTCGGCCTGTTCGATGGCGAAGTCCTACGTTGCGACTGGCGCATGGAAACGCGAGTCGAACGCACGGCAGACGAATACGCGGCCAGTCTGTCAGGGTTGTTTGGCCTCCAAGGCCTGACCATGCGGCAGGTCACGGGGGCCATTATATCGTCGGTCGTGCCTCCTGCCACGGCGCCGATGGAAAGGCTTTTTGCGCGCTACTTCGGCGTGACGGCCTTGGTCATAGGGCCGGGGATGAAGACCGGAATGGCCGTCCTCTACGAGAACCCACGCGATCTGGGCGCGGATCGCATTGTCAACGCTGTGGCCGCCTATGCGCGTTGGCCGCAAGGGGCTATCGTGGTCGACTTCGGCACCGCCACCACCTTCGACGTTGTCACGTCACGCGGGGAGTACGCCGGTGGCATCATCGCGCCCGGTCTCATCGTCTCGGCCGATGCGCTCTATCGTTCCACCGCGCGTCTTCCGCGGGTGGAGATCGCCAGGCCCAAGCACGTGGTGGGTACCAATACCGTCGCCAGCATTCAGTCCGGCCTGGTCTTCGGCTACGCGGGAATGGTCGATGCCCTGGTCACCCGCATCCGCGCGGAGATAAACTACGCGCCAAAGGTGGTGGCCACGGGCGGACTGGGCGCCCTAGTGGCGCGGGAATCGTCCACCATCGAAGAGTGTGACGAGCTTCTGACCCTGCGAGGCTTGCGCATCCTTTTCGAGCGCAACCATGTCTAGCGACGGGGGATCATTGCAGCTCCAGCCGCTCCCGGCGGCGAGCCTGTCGCCAGCCGTGGCCAAGCTGGTGGGCGGTGCGACCCCGGCCAAGCTGATGGCGGTGCGGGGCATGGCACCGCTACGGCCGGCCGAGCTGCTGGTGGCCGTCTACCAACTGTCCTTCGACCCCGACGCGGCGATCCGGACGGCGGCCGAGTCGGCGCCGGCTGGCTTTCCTGACAATGTCATCAATCCGCCGCTCGGCGAGGCCCTGCCGGCGCACCTGCTGCATTTCTTTGCCGCCCGGCTGCCCGACCAGCGCACGACTGCCCTGGAGAGGATTCTCTACAACCCGGCAACCGCCGACGAGACCTTCGTCATGCTGGCCGCGCGTTTGGACGAGAGCTTGCTTGAGGTTGTCGCCCAGAACGAAATGCGTCTGTTGCGCTGCCCAGCCATCGTGGAGGCCCTGTTTTTCAACAAGCGGGCGCGCATGTCGTCGGTCAACCGGGCGGTAGAGTTGTGTGCGCGCAACGGGGTGCGGCTGGACGGTGTCCCGGCTTTTGACGAAATCGTTGGCGCCATCCGCCAGGACCCCGAGGCCACGGATGGGGCAGCCATCGATGACCGCTTCCAGGCCGCGCTGACTGCGGCCGAGGCGGGTTTGGCCGGCGATGGGGCGCCCGGGGAGCCGGGCGACGGAGAGACGGCGCCCGAGGAGAAGAAGCGACCGGTCGGCATGTCCTTCATCAAGTTCGACCGGCTGAAGATCTTTGAGAAGATTCGGCTTGCGACCATCGGGAATGCCACCTGTCGCAAAATGCTGATCCGTGACAGCAACAAGCTGGTGGCCATGACGGTCATCCGTTCGCCGCATATCACCGAAATGGAGATCCAGCGGATCGCGGGCAGCACCAACGTGTGCGACGAAGTGATTCGCTACATCGCGAACAGTCGCGACCGCAGCAAGGACTACGCGGTGAAGCTGGCCCTGGTCACCAACCCCAAGTGCCCGCTCGGTTCGTCGCTGCGTTTCTTGGCCTACTTGCACCCGGACGACCTGCGCAACATCTCGCGCTCCAAGAACATCCCGGGCGTCCTCGCGGCGGCGGCCAAGAGACTGCTCCAGCAACGTCAGGGTGGGCGCTAGTAGGGCGGCGCAGGGTCGGGCTCATGAACGACAGTCGAAAAGCTTCCAGGCCTGGGTTCTTGGTCCGTGTGGGCACGCTCATAGTGTCGCCGGGCCGCGTTCCAGCCGATATTCACGCGCGATGGGGCGGTTGGGTCGGCGATGCCCTAGTAATCCTGGCGCTCGGGGTGCTGTTTCTTCTAAGTCACAACCGCGATGCCAGTGAACCGGTCGGCCGCGGCACGCGCGCCCCCACCTTCGTGCTTCCGCGCATCGACGGAGCGTCGGGCAGCGTGGCGCTTGGCGACCTACGAGGGAAAGTGGTCCTCCTCGATTTCTGGGCCCGTTGGTGTCCGCCCTGCATCGCCCTTGCACCCACGCTTCACGACCTCTACGGCGCACGTCGGTCGCAGGGCGTGGAGTTCCTGGCCATCAGCTCCGAGGGCTCCATGACTGACAGGCAGGAGATCCAGGCCTTCCTGCGCGAGCACCCCGCGCCCTATCCGAACCTTTTCGACGACCAGGAGGTCGGCGGCGTGTACCGTGTGGTCTCGTTGCCCCACTTGGTCGTGGTTGGTCGCGACGGAGTCATTCGTAAAGTCATGGTCGGGCAGAGGAGCAGGGCGGAGATCGACGCGGCCATACGCCAGGCATTGGACAACTGACCACACCTTGTTTGTGCTCGCGAGCGGCAGGCCTTAGAATTATCCAGTGCGTCTCGGGCGATATGTGGCGGCTGAAGCCCTGGTGCTGGCGAGTGCGCTCGCCGGAGTGACTTGGGCTACCCGGGCGTCCGTGCACTTCCTGGGCGAGCGCGGTCGCGCCCGAGAGGGGCAGCCGTTCAGGCATCGTGGAGCGGGCTCAGAAGGTTCCGTTGCACTCTTGCCGCGCGGCGAGCTGTCGAGCCCGCCCAGCCTCGCCATCTTCGAGGAGCCGGCCGGCACCTTTCTCGGCATGTCCGACGAGATGCTGCTGGAGCGGGTCCGCACGCAGCCCATCCTGGGCATGAGGCTGGGCAGAGGGGGCTCAACCCTGTCGTTCCGGGTCGAACTCGCGGACGGCTCGCGCGCAGCCTTCAAGCCGGCGCAAACCAACCTGCGGACCATCCCGCGCAAGGAAGTGGCAGCCTACCGGCTCAATCGACTGCTGGGTCTGAACGCAGTGCCCCCAGCAGCACCTCGCATGGTGAGCCGCGAGGAAGTCTTTTCACACCTCGATCCCGAGAGCCTGACGTACCTGCCGCGCATTCGCGCCGAAACCGTTTTCAATCCGCTGGGCAAGACGGCGGGCGTGGTCATGTACTGGGTACCCGGGATCAAGGATTCGGAGCTGGACACGCCCGAGGGCATCCAGCAGAGCATGCAATGGTTGACGCAAGGGCAGCCCATTCCGGTCGACAAGCGCGCGCTGGCGGCCCAGCTCTCGCAGCTCGTGGTTTTTGACTTTCTGACCTCGAACCCCGACCGTTACAGCGGCGGGAACATGAAGACGTCGGCCGACGGTTCACGCTTGCTCTTCATGGACAACACCATGTCTTTCTTCATCGAGCCTGAGGGCAACGAGCACACGCGCTCGATCCTGCACCGGACGCAACGATTCTCACGCCAGCTCTATCAGGCGCTCGATCGGGTCACCGTCCCCGCGATGGAGCGAATCCTGGCTCAGGCGAGTCAGGACGAGTACCAGATCCTGACCCCAAGCGAGATTCGGGCCTTGGTGGCCCGGCGCGACATGGTCAGGCGCCATATCGACGGCCTGGTGGCCAGCTACGGCCCCCGCAACGTGCTGGTATTCCCGTAGTTGGATCCTTCACACAGAGGGCACGGAGAAAGTTGAAAATTGAAGAGAAGAAAGGGTTCGCCCAGGGCGAATCCACCCCTTTCTTCTCTCTCTTCCGGCTCCGTGACCTCCACGACCTCTGTGTGAAACAGCCAACTAGGCGCCGAGGTCGATCATGCGCAGCATGGCGGCGGCTGCCCGCTGGCGCACGGCCTCGGGAACCGTGACCAGGCAGTGGGCCGGTTCATCGCGCAGGGTTTCGTAGACGCTCTC
>PMCR01000372.1 GCA_003155465.1 Myxococcales bacterium | reverse complement strand
AGTGGTGGGATCGGCGACGCGGGCACGGTCGACGCGCCGCTAGTCGACGCTGGCCCCGCCACGGACGCGGGGGAGGATGGGGTTGGCGATGACGGCGGAGGGTGTACGGACGGTGGTACCTGCGCATGCGCGGTGCTCGAGGGGTTCGAGTCGGGTGTCTGGCCTGCCCCGGGCTGGTCCGGGAGCACGGTCGGCACGGTCAGCGCAGCCTCTGCGCACGACGGGACGTATGGGATCCGGGATCCGACGGGCTCGTCGGACGAAGGTGAGGCGTGGTCCTATCGGACCGACGTTTCGGTCGGGAGCGTCGGGGACCGCATCACAGCGTGGGTGCGACCGTTGGAGGATACGGGACGTGCGTACATCGGCTTCGCCGCGTCGGCGAGCGGATGCAAGTCATTTGTTGCAGCGCCGAATTCCACGACGGATAGTGGGGATCCCGCCCCTGACATCCGGTTCCAAGACAACACGGGCTGGAGTTTCACCCAGCTGAACACGTCGGCGCAGACCTACACCATTGGCCGGTGGTACAAGATGGAGATCGAGTTCATTGCCTCCGACACTGTCGTCGGCCGGTTGTACGACCAGGACGGGACCACCCTGCTGAATTCCGTTACCCAAACATACGCTACTTCCCTGGTCGGCGGGATCGCCTTGCGTTCTTTTGGCGAGTCCACTGGTTTTGATATCGACACCGTCTCGATCTGCCGGCCGTAGAGCGTCCCACATAGCCCGCAGCGCTGCCGAGGCGCGGGCGGGTTGAACCGGGTCTTTCGGCGTCGGACAACCCGTGCCACTAGCTCGCTGGTTGTCCGGCGCACCAACCCGCGTGAGGACCCGGCAGCGCTGGACCACTGTCTCCGGTCAGGATCTTGACTGCGTTTTGTCGGTCGCCATGCTGATCATGCTATTTTCGTTGGCGGGCGCGCTGCTCAGTTCCCTGCGCCTGCTGCGCCCAACCCGTAACCCATCCACATGATCATGCGCGCCCTTCTTTTTTCCCTGGCTTTGCTCCTGGCTGGCTGCGGCCTGAGGGCCGATTGGTGGCGCGCCCCACCCCGCGACGGCGGCGCCGACTTGGGCCGCTTGGCCCCGGTTGATGGGCACAGCGCCCTTGAGGCTGGCACCTGGCAAGACGGCGCACCGGATGGCAACTCGGCGATGGACACGGAAAACAGCCCTGACCTGGCCGCGGACATAGGCGCTGCCTCTGATCTGCTCGCGGACGCAGGGGCCAGCGCCGACCTAGTCGACGCAGAAACGGCCAGTGGCAGCACGGACGCCGCCCTCGACGTCAGCGGAGCAGACGGCCCAGCCGATGGCGGCTGCACTTTGACTGGCAACATCTCCGTCGACAAGCTGCCAGCTATCAGTTTTTCCGGCTATCACAGTCAGCAACAGGTCGCCGACTATCTGCAGGGTATGGCTTCGGCCTTGCCCTCCATAGCCCAGTACGGGGTGCTCGGCCAATCTGCGCAAGGCCGCAACCTGCCTTATCTTGTCATCAATGCAACCTGCCAGACCAGCCCGCCAGCCATCTTCACCAATGGCACCCATCACGGCGACGAGCCCTCCAGCACGGAGGCGGTCCTGGCCATCCCGGACTATCTCCTGCGAAAGAGCACCACCGACGCGTCGGTGCGAAGCCTGCTGGGGGCCTACGCTTTCTACGTGCTGCCCCTGGTGAACCCGGATGGGCGCGCCCTGAATACGCGCGAGAACGCCGACGGGCTGGACATCAACCGCGACTATTCGTACCCGGGGCGCGGCGACGCTGGCTCTTTCCAGACCGCCGAAGCCCGTCTGGTAAAGGCCCTGCAAGAGAACGTCGGCTTCCGCGCGGCCATCGCGTACCACAGTGGTGCGCAAGAGGTGGTCTGGCCCTGGTGCTACACTGGCGATGCCACCGCCGACGCGGGCTTCTTCACTGCTGCTGGACAGAGGGCAGCTCGGGCGATGAACTTCGCCATTTACCAACAGTCCTACGACGACTACCCGACCGAGGGCGAGTACATCGACTACGCCTACATGAGAAGCGAAACCCTGGCCGCCACGTTTGAGGTGTCGACCGCCAAGACCCCGAGCGCGGCCTTGCTGGCCGGCGTGGTCAACACCGCGTGCCTCGGCACCGTCGCCTGGGTCCAGGCGGTGAGCGACTACGACAAGGGCAGTCTGCATGCCTTGCCCGCGACTGGTGCGGAGCGGGCGAGATTCCCGTTTGCGGCGCCGTTTGACGGCACGAACAGGCTCGAATAGCCAGGATCGAGTGCTCGAGGCCATCGGCGGGCGTCGCCAGCGTCGCGTCGTGGCCGGGGCGGCGGCGAGGTGTCAAGACGTGTCCATCAATCGTGGCGAGGCAAGGCGACAAGCGACGGAGTAGCCGCGCGTGGTCCTCGGGGATGGTCAAGGTGTGTCGGATATCGGTCTGACGCCCTTAGCACTACTGATTGAAATTCTCCCGTCGCCGTCGCTGCTGCGGGCCCCGTCTGCCGCCTCGCTCC
>PMCR01000373.1 GCA_003155465.1 Myxococcales bacterium | reverse complement strand
GATGTCGTCCTGATCCAATTCGCCCACAACGACAAGAACACGCCACAGGCTCAGTATGAAGCCAACCTACTCAAGTACATCACCGAGACAAGGGCGGCAGGCGCCATCCCGGTGCTTGGGACTCCCATCCCACGCAACAACTGGTCGGGCAGCTCAATGAGTGCCACCTTCACCAACAGCCAAGGCACGGATTTTCTCGCGGGCGTCAAGAAAGTCGGCACAGCCAACAATGTTCCGGTCATCGATATCAACGGCGCGGTCGTCAAGGCTTTCAGTGCAAAGGGCCAAAGCACGGTCTCGGGGTACTATGCAGACCCAACCACTCACCTCAATACCGTCGGAGCCAACTTCGTCGCCGAGCTTATCCGCGACGAGATCAAGAGCCAAAACATCTTCCCGCTGGTGTGCTACCTGCGCTAGCGCTTACGGGACCGCTTCCGCTTTCGCGCTGTTCAGCTTGCCGAGTCCGAAGAGGGGGATCTCCTTCTCCGGTTCAGTTCGATCGTTGCTGAAAATCATCAGTTTGCCCAGTATGCCGCGCCTGTCGTCGACAGGGCGGTCTTCCAGCACCTTGACCTGGATGTGAAAAGCGTTGTCGGCGAGAGGCCCCTCGACCGAGGCTGCGAACGGACCCTCAACCACACGCACCCCACGCACCGCGAAGCCAGGCTGAGAGCTGCGCACTTCGATGGACACCACCTTGGGCCCGAGTAACTTGAGGTTGAAGTAGGGGTTGGTCGGCGAAACCTCCAGCGTGCCAGTGACCTTGCAGGCATAGGGCATCGCGATCTCCCTGAAACGCTCGCGATCCGTCGAGACAATGAGATTGCCCGCATTCGTTCCAACCTTCCTGCCGTGGCAACGAATGCGAAAGACAGGTGATGAACCCGGTTTCCCGTGCAGGACATCGACGCTGGTATCCGCCGCAAGCGCGGAGCGCTTGAGTCTGATGGCGGTCCTGTCAGCCAGGGTACCTACCAGCGAGATGTCCTGGGAGCGCTCTTCACCAAAGGGCATCGTCAGATTGACCGCTGGTGCGTCGAACGCGAGAAGGGGTGTCACATTTGCCACCAGCTCAACTGGGACCATATCCGCCTGCGGATCATTGGTGTGAATCAGCAGGAATTCTCGCAACGGCCCATGGAGATCCGAACGACAGGTCACTTCAAGGTTGCCGCTCGTGCCGGGCGGGACGGTCTTGGTATCGATGCTGGCGGAGCAGAACCGGCTTGCCTCGATGGTGCCGATTTCAAGCGGAAGCGTCCCCGCGTTGAACAGCGGGACAAGACGGTGCACGAATTCATCCTGCACGACAGGTCCCATCTCATAGCGTCCCACCGCAAGCTTGAGTCGCGGACCGCCCACGGCTCGGCTCGGTCCCGAAGCGTTGCCCGGGCCCCGGTGGCACGCACCGAGAAGGCTCAGAACGGCAAGAATAGGGAGAAGGAGAAGTAGTCTGATCGTCAAGCCAGCCTAGACGCAGTGGCAGTTGGGAGGCGTGTTCAGTTGACCGAGTTCTGATCCTTCTTCGTGTACATCCAGTCCTTGACGAAAGCCCCCATCTCGTCCTGGCCTGTCCTGAGCGTCCAGTCGTTGCCGGTGAACATATCCGGAAGCCAACTGTTCGACGCGCACCAGGCCGTCCAGCTTCCGCCCATGCCTTCGAGCCAGTTCAACATGGAAGTTCCGTAGAAGCTGATGATATTCTGACCCTTCCCTGGTTGGCCCTGGCAGTTGCAGAAGCCCCACTCCGTCATGATGACCGGGTGGGCCGCCGCGCACTTCACCACCTCCTGAACGTTGCCACCGCTCCCCTTGTTGTAGTGTTGTTCGTACATGTGGACCGAATAGATGATGTTGCCTCCGGTGAGTGGATTCGTGGCCGCATCACCCATTTTCTGGTCCCACGCGGGGCTGCCCGCAATAATGATATTTTTGGGTGCGAAGCCACGAATGAGGTCGACCCAGGCTTGCATGGTGGGTTTGTAGTTGGCCCACGTCTCCCACACATTCGACTCGTTGAACGGCTCGTAGAATACGTTGGAGTAGTCCTTGAACATCGGCGCAATCTTGGTCCAGAAGTTATTGACATTGGTAACATTGTTGTACGGGTTGGAGATGTAGTGGAGGTCAATGATGGCGTAGAGGCCTAGCTTCGTGGCGTAGTCCACTGCGGGCTTGAGGGTGTTGTTGACGTANNGCGGGCAGACGCACGATCTTCGTGTACCAACCCGGCGAGCCTGGCGCACCTGTCGAGGCTGGCGTGGAGTCGTTCTTGTTGGTGATCTTGTCGAGGAGGCCGTTGACTTTGAGCCCAGTCGCCATCTGTTGAGTGAGGCCTTCAATTGAGACACCCCTTAGGATCACCATCTTGCCACTCGGATCCTGGAGTTTGTTCCCCACCACGGTGAGCCAAGGCAAGCCGCTGGTCCCGCCACCGCTGGTGGTACTGGCAGGGGGACCACCAGTGCCGCCTGAACTTGGGACGCCGCCGGAGCCGCCCAAAGCGCTGGCGCCACCCGAGCCGCCGGACCTGGTACCGCCCGAGCTACCAGACCTAGTGCCGCCCGAGGCTGCAATTCCCCCCGACCCACCGGAAGCCGTGCTGCCCACCGAGCCACCGGAGATCGTTGTGCCGCCCGAGTTGGCTGAGCTTGTGACGCCACCCGACCCGCNNCGAACTGGGGAGGCCCCCCGAGGCGCTCGAACTCGTGACGCCACCTGACCCGCCTTGAACCGTGGTGCCTCCGCTCGCGCTGGTTCCCCCACTGGCCACAGTGCCACCATTGCTCGTCACTCCGCCAGAGCCGGATTCTCCTCCTGACTCAGAGCTCACCTCGGTGTTTCCCCCAACTCCGGGCGTTTGATCGCTTGACGCGCATCCGAGACCAGCACAAGCCACGAGCAGCAAAATCCAGAAGGCAGACTGGCGAAGAGAAACGGTATTCATGAAACTCCTCCGATGACTTATGGGGAAATCCTACACTACAGTGACGGCAGCCCTGAAAAACCGCTCACGGACCAAACCTAATCTATGGGCAGTGCGATTCAGCCCCCCTGACTCGCTGCGCGCAACCCTGCTTCGAGTCAGGTCAGTCGGGACGACAGGGGAGTGCTAGAAGCGGCAGCATGGAGAAAGACGCCATGGAGAAGCGTTCGCCGCGGGCTGGGTTGGTCGGCCTTATGGCGCTTTCTCTTGCGATTGCGCAACCTTCGGCGGCGGCGACCCCTGACCAGGCGGCCCGCTTGACGGTTCATGCTGACCGGGACGGGCCCAAGATCAGCCCGCTTCTGTACGGCATCTTCTTCGAGGAGATCAACCGGGCTGGGGAGGGCGGTCTCTGGGCCGAGATGATCCAGAACCGTTCCTTCGAGGACGACCGCATGACGCCGGTGGCCTGGAAGCTCTCGGGGCCGGCGAAGGCCACGCTGGACAGGCAGAGGCCGCTGCGTCGCCAGAATCCCACTTCGCTGTACCTCGAGTTCTACGCGCCCGATGCAAGCCTCACCCAGGACGGTTTCAGCCGCGACAAGGACCACTACCCGGGCGGCATGGCGTTTCGCCAGGGGGAAGCCCTGCGGTTTTCACTGTACCAGCGCGGGAATTGCCCGCTCGAAGTCCGCTTGGAGGGCCAAGGCGGAAGAGTTCTGGCAAAAACCGCCATTCCCGCGCCGAGCGGGGTCTGGGCCAGGGTTGAGGTGACGCTCGATCCCTCGGCCACCGACTTGTCCGGACGGTTGGCGCTGGCAGGCAAGGGCGCGGGAAGCGTCTGGATCGACCAGTTGTCTCTGATGCCGGTTTCGACCTGGAAAGGGCACGGCCTGCGCCAGGACCTGGCGGAGATGATCGCGGCCCTGAAGCCGGCCTTTGTCCGTTTCCCCGGCGGTTGCTTTGTCGAGGGCTTGGATCTAGCCAACGCCCCGCGATGGAAGGACACGATCGGGGAGCCGGCCCAACGCCGCGGGGTCCCCAACCGCTGGGGCTACCAGATGTCAGGCGCCTTTGGTGTCCATGAGTTCCTCCAATGGTGCGAGGATCTGGGGGCCGAACCCCTTTACGTCATCAATTGCGGCATGGGCCACGGCTACGCCGTGCCGATGAGTCGAATGAAGGAATGGGTGCAAGACGCGGTGGACTTGGTGGATTACGCCCGGGGCCCAGTCGACAGCAAATGGGGGGCGCTCCGGGCCGCCGCGGGCCATCCGGCCCCGTTCAAGCTGGACTACATCGAGATCGGCAACGAGAACGGCGGGCCCGAGTACGCCCTACGCTATGCCCTTTTCCATGATGCCTTGAAGGCGAAGTACCCGGATCTGCACCTGGTCGCCAATTTCTGGGAGGGCGGAGTTCCCCAAGACCGCCCGGTGGAAATCCAGGATGAGCACTACTACCTCGATGCCGTGGGGTTCCAAGGCATGGCGGACTACTACCAACGGGTCGACCGAAAGGGTCCCCTTGTGTACGTGGGCGAGTACGCAGTCAACAACGGGGCCGGGACCGGGAACCTCTCGGCTGCGCTCGGCGAGGCAGCCTTCTTGACAGGGTTGGAAGCCAACGGCGACCACGTGGTGATGGCGTCCTACGCCCCGTTGCTGGCCCACCCAGCGTGGAAGTCCTGGGACCCCAACGCGATCGTCTTCGACCAAGGCCGCTCCTACGGCACGCCTTCGTATCATCTGCAAACCATGTTTGCCCCCAACCGCGGCGACGTGGTTTGCCCAAGCGACCTGAATCAGCCCGAGATCCCGTACCAGGCCCCGAAAGGTAGGTTCGGCGTCGGGACCTGGGGCAACACCCAAGTCGAATACAAGGACATCTCCTTCACCGCACCCGACGGCAAACGGATCTTCGAGAGCTATTTCACCCGTGGTATGACCGGCTGGAAACCCTTCAAGGGCGTGTGGACGGTCCAGGACGGTAGCCTGCGCCAGACTGGGAAAGAGGAAGCCTTCGAGCTGGCCCAGATCGCCGACAGCCACTGGGGCGACGGCGCTTTCGAGGTGAAGGCCCGCAAGCTCGGGGGCGTCGACGGATTCCAGATCCAGTTCCAGGCCGAGGAGGAGGGCCAGCAGAGGGTTTGGAACGTGGGTGGCTGGGGCAACATCCGGATCGGGCTGCAGGGGATCTTCGGTGAACCCAACGTACCGGGGAAGGTCGAGACCGGCCGCTGGTACAGCATCCGCATCGAACTCGCGGGGCCACGGATCAGGTGCTACCTCGATGGCACGCTGGTACAGGAAGTGGTCCGCCCGAGCCCCCCACGGATCTACGCGGTGGCCAGCCGGACCGAGGACAGCAAGCAGCTCATCCTCAAGCTGGTCAACACCGGCACGGTTCCGCGCAAGACCACATTCGACCTGAAAGGCGTGGCGTCGGTCGGCACGACGGGCCAGGCGATCGTGATGACCGCCAAGGATGGAAACGAGGAGAACTCATTCGAGAGTCCCCGTCACGTGGCGCCAGTGGAGTCGGTGGTGACCGGGATCGGGAAGGCTTTCACCCGGATCCTGCCCGCCCGCTCGATCACGGTGTTGAGGCTGTCGGTGACGCTCACGAGCGCAGCGTCGTCATCTTCGCCGAGGGCGAAGTAGGCCGCTAGAACATACGCATCTGACAGCTCCGCGGCGGCGCCAGACAACCAGGATCGTCGTTGCGAACCGAGTTCACGCGAATCGAGACCGGGGTGGCCACCAGCAGGTCTTCATGCGCTGGGTGCAGGAGCTTCTGCTCCGGTTCCGCCAACCAGCGGGCGGCCGAGTCGCTCTACATCGAGGCCAGCCAGCGCTTCGTCAAGCTCACCAATGACTTTCTCGATCGCCTCGCTGCTTCAGGCGATCGGGCGCTCGTGCGCGCACGCGAGCGCCGGGCAGCCGGGGCCGAAGCGGTCCATACTGAACTCTCGCGCATCCAACGGTTGGACCGGGAAATTGAGGCGCTCGTGCCTCTCCAACGAAAGGAACCCATCCCATGACAACCATCACATCCATCCACGCTCGAGAGATTCTCGATTCGCGCGGCAATCCCACGGTCGAGGTCGACGTCCGGCTCAGCGACGGCAGCTTCGGCCGCGCTGCGGTTCCCTCGGGCGCGTCCACAGGCAGCCGCGAGGCCATCGAACTGCGCGACGGCGACGAGAAACGCTATGGCGGCAAGGGCGTGCGTCGCGCGGTGGCCAACGTCAACGAGACACTGTACCCCGCGCTCAAGGGCGCCGAGGCATCGGACCAGGCGGTCCTCGACAAGCGCATGTGCGACCTCGACGGCACGGACAACAAGGCCAAGCTGGGCGCCAATGCCATCCTTGGCGTATCCATGGCGGTGGCTCGCGCCGCCGCGGCCTCGGCCGGCAAGCCGCTCTACCAGCACCTGGGCGGCAGCGCGGCCACGCTTCTGCCCGTGCCCATGTTCAACATNNGAGGGCGGATTCGCGCCCAACCTCAAGGCCAACGTGGAGGCGGTCGAGGTCATTCTCGCAGGCATCGAAAAGGCTGGGCTCAAGCCGGGCAAGGACGTGGCCATCGCGCTCGATCCAGCGGCGAGTGAGTTCTATGAAGACGGCGCCTACCTGTTGCGCAAGTCAGACGGAAGCCGCTACAGCTCGGCCGAGATGGTTGCGTTTTGGGAGGACTGGGTCCGACAATTCCCCATCTGGGGCATCGAGGACGGCCTGGCCGAGGACGACTGGAAGGGCTGGCAGCTTCTGACCGAACGGCTGGGCAAGAAGATCCAGCTCGTGGGCGACGACATCTTCGTCACCAACCCAGTGATCATCCGGCGCGCGGTGGCCGAGAAGGTGGGCAACGCGGTTCTCATCAAGCTCAACCAGATTGGAACCTTGACCGAGACCCTGGAGGCCATTGCCATCGCCCGCGCGGCCCACTACGGTATCGTGGTCAGCCATCGCTCAGGTGAGACGCCCGACGACTTCATCGCCGACTTGACCGTCGCAACGCGGGCCGGGCAGCTCAAGACCGGCGCCCCTTGTCGCGGCGAGCGCGTGGCCAAGTACAACCAGCTCTTGCGCATCGAGGAGGAATTGGGCGCCAAGGCAAAGTACGCCGGGGCCCCGGTGTACGGCCGGTAGCACGGCCCACCATCTCGCAAGAGGCGAGGTGAGCGTGAAAAATACCTTCAAATCCGTCACACTCACCGGAACTCCCTACGTCCATGAACACCAAACTAGTCTCGACCCTGTTCGCGTGCGCGATCGGCCTTGCCTGCAGCAGCAGGGCGCCCAACGTGAACCAAGATGGATCTGCCGGCGGCACGGCTGCACTGGGCGGCAGCTCAGGAACCGGAGGAATCGCGTCGACCGGAGGCGCCACCTTTGCCAGCTCGATAAACACCGGGGGCCATGTAGGCGGAACAACCAGCACAAACCTTTCTTCAACGCGGTCCTCAGCGGGAATGACTTCCTCCAGCTCAGGCGGTGGGGCGGCCAGCGGTGGCCAAACCACAGGGGGCACAGCCTCGACATCCTCCAGTCAAGGAGGTGGGGCGAGTAGCGGCGGTCAAACCACATCTTCCGGTGGCGCAACAGTAGCCGACGCCGCCGTCGACCGCGCGCCAGCGGGCGGTTCAGGGGGAACCGCGACGACGGCTGGAGTTGGAACCGGGGGTGTCTTGGCAACCGCAGGGACTGGGGACGCGAGTCAACCCAGCAGTCCCGACGCCGGCACGCTGCCATCGCCCGACGGCGGAACCGGCAGGAGTTGGCAACAGATCCAGCGTGACTTCATCGACCTGCGCTTCGGCATGTTCATCTGTTTGGGGATTCTCACCTACACAGGATCCTGGGGACAGCCCAATCTNNTCTCCCCATCAACCAATTCAATCCCACCAATCTCGATTGCAATCAGTGGGCCGATGCGGCTGTAAGCGCCAAGATGACATTTGGCGTGCTCACAACGCGGCACCACGATGGCTTTGCCCTGTGGCCAAGCAAGGCCAGCACCTTCAACGTCGGCAGCATCCCGTGGCGTTCCGGCAAGGGAGATGTGGTGCAAGAGTA
>PMCR01000230.1 GCA_003155465.1 Myxococcales bacterium | reverse complement strand
TTGTCGCGCTCGGCGTTGTCCCGCTTTTCGAGCTCGATCTCGTACAGACGCGAGCGCAGGAGCTTCATGGCCATGGCCTTGTTCTTGTGCTGGCTTTTCTCCTGTTGGCAGTGCACGAAAAGCCCGCTCGGAATGTGGTGAATGCGCACGGCCGAATCGGTGGTGTTGACCGACTGGCCGCCCGGCCCACCCGAGCGCATGACTTCGATCTTGAGATCCTTGGGATCGATGTTGATGTCGACATCCTCGACCTCAGGAAGGACGGCCACTGTCGCAGTCGAGGTGTGGATGCGCCCCTGCGCCTCAGTGGTGGGCACGCGCTGCACGCGGTGCACGCCGGATTCGTACTTGAGCTGCGAATAGGCGCCTTTGCCCTCGATGTTGGCTACCACTTCTTTGATGCCGCCTGCCGAGGCGCTCGACATCGAGACGACCTCGACCTTCCAGCGCCGACGTTCGGCGAAGCGGCCGTACATGCGGTACAGATCAGCGGCGAACAGGGCCGCCTCCTCGCCGCCGGTGCCGGCCCGGATTTCGAGCATGATGTTCTTGTCGTCGTTGGGATCTTTGGGCAGCAGCAGGAAGGTCAGTCGTTCTTCCAGTCGCCCCTGCTCGGCGGCAAGCTGGCCCTCTTCCGCCCGCGCCAGCTCGCGCATCTCCGGATCCTTCTGCAGATCGCGCGCCTCGGCCGTGCGCTGGCTGACATCGCGGTGGGTGCGAAAGGTCTCCACCAGCTCGCGCAGGTCAGAGTGCTCCTTGGNNTGCGCGAGGACCACCGGATCGGACAGTTTGGCGGTCAGCTCCTCGAAACGGTTCTCGATGGCCGACAGCTTGCCGAGCAGCAGTTCGTCCAGCATGGTGGGGGCACGGCCAGGGCGAAGCCCGACCCGCGCAGAATGGCCCTACGGAGTGGCCGGCGCAGGCGGGGTGGTCTTCTTGCCGTACTTCTTGTTGAAGCGTTCGATGCGGCCGCCGGTGTCGAGGAACTTCTGCTTGCCCGTGTAGAACGGGTGGCAGTTCGAGCAGATGTCCACCATGAACGACCCGCGGGTGGAATACGTCTCCACCGTGTGACCGCAGGCACACTTGATGGTGGCGGGCTTATAGGCCGGGTGAATCCCCTTCTTCGGCATGACGAGCAACCTTCCTTGGAGCGGGCGTTTATAATCGCCCGCAGCGGCCAGAGCAAGCAGCAATGCGCAATCGCGTGCGGAGACACCCTTGCTTCGATGCGTCATGGCGGTTTCGCTTTCGTTTGGGTCCGTCACTGGCGTGACCGCGGTCCCGCCATGTATAGTCTGCCGCGCATGGCCGAAAAGTGCCAACCCGACCGGGGGATTCGCTACTCCGCCGTCTACAGCTACCTGCGACCTATTCTGATGGGCCGGCGCGTGTTGGAGCTCGGGTGCGGAAGCGGTGAAAGCGCAGCTCACCTCGCACGACTTGGCGCGCGAAACGTGGTTGGGGCTGACGACTCGGGCGCGGTGGCCGAGGCGCGAACTCGCCACCAGCCTACATCACGAGACGGTGCCCTGAGCTTCCTCACGATGACAGCCGCCTCGCTGGACCAGGCTGGTCCGTTCGATGTGGTGCTGATCCCAGAGGCCGCGGACATCCTGCTCGGCCGCGGGTCGTTGACCCTGCCGGCGGTGCTGAAGCTGGTGGCGCCCGGTGGGCGTCTGGTCTGCGTGGTGCCCAACGGCGACCGAGCTGACCGGCCCGCGCCAGGCGTTTCCTACTTCGACATCGTCGACCAGCTGAGTCCGCACTTCCCCAAGGTGCGCATGTTCGGTCAAACGCCTTTTGCCGCCTGGGGGATCGCGGAGTTCGACGAGGCCCCGGCTGAGCTGCGGATCGAGCCTGACCTGGCCCAGGCCGAAAACGAGGAGCCAAGCCACTACCTCGCACTGTGCGGCCACGACGAGGCCTTGAGCCTGGGCTATGCGCTGGTTCAGATCCCGTCACGCGCGAGCCCGAGCCCGGCGAACGAGACGCCGGCGCCTGACTTCTCAGCCGGGGCCAAGGCCCCTGACGCTGCCCTGGCCGAGTTGCGGCAGAAGTTGGCCGAGGCGCAGGGCCAGGCCGATGGCCTGCTGCGCGTGTCGCGCGCGCAGAGCGAGGAGATCGAGGAGTTGCGCGGTCGTGTGCGGCGTACGGCGGAGGCCCGCGCCGAGCTCGACGAGGAGACCCAGCGGCTGCGGCGGGCGTTGCTGGAAGCGGACGAGTCGGTGGTCAATCTGACCCGTAAGACCACCGACGAGATGACCGCCCTGGCCCAACGTCTGACCGCAGGGCTGCGGTCCAGCGAGCCGCTGCACGCTGCCGGTCTGACCGATGAACTCAAGCGCCGCGAGGCCGAACTGGCCGAACGCGAATCGGCGTTGTCGGAGCGCGACGATCGCATTGCGGCTCTGGAGGCGGTCCGGCAGGAGGCAACCTGGCGCGCGGATGCGGCCGAACACGATCTCGGCCGCCTGCGCACCCAGATCGCTGAGCTCCGTCAAGCGCCGCCGCCGGCGAGCCCCGCCAGCGATGAGCTGCTGGCTACGCTGAAATCCCGCGAGCTGGCGCTTGAGGAGTTCCAGCGGGCCGCGGCCGCGCACCTCGACGAGGTGGGGCGGCTGCGCGACGCTCTCAATGAGCAATCAAGCCTGGTGGCCGAGCTGGAAGAAGATCTGGCCACGGCGGAGAAACGTTTGGCCGATGCGCTCGAAGAGTCGGCGCGGCTGCGCCGGTCTCTCGCCGAGGTGGAGGAAGCTGATCGCCAGCGCCGCTCGCGTCTGGCGGAGCTCGAGGGTGTGATGCTGCGTCTTGAGCACAAGGCCAGGGCCGATGCCCAGGCACGCAGCGAAGCTGAACAGGCCAAGGGCCGCATTGCCGATCTGGAGAGCGAGACAGCCGATCTGCGCAACCGGATCGGCGAGGCGGAGCGCCGCCTGGCGGATTCGCTGCGTCTGCGCGACGACACCGAGCGCGCGCGCAAGCAGGCGGCCGCGCGCACAGAGGAGTTGCAGGGTGAATGGCAGGCGAGCGTGGCGAGCATATCCGAGCTGGAGACGAAGCTGCAAGCCGCGACGGCCGCCTCGGCCCGCGCGGTCGAGCTTGAAGCCAAGCTGGCGATCGCCGATACGGCGGCCGCGCAGACCAACGAGCACCTGACTCACCTGAAGACGGCCGAAGCAGCTACAGCCAGGGCCCGGGAGCTGGAAACGCTACTGCACGTCGCGGATTCCAAGATGGCCCGTCTGGCCGAGCTGGAAGCGCAGAGCAAGGCGGCCGAGGAGGCAGCGGCCAGGCTGGCGGAGCTGCGCGCCGAGGCCCCCGATCCCGAGGAGGTCTACGAGCGGCTGGTCTTCCTCGAAAGCCAGCACGACGCAGCAATGCTCGCGGCGGCCCGCGTTCCCAGCTTGGAGGCGGAGCTGGCAGCGACCAACGCCCGCATCGCGGAACTGCTTGCCCGCCTCGAAGTCAATCCCGAGTAACCCCGTGGGGTAGGGGTTGCCCACACACATCTCCTGGGTGGCGTGAGAAAGCGCATGCCGGCCGGATGGGGTCTGCTATCTTGAAATTGCGAATGAGTGGGCCGACGGATTTGCTGCTGTTTGCGCACCTGCTTCGCCAGCCGAATCACGAGCTGGATTTGGAGAGCACGGCGCTTCTGCTCTGCGAGCCCGACTACCCAGGTCTGGATATTCCCGGGTTCATCGCCAAGCTTGACGTGATGGGTGAGCTGGCGCGCATCCGCCTGGAAGCCGATCGTCGCTGCGGGCCGGCCCCGGCTGACCGTGTGCAGCCGATCTTGCGGCTTCTCTACGGTGAGTTGGGCTTTCGGGGCAACGTGTCCGACTACTACGATCCGCGCAACAGCTTTCTCAACGAAGTCATCGATCGACGCACTGGCAATCCCATCTCGCTGGCCATCGTGCTCATGGCCGTGTGCCGGCGGGCAGGTGTGGAAACCTTCGGTATCTCGTTCCCGGGCCACTTTCTCGTGGGTGCGCGGCGACGCGACGACACCCTGGCGGTGGTGGATCCGTTCGACGGGCGCATGGTCAGGTGGGCTGAGCTGCGGGCGCTCTACGAATCCGCGACCGGGGATCCGAGCGACATCGACGAACGCTGCCTGGTGCCGGCCGCGCGACGACAGATCCTGGTACGCGTGCTCAACAACCTACGCGCCATCTACGAGGTGCGCGGCGATCAGCGGCGCCTGCGCTTCGTGCTCGAACGGATGACGGTGTTGAGTCCGTCCGAAGAGGTGAAGAGTCGCCTCAACGCCCTGGTTGCCGATGTGACGATCGCGCCCCGGGTCAGCGTGAACTAGCTACGGCTTGTCGGGTAATTGCGGGCCGCCCGCAAGGCCGGCCCGCGGGTCGCGTGGGCGTGAGCGTGNNCACCCTAAAGGGCTTCGGGACAGACAACCCACCCCACCCACCCCTCGCGCTTCGCGCTCGCCCGTCGCGCTCACGCCAGCCGCCCACGCTAGCCGCTTGCCGCTGGTCGCTCACGCTACCGCTCACGCTCACGCGCACGCTGGCCGGCCTGGGCTGACCCGGAAGGCCGATCGCCCATGTCGGCCAGCCGCGCGAGCACGGCGCTACAGTCCTTCCTTGTGGTCGACAGAGCCAATCTGACTAGCTAGACTAGTTTAATGTCCACCACGTCCACGGTGTACGAGGCCAAGGCCAGGCTGTCGGCCTACATCAATCAAGTGCAGCGGACGCGCGAGCCGGTGGTCCTCACCCGCTACGGCAAGCCTGTGGCCAAGTTGATCCCGTGCGATGAACAAGGTGACAGCGAGGACGAGACTCTGGCCCACTTGCACGCAGCCGCAAAGGAGTCGGGCATTGCCTACACATTCGAGCAGCTCACTGCGCCTATTCCCGTCGAAGAATGGGGCACCATGACCGTCCGCCCCGGCCGTTCGCGCGGGAAAGCCAAGCGATGAGCGTGGTCCTGGACACCTGCGCCGTGCTCTCGTGGCTGGTGCAGCGTAGGCCGCTGCCGACCGACGCGGGTCCTCGTCTGGTCAGCGCGGTCACCTGGTACGAAATCGCCTGGAAACACTGGGCTGGCCGTTTGCCGCTGCCCTTGCCCCGAAACGCTTGGTTGGCCAGCGCCATGCGCCTGGTGACAACCGTAGCAGTGGATGCCGAGACATTTCTCGCAGCCGTGGATCTGGATTGGGCCCATCGCGACCCTGCCGATCGTCTCATCGTCACCCTCGCACGAAGCAAGAATGCGCAGCTCGTGACTTGCGACCGCACTATCGCTTCGTTCTATCCCCGCTGTGTCTGGTAAGGGCGATTCGGAGTACCAGTTGACTCCGACGCTGTGACGGTCGACCGTTAGGGGAAAGCCGGTCCCTTCCATGCGTTTCCCCTGGCTCCCAGCCCTGCTCGCCCTCCTGCCCTCGTTGGCGCAGGCGCAGCCCCCGCCTGAGAAGATCGAGCCATCGGCCACGTTGCCCGACGGGTTCACCCTGCGCTACAGGATTGAACGCATCGAGGTGCGCGGCAACCGCAAAACCCGCACCGATTTCATCCTGCGCGAGGTCGCTCTCTCGCCCGGTGACACGGTGACGGCCGACGATGCGCGGGTCGATCGGGCGCGTCTGCGCCTGCTGGCGCTGGGCTACTTCCTCGACGCACGCCTTTCCATGGTCAAGGGCGAGCGTCGCGGGGACGTGGTGCTGGTCATCGAGGTGGAGGAACGCGGCACCATCATCCTCAACGCCATCCACCTCGGCACCAGCGACGCCACAACCTTGTGGGGCGGTCTGGACGTGAGCGAGCGCAACTTGCTCGGCCGCGGGCTGACACTGGGCGCCGGCTTCGTCAGCTCGACTCGTCCCAAGGTCGATGGCGCGACGCCAGCCCTGGCCTTTTCCTTGCGCATGGCCGGCCCACCGCGCCTGCACGGCTTGCTGCTGTCGGGAAGCGCGCTCTTTTCCCGAGGCAGTGAGTTCCTCCGCGCAATCGGCGCCACGGACCGGCCCGATCCCTCCGACTTCGTTGCGTTGAACGTCAGGCGCGTCGGCGGCGTGCTGGGCGCCGGCGCGGTTTTGTCGCGCACGGCATTTCTCCTCGGTGAGGGGCGTTTCGAGACGGTTCGCGCCGAATGGCCCACCCTGCGCGACCGCGACCTGGGCCAGGGCCAAAGTCAACCGATCGCGTTTCTGGTGCGCGCGGGATCAAGCCGGCTGGGCTCCCTCGCCTTGACCCTCGACCTCGATTCCCGCTCCGATCCGGTTCTGCCCCGCGCGGGCCGGCACATGGTCCTGTCGGTGGAAGGGGCGACGCCCGCTTGCGCTTCACAGTACACGTTCCTCAAAGCAACCGCGCAGGGCTCGCTCTACTTCCCCTTGCGCGTGGGCCATGTCATCGGGGTACATGGCCTGCTGGGCGGCGTGGTGGGAGACGCGCCGTACTTCGATCGTTTCTTCGTCGGCGACCTGAACCTGCTGCTGCCCCCGCGCGCGTACGGCATCAACTTCTCGACCCAGCCTTCGCGCAACTTCTTCGGCACCAGCGTGGCCGACCATCGCTATGACAAGCTGGCCGGCCGCCTGCTTGTCGAGTACGCCGTGCCCCTGTGGCGGCGCCACGGCCTTTTCTACCGCGGCGACGTATTTGCCGCCTTGGGCGTGTTTGCCCTGACCAATCCCGATGATCTGCGCCGGGAAGGCGCCAGCCTGGGCCAACGCATCCCGGCCGATCTCACCGCTGATCTGGGCCTGCGCCTGGACACGTACATCGGCATCTTCACCCTTTCGGTGGCCAACGCCATCGGCCGGCTTCCCCTGTAATGTGGTACCGGACAGGTCTTCTGGCGTTCACCATCTTGGCTTTCGCAGCCGCGCGAGCCACGCCGGCCCGCGCGCAAGAACCCGAAGAACGCAAGGCCGGCGTCAACCGGCGCGACGGGCGCCTGCTGGTCAGCCTGGCTCTGCATGACCTGTTCAGGGCGCAAGACGCGCAACACCTGCTGTCGGGCTTCACCAGCCGCGTACTGGTGCGGGTAGCAATCTTCCGCCTGGACAGCCCCGAGCCGGTAGCCCAGGCCATCCGCCACACTGAGATCCTGTACGACCTTTGGGACGAGAAGTTCCGCGTGCGCCGATTCGAGGCGGGCGGCAAGAGCGAAACGCGCGAGGTCGCGACCGCAGGCGAGGCCATCGACCTGGCCACCGCACTCGTCGCCTTTCCCATAGTCAGTCTGGACCGTCTTGAGCCCGGGGTGGCCTACCGGCTGAGCGTGCGCGCCGATCTCAACCCCATCTCGCAAGAGCTTCTCGCCGACGTGCGGCGCTGGCTGGCGCGGCCCTCGCCGCGCAGTCGCATGGGCTCGGGCGACAGTTTTTTTGGGTCGTTTGTCAGCATCTTCGTCAACCCACGCATCGACGAGAGCGAGCGCCAGCTTCGCCTGGTCTCTCCGTCGTGGATGGAGCCACCCCGATGAGATGGCCCGGGCGTTTCGAGTGGAAGATTCTGGGTGCCATGCTGGCGGTGGCCGTGCTGGCCGTGGCCTTGTCGGCCTACGCTCTCTATTTCATGGTGCGAAGGTTCGCCGACTTTTCGCTCGAACATGAAGCCCAGATGGCGGGATCTTCGGCGCGCGCCGCCGATGTGTTTCGTTCCTACTTCGCCGATCGCAAGGACGAGTTCCGCCGTCGCGCCCATGATATCGCCGCACAAGAGCCAGCCCGCATGGCCGATCTCACGCGCACCGAGGGCCTGCTGCGCGCGCAGCTCCTGGTCGGTGCCGAGGTGGTCGATACCTGGGAGGCGCCGGCCGAGACGCTGGGCCGATCGCGTGAGGCGCCGCCCATCCTGGTCGCCCTACCCGCAGCCGATGGCGAGGCGCCCCGCGCGCTGGAGTTGGTGTTCGGGATCCCGGCGCAGATGTACGAAGATTTCCTGGCTCTGCGCGCCGCTATTGAAAAGGAACAACAAATCGATCGCGTGTACGGCCTCTTGGTCCCACGCTTTCTGCACCAGTACCTGCTCTTGGTTCTGGCCATCCTGGCGGTGACGCCCCTCGGGGGCTGGCTGGTCGCACGGCGGGTGACCAGGCGGGTTGCGCGCCTGCACAGGGCGGCGCGGGCGGTGGGGGACGGTGATCTGTCGGTGCGGGTGGCCCCCAAGGGCAAGGACGAACTCGACGAGTTGGGACGCGCCTTTGATCGCATGGTGGCTGAACTGGCGCAGGCGCGCTCGCGCGTCGAGTACCTGCAGAAGGTGTCGGCCTGGCAAGAAGTGGCGCGCCGTCTGGCGCATGAGATCAAGAACCCGCTTATGCCCATCCAACTTGCGGTGCAGGAAATCGCCTCGAAGTACCCAGGCGACGATCCCGCATACCGGCGCCTGCTCGACACAGCCACGGAGATACTGCGCGAAGAGATCACCGGCCTGCGCCGTCTGGTCGAGGATTTCTCGGCCTTTGCCAAGCTGCCCAAGGTGGAGCCGACGCCGCTCGATCTGGTGCCGCTGGTCGAAGAGATCGTGCGTCTGCAGCCCGAGTGGCAATCCCTCGTCAAGGTGCAAGCCAGCGGGCCGGTGTCCGCACCCTGCGACAAGATGCTGTTCCGTCGCGTGATCGCCAACCTAGTCGACAATGCCTTGCAGGCGGCCAGCGGGGCCGGCCGCGAGCCCCAGGTGGTCATCCGCGTCGAACAACGTCCGGACCGCGGACGCGCCGCGATCCTGGTGGACGACAATGGCCCAGGTGTTCCCGAGACCGAGCGGCAACGGGTGTTCGATCCCTACGTCACCTTCCGGCCGGGCGGGACCGGCCTGGGCCTGGCCATCGTTCGCAAGATCGTGATCGACCACGGTGGCGATGTGTCCGCGGGCGAGGCGCCAGCGCCGCTGGGCGGCGCGCGCTTTGTCGTCGAGTTGCCTTGCTGCGGCCTTGTTGCCGCCGCTGACCCACCCGGCCGGGCTACGCCGCCGGCCGACGGGAAAGCATGACCTGGATGCGATCCTTGATCGCCAGCTTCTCTTTCTTCAGCCGAGCGCGCTCAGTCTGTTCCTGGGCGGTCAGCGACAGGTGGCGGTCCATGACCGCCAGCCTTGCTTCCAGATCCTTGTGTTGGTTTCGAAGTGCCTCCAGCTCCTCGATCGAGACCATGTCGTCCCTGCGGATGGCGTTCTCCTGCATGCGCACCCCTTGCCGGTCCTTGCCGGTGATGAACCTTCAGCTTAAGTCCAACCGCTGCCACCGTCAAAGCCTGAGAAGGCGTCGTGATCCCGCGGCAAGTGCAGCGACGCCGCGGGACGCCTGGCAGAAGGAGGTGGCCCGGAGTGACAATCGCGCTTCAGTTGAGCGTGACGTCCATCGCTGCGCCGGTGTAGGTCACGGTCTGGTCGGGCGTCGCGGTGAAGGGATAGCCCACGGCCTTTCCCGCAGCCACGCGAACGATCTGGAAGCTGCGCGAGGCGAGCATCCCGTTGAACGAGCCCTGGCGGGCGCCGATGGTGAGAGTCTTCGTGGCATCGGTCCACTTGACCGGTATCTCGGCGAATGCCGAGGTTTCGTAGTCATTGGTCGTCCCCTGATCCTCGTAGAGGGTGAAGGCCCCGTCAGCGCCGGCATAGACGCAGAGGGTGATGGGATCCGCGGGCTTCTCCCCGGTGTACTGCAGGTCCGGGCCCAGCGGAACAACCGACCCCGCGCGCACATAGACCGGCATGGCGTCGTACGGGGCCGGGGCCGAGATGCTCGCTCCGCCCGCAACCGCCGCGCCCGTCCAGAACAGATACCAGCCGCCGGAGGTGCTGGGCAGATACACCGACCGCGTGCTCGCTTGGTAGGTGGTGACCGGCGCAACCAGGAACGCCGGACCGAACATGTATTGGTCCCCGATCTCGCGCGCCGTGGTGTCGCCGCGGAAATCCATGACCAGGGGGCGCATGATGGTTCCTGCGTGCTGGGTGACCGCCCCGGCCAATGAATACACATATGGAAGCATGCGATAGCGCAGTTTGTCGAACTTAAGCATCGCCGCATAGGCTGCGCTGGTGTCGCCGCCGAATTGCCAGATCTCGCGGTTGGGCGTCTGACCATGCACGCGCATAAGGGGCAAGAAGGTCGCATACTCGAACCAGCGGGCGTTCAGTTCCTGCCATTCGGCCGAGTCGGCCGCGGTCGGGCTGGCCGCCGCCCAGCGGGTTGGCACTGAGAACCCGCCGCTGTCGAGCGTCCAGTACGGCATGCCCGACACCGAGAACCCCAGGCCAGCCGGGATCTGTTTCTTCATCGCCGTCCAGCTAGATGAGATGTCGCCCGACCAGGTCGCGGCGGAGTAGCGCTGCTGCCCGGCAAAGCCGTTGCGGGTCAGGATAAACACCCGCTGGTTGGGGGCGGCGGCGCGCTGTCCCTCATACACGGCCTGGCTGTTCACCAAGGCGTAGGCGTTCAACATGCGCGAGCCGGAACCCAGCGCGGTTGGGTTCATGTGGGTCTGGTTGGTCGTCACTTGCGAGTTGATGCTGGTGAATGGGCCCTCGACGATCTCGGGCTCGGTTGCGTCCATCCACCAGGCGTCGACGCCTTTAGAGAACAGCGCCGTGTTGATCTGCGACCAGTACATGGCCCGCGCGTCGGTACTGAAGGCATCGTAGTAGGTGAAATTGTAGCCAACGAAGTCCTTCTTGCCCTCGGTGACGTTCAGTTTGTAGACGAAGCCCTTGGCATTGAGCGCGGTGTAGTTCGCGGTGCTGGTGTAGAACTTGGGCCACACAGAGATCATGAAACGGGCGTGATAGGTATCGTGAATGGTCTTGATCAGCCCGGCCGGATCCGGGTACCGGCTGGAATCGAACTGGTGCGAGCCCCATTGATCGGCGACCCAGTACTGCCAGTCCTGCACGATGTTGTCGATGGGTGCGCCACGATCGCGATAGCCCTTGAGAACGTCGGTGATTTCCTGCGCTGTCTTGTAGCGCTCGCGGCATTGCCAGTAGCCATAGGCCCACAGGGGCATCATGGTCGCCTGTCCGGTAAGTTGCCGGTAGCCCGCGACCACGTCGTCCAGTTCCGGCCCGTAGACGAAGTAATAGTCGACGCCGTCGGCCACCTGGGACCAAAGCGAAGTGGTGCGGTTGCTGACTGGCGGCTTCCACAACAGGCGAATGATGTTCATGCCGTCGCCGTTCCATTGCAGGCGCACCGGCACCGCTTGACCCGCGGTCAGGTTCACGTGGGCGATGTCTTCGTTGGGCAGCCAGTTTTGCCGCCAATGATTGATCACCATTTGGCTATTCACGCTCAGCTGAACCGTGCCCGACGAATAGGTCCGGAAGGTGTAGTCGCCCGTCACCGTGGGCGTGACCGTGCCCGACCAGTCCTTGGTGTTGCCGGTGCCGGGGCTGACGTTTCCGGGATCGCCCGAGGTGGCGTAGAGTCCCGTGGTTCCCGGCAGGGGCACGGAGTCGGTCAGATCACCGAAGCGCGTGAACGAGGTGTTGTCCCACAGAATGCCGTAGCCGCGACTCGACACCAAATAGGGAATGAAGACTTCTGTGTTGTACTGGTGCAAATCCAGATCGGTGCCTTTGATATTGATAAGGCCCTGCTGGTGCTGGCCCAGGCCGTAGAGCGACTCGTCCGCGTTGGATGCCCATTCCTGGCGAACATTGGTGGTGGCCTCGCTCTGGACCGTCGCAGCGGTCAGAGTTCGGCCGCCGCCGGAATTCTCGGCCAATATGGGTTGCCCGGCGGGATCGAGGAAGGTCACCTGGCCCGTGGTGGTATCGACCTGGACGGTCAATCTCGCGGTGGCGATCTTCGTCAGATTGCCCGCCGTCGTGGTGGTGAACGCCGTCGGGACACATTGTTTGGGTGCCGTGGCCAGACTGGCGCGGGTGAAGAAGGTCGCGTTCTTGGCAAAGGCGACGCGGATCACGTTGTCCGCGCACACCTCGATCTTCAAGGTTCCGCCAGTCACGGTCAGGGTGAGCCCGCCCCCGGCGGTGGGGACACCCCCATCTCCCGCGGCGGCACTGCCGCCGCTCCCTGCCGCAGCAGTCCCTGTCCCGGATCCGGCCATGCCCCCACCACCGCTCGCCGTGCCCCCCCCGCCGCCCGTCCTGCTGCCGCCCGCGGTCCCTCCGGTCAAGAAGACACCTCCGCTGCCCGGGATGCTGCTGAAGCCGCCCCCGCTGCCGGCGATCGAGCTTGTCGCCCCGCCGCTCGAGGACACACTGCCCCCGCTGCCAGGGCTGGTGCGGGAGGCACCCCCGCTGCCGCCGCTCGCGCTCCCGCCACTGGAAAAACCACTGCCCCCGCTGCCGGCGCTGGTGACGCCCCCGGTCGCCGCGGCGCCCCCACCGCCCGAGCTCATGGATCCAGCGCTGGCACCCGAAACGGCACCGCCACTGCCGCCCATGCCGGGCTCGCTTCCGTCAGCCTTGGAATTTGCGCCGCTGCAGGAAAACAGCCAACCAGCAGCGCCTACGACCAGAATTGCCCAGCCTGGAAACCTATGCATACCGACTCCTTGCGAGATTGATGAAACCTGCTCTCTTCCCAGACGCCGAAGACAACCGCTCCTCAGTTGCGCGACAAGGGGGAAACGGCTCACGCCATGCGCCAGCCACCCTCTACTTCAACTCGAAGAAGCTGCGGATGCGCTGCAAGAGGTGGCTCGTATTCTCGGCGGTCTGGGCCGCGGCCAGGGCACTCAGTTCGCCGCCCTTCTTCTCGATGTGTGATTGCCGCGTGGCCAGAAGGGACGACATGTGATCAGCCACCGCAGGTCGCGTGGTGAGTAGGTGCTGGAAGGTGGCGTGGTCCAACTCAAAGCTCATCACATCGGTAGCGGCCAGGCAGGTCGCAGCGCGCGGCTCGCCGGTCATGAGCGACATCTCGCCTATGAAGTCGCCGCAGCCCAGGGTGGCGATGACCTTGTGCAGGCCCGCCTGGGTCAGCGAGACATGGACCTCGCCGCGCGAGATGATGAACATGGAATCGCCGGGGGCGCCCTGGCGGATGATGGACTCGCCCGCAGCGAAGGGCCTTGGCCGAAGGCCGCGCGCCAGCAGTTCGCGTTCGGCGGCTTCCAGGGTGGCGAACAGATCCACCTGCTCCAACGCCGACAGGCGCGCGGCCAGCTCCCGGGGCGTCCGCTCATCCCCATCAGCCGCCTGCCCGCCTTGCGTGATCACGGTACGAATGGGGAACGGAATCTCCAGGCCCGCGCGCGCGACCGCGTACCAGATACGGGTGCGCACTTCGCCCTCGATCTCGGACGCCTGGTCGAAACGGTCGATCCAGTAGCGCAAAGCATAGACCACGGCGTTGTCGCCGAACTCGACCGGGAAACAGTCGGGCTCGCGAAAGGTGAGCACGCCTGGCGTCTCGCGCGTCGCCTCGACCAGCACCTTGCGCACGTCGTTGGGCGGGTGGCGGTAGTGCAGGCCGATCTTCAGCCATACGCGATGCCGGGGCGATGGCCGCGAGAAGTTGTGGACATCTTGCGCGGTAATCTGACCGTTGGGAATGATGATGGTGTCGCCGTCGGTGGTGCGCAGAACCGTCGAGCGCCAGTGGATCTCGGCAATGCAGCCTTTCCGGTTCCCGAACTGGACCCAGTCGCCCACCCCGAGAGACCGATCCATGTGCAGCAGGATGCCAGCCAGCAAGTTGGTGAGCGTGCTCTGCAGCGCGAGGCCCAGGATGGCAGTGAGGACCGCCGAGGTGGTCACCATCGACGAGACGTCGACGCCGCTCTGGCCGAGCACGCCGAAGAGCACCACCACGAAGGCCAGAACCAGGATGAGATCGCGCAGCAGGAGCGGAAA
>PMCR01000282.1 GCA_003155465.1 Myxococcales bacterium | reverse complement strand
CGCATCTGCGCGCGAAAGTGCTCGTAGAAGTGTTGCACCACCCGGTCAAAGACTTCATGGTCCGCGTGGCGCGCCAAGAATCCCATCTCCTTGAGCGAGGTGACGATACGGCCCACATCGCGGGTCATGGCGCCCTGGAGGAAGGTCACGATGCCCTTGCGCATACCTTGCGACACGCGCGCGGTGGCGCCGAAATCGAGAAACACAACGGTGGGTCCGGCCTCACCCGGACCGGGTGGCCGCAGCAGGAGGTTCCCCGGATGCGGGTCTGCGTGATACACGCCGTCGACGAAGATCTGCTTGCAGTAGGCTTCCACGCACAGACGCGCGCCCTGCTTGCGGTCCACGCCACAGGCATCCAGCGCCTCGATGTCGCACACGCGGATGCCCGTCATCCATTCCGTGGTCAGAACACGCTCGGTCGAGAACTCATCGATCACGCGCGGGATGACCACATCCTTGCGCTTGGCGAAGTTGGCGGCAATGGCGCGAATCGCGGCGGCTTCGTGGTGGTAGTCGAGTTCGGCCAGCACCATCTCGCGGATCTCACGGTAGATGGTATCCCAGCCCCAGTCAGGCAGAACCCGGCGCAGCAAGGCGAAGATGCGCCGGATCGCGCCCAAGTCGGTCTGCACGATGAGCTCGATGCCTGGGTATTGCACCTTGACCGCCACCTTCTCACCGGAATGCAGGCGCGCCATGTGCACCTGGCCGATGGATGCAGAGGCCACCGGGTTCCGATCGAACTCACCGAACACCTGGGTTGGTGGGCGACCGCCAAGTTCCTCCACCAGCCGGGCCTCGATGTCCTCGTACGGTCGGGGCGGCACGCGGTCCTGCAGGGTCTGCAATTCATTGCGAAACGCCTCGGGCAACACGTTGGCCAGCACGCTGATGAGCTGACCGACCTTGATGAACAGGCCCTGTAGCTCGACGATGGTGAAAAGCACTCGGCGCGCGTTTTCGCGATGGACCGCCTGCACAAGCTCGGCCGCGGCTTCCTCGCTGCGGAAACGCCGGCGCATACGCAACAGCCAGTAAGACAGCACGACCTGCAAGGTCACGCGGTAGGCCCGCAGCAGGCGGCGCAGCGGCCGGCGGTACTTGGCACTGCGCCGGGCCGCCTGAGCCGAGTCCACCGGCATGCCCGGCGCACCCGTGCTTGGGGCCACGATGCCCAGCCGATCTTGTGTGTTTTCGCCCGACACGACCAGCAGCATATCTCGCCTCTGCTTTCCGCGCACCCACGGAGCAACCGGGCGTGCTAGCCTTGCGTCCATGGTGGAAAAGCCGACGAACCACGCCGACGCGAGCGATGATGCCAAGGCCGGCCTCGAAGGCGAGCCAGTGCGCGAGCGTGTCGATCGCGGACTTTCCGATCTCGTCAAGCGCGCCATGTCGGCTGGGCTGGAAGTGGCCACCCGGTCGAAGGACGACTTCGTGCGCGTGGCAACGACCGAGATGCGGGCTTGGCTGGACCGGCTGGACTTGGAGAGCGAGCTTGCCAAGGCCCTGGCCAAGATGGTGGTGGAAGTGAAGGCCGAGATCCGTTTCCGCCCGCGCACCGACGGCAAACTCGAACCCGAGACGAAGAGCGAGATCAGAGTCAAGCCGATGAGCAAGACCTGACCGGGCGAATCTGCGCCCCATGTCAAAACACCAATGTGATACCCTGGCCGGCAGATACCACCGCCTCCGCGGAGGGGTTCATGCAAAAGTCTGAAGTACTCGCGCAAATCCGCGCCATCGGTGTCGTCCCGGTTCTCCACCTGTCTTCCGCGCGCGACGTCCTGGCCATGGCCGAGGCACTCCATTCCGCCCACATCGACGCCGTCGAGATACCGCTCGACATGCCTGACTCCCTCTCAGTGATCTCCACCCTCGTGCAGCGCTTCGACGAGAAGGTGTTGGTTGGCGCTGGGTCGGTTCTCGACGCCGAATCGGCGTCCACTGTGATCGCGGCGGGCGCTAGTTTTGTCACCAGCCCATCCTGCGACCCGGAGGTCGTCAAGTACTGCAACGCCACCGATGTCGCTGTCTTTCCGGGTGGACTTACACCGACGGAGATCGTGTCAGCTTGGCGGGCCGGGGCCGACATGGTCAAGGTGTTTCCCTGCTCCGCGTTGGGCGGGCCGAGCTACCTGAAAGCGCTCAAGGCGCCCCTGCCTCAGATCGATCTACTTCCCAGCGGCGGTGTCACGCTACAAAATGCAGCCGCTTTCATCGAGGCAGGCGCCTGCGCCCTCTGGGTGGGGAACGATCTCATCGACGTCGCCTCGCTACGGGAGGGGCGTGCAGACCGCATCGCGGAACGCGCGCGACTCTTCATGGAGTTGGTGCGCGATGCCCGCGGGGACGCACCCACGCCTCCGCCAGCGAAGGTCAATCCGCGCCCGTGAAGTGCCAGCGCACGCCGGCCCGCGCACACGGTACGCGTGAGGGGAAGCGGTGGCGTGAGCGACCTGCGGGTGGGTGGGCGACTCTCGCGTGCGTGAGCGGTGCGCGGCACGCGGCACCCTCTCCGCCTTGCGCGGACCGCCTGCGAACACGCTCACCCTCACCCTCACGCACCCGCGATCCGCGAGCCGGCCCTTCGAGTGGCCCGCAGTTTTCAGGCAAATTAGCTCTCTTCCTTGCTTCCTCCCTCGCGCTCCTCACGCGGCTTGCCGGCCGCGCCCCCGATGCCGTATTTCTCCAGCTTGTAGTAGAGCGCGCTGGTCTTGATGCCCAGAAGCCGCGCTGTCTCGGTCTTCACCCCGCCGGTCTTATCGTAGGTGCGCTGGATGAGCTGTCGCTCCAAGTCCTCCAGGACCTCGGGCAGGGTCATGTCGCCCGACGGAACCGCCAGAGACGCCTCACTGGTGCCCTCGCGCAGGTGGGCAGGCAGTGCAGCCACGCTGATGCTGTCACCGTTGGCGAACACCAAAGACTGCGCCACCGCGTTTTCCAGTTCGCGCACATTGCCGGGCCAGTTGTAGGCGGCCAAGCGCGCCAGCGCGGCATCGTCGATGCGCCGGATGCTGGGGTTGGTGCGCGGACCAAGCTTGCGGATGAAGTGCTCGACCAGGGCGGGAATGTCTTCCCGCCGCTCGCGCAAAGGCGGCACATGGCAGGGGACCAAATGCATGCGGTAGAAGAGATCCTCGCGAAAGCGACCTTCATCCATTTCCTGCTTGAGGTCGCGGTGGGTGGCGGAAATCAGGCGAACATCCACGTGCACGGTCTCTTCGCCGCCCACGCGTTCGAATTCACTCTCTTGCAGAACGCGCAGAAGCTTGATCTGCAGGTTGGGCGACATGTCGCCCACCTCGTCGAGAAACAACGTCCCCTTGTCGGCCAGTTCGAAGCGGCCCAGCTTGCGCTTGATCGCACCGGTAAACGCGCCCTTCTCGTGCCCGAACAGTTCGGATTCGAGCAAGGTTTCGGTTAGAGAGCCACAGTTGACCTTCACGAAAGGGCCAGCCGCCCGTTTGGAACCGCAGTGCACGGCGCGCGCCACCAGCTCTTTGCCGGTGCCCGATTCGCCCGAGATGTGCACCGTCACGTCCTTCGGGGCCACTTTCTCGATGGTCTCGAAGACGGCGCGCATCTGCGGCGATCGGCCCACCATCTCGCCCAGGCCATAGGGCTCGGCCGCGTCGGCGCGCAGAACTTCCACCTCCGCCTCGGCCCGTTGGCGTGCGACTTTCTCGTGCCGCATTTCCAGCGCACGCTCGACCTTCAGACGCAGGACCTCGGGCGCAAACGGCTTCTGCAAGAAGTCCATGGCACCCAGCCGCATGGCCTGCACCGCCGTCTCGACCGTGCCGAAAGCCGTCACAATGAGCGTTGGACAGGAAGGATCGATTCGCTTAACGGCCTCCAGAACCTCCAGGCCGCCGACGCCCTCCATCTTAAGGTCGGTGACGACGAAATCCGCGCTCTGCTTCCTGAGCACGGCCAGTCCCTCGCCGCCGGAGCTCGCGGTAACCACCTCATGACCCATGCGCCGGACAGTGACCGCCATTCCCTCCCGCATGGTCTCGTTGTCGTCAATGATGAGAATACGCGCCATGGGACAACCATACTACGCTGCCGGCCGGCTGCGCGTCGTGAAACGGAAACGGGCACCGCCTTCTTCACCGCGGTCCACACTGACGTCGCCGCCGTGGTCGCGCGCGATCTCGCGCACGAAGGCCAGCCCCAACCCGATTCCCTTCTCGCGGGTCGTGAAGAAGGGGGTGAAGATCCTTTCTTCCAATTCGTCCGCGACGCCAGGACCGCTATCGCGTACCTCCCATTGCACCACGCCTTCAATCCTGCGCGCGCTGACCACCACCTGGCCAGACACCCCTGCCGCAACCAGGGCGTTCTTGACCAGGTTGATGAGGGCGCGGCGAAGCTGGCCTCGATCGCCCTCGGCCACCAGAGCAGGAGGCGCCTCTGCGCGTAGCGCGGGCCCCGGACCCGCGGGCCGACATATCTCGCACACCTCGTCGAGTAGGGGTCCGACAGGCACTGATTCCATCACCGGCGGCGGCCGGCGCGCGAATTCCAGAAAGTCGGACACCACGTTCTTGAGGTAGCCGATCTCGCGCTCCACCCGCACCACCTCGGCCAGGCGTTCGGGCTGCTGCGCCAGCCCTTCGCGCAGCAGGCCCGCATAGAGCTCCAATCCGCCCAAAGGATTGCGCACCTCGTGCGCAATCCCCGCCAACATCATCTGCGTGCGCTCATCGCGCGCCCGCAGGGCGGCCCGCATCTCGTCCAGGCGAGCTGCCAGATAGCCGATCTCGTCACGGGTCTCGACCGCCACGGGACGGGCCAGATCGCCACGCCCAATCCCCTCCGCGGCCCGCGCCAGGCGCGCCAACGGCCCCGTCATTCGGCGAGAGAGCCACGCCGCCAGCATGGCGATGAGGACCATGCACAGGCCTCCACCCGCCACCAGCCAGCGACGAAACGCAGCCAACTGAGTGAAATATTGCGCGCTGCCCTCTACCACCACCAATCCCGCAGCTTCGGGTCCGCCCACGCGGGCATAGCCACGCTGGTAGGGCCGACCATCGCGTCCCCAGAACAGGGGCGAACCTGCCAGGGCGCCGGCCGCAGCCCGCTCGATCTCGAGCTGGTCAGCGCCAAGCTCATAGGCGCGCGCGCCCAGGGCCACCAACCCCTCGGTATCGCCTCTCCCGGTCAGATCGCGGGCAACCAGCAGCACGCGCCGGACACCCATCCGCTGCCGCGCCAGCTCGATGCGCCGGGTGAGATTGGCGTAGGTGTTGGATTGCTCGTCGCCGAGCCCGATGGCCGCCAACTGCTCGGGCAAGATCTGCATGGCAATGCCGGACGCCGCCGTCGCGAGGCGCTGGCCCAGTTCGTCCTCCAGCGCCCGCCGCGCCACTGCGTGGGCGAGCATACCGAACAACACCAGTGCAACCACCGCGGGCAGCAGCACGGCCGCCAACATCTTGGCGAGGAGTCTTGCTTTTGGTGGCCGGGAGAGCATCCCGGGCCCAGTGTATCAACTGCTAGGGCGCCACAGGCGGCGAACTCGCTGGCATGTCCTGTGACTGTCCGCTGCGCAACATCACTCGCAGCTCGGAGCAGATCGCGTCGAAGACCAGGGTTTCGATGCGGCTGCGTCCCTCCTTGGCGATCTCCTCGAAGGTCGCAGCCATGCGCACACTGCCGTGCGATGGGATGTTGGCAACCACCCGGCAGCGGCCCACAACGGGTTGAACGTCACGTCCAAGCTTCAGCCGGAAGGGAGCCAAAGTTCCCACCGCCGGCGCTTCGCCGACCAGCGCGGACAGGCCGGTCGCGCTGATGTCCTGCGTGAGCACCGAGGCCTTTCCGTTCCGCAGATCGAATTCCACCGGCACAGCCCGCGCCACCCGAACCGACTGGCGCGCACCGTCATTGGTGCGAATCTCAAGGCGCTGGGCCAGAACCAAAATCGAGCCCACATCCGCGCGCGCCTGCATGTAGGCGGGCAGCAGATCCATGCCCAAGGTTCCGCTCTTGAACTTCTCGTGCCAGGAACAAAACTGGGACAACCAGTAGGTGAGCCTCGTCGCGACCATCGAGTTCCTTCCTTGGAGAAACCGAAAGAGTACCGATCTAACTACTCGGCACATCCGCGCCGGGCCTTAGGGCACATCAGCGAATAGATACTGCCAGCTACGAGCTGAAGCTCAGCCCGGCTCGCCCGCGATGCGACGCACGGCTGCCAGAAGAAGATCGGTCTGGAACGGCTTGACGATCCAGCCCTTGGCGCCAGCGCGCTTGGCCCGGGCGATCAGATCAGGCGATCCATCCGTGGTCAGCATGACCACGGGGACAGGCGGCCCCGCCGCGTCGCCTTTGATGGTTTCGAGGAATTCGAGCCCGTTCATGCATGGCATGTTGAGGTCGCACAAGACCATGGCGATTCCAGCGTGCGTGCGCACGGCATCCACGCCTTCCCGTCCATCACAGGCCTCGACGATCTGGTACCCCGCCGATTTCAAAGTCAGCGAGACCTGCTGCCGGACGGTGAGAGAGTCGTCCACAATCAGTACAGTCTTCTTGCTCATGACGCTACGCCGCCGGGCCTAAAAGAGAACCATAGACCCTTCCCTGAGGGCCGCATCTTCTTCATCCAAAGGGCTTTCCGCCAGTCGGAAACCAGGTTCTGCATCAAGCTCAAGCCAGCCTTCCAACACCATACCATCAATGGCGAAAGAAATGGGAGTCCGACCGGGCTCGAGACTGGAGGAAAGGATCAGCTGCTCGGCCAGTGCGCTCTGTGGAACGCTGAGGGCCAACTTCACCCCGTAGGCCAGTAGCCGGTTGCGAAAACGGCCGACCGACTGGTTCACGAGTTCGCAGGCCCAGTCGGTCAGGTCGCGCGGAGTCACGGTCGGGGGCAAGGGATGAAGCCGCGCAAAGAGCTGGCTCGGACCCAACAAGGTGAACGAGCCCCGAAGCTCGTTGCTGCCGAACCCACTGAAGGCCGCGATGCTCTCCCCGGCGGGTCGTGGCGGCCGCACCCCAGTGACCGGCTCCGCCTGTACCCCCAATTCGGCGAGCAATTCGGCCGTGCATTGCGAAAGGAGCTTCGCCAATCGCGCCTCGTTGGGATCGCCAGGCATCATGAGTTCTTCACGTCTGATTCGGTGGAACCGGCAAGGAGCTGAAGCCCCCTGTCCGAAATCAAAGCAGCTCCTTGGGGATCTCCATGTCCGTTCCCGTGCGGCGCAATATCGTGGGTGACACGACCACGCGATTGCGGCCACTCGCTTTGGCCTGGTACATGGCATGGTCGGCGCGAGCAATGAGGATCTCGACGGTGTCGTTCACTTCAAGACACGCGACACCGATGGAGACGGTAATCGGCACCCGCTGACCCTTCTCGTCCAACACCGTCATTCTTTCTACGGAGTTGCGGATGCGTTCGGCCGCAATGCGAGCACCCGATTCGCCAGCACCCGCCAGCACCATCACGAATTCCTCACCCCCCCAGCGCCCCACGATGTCCGTCTTGCGCGCATGGTGGGCCAGCAGTCGGCCGAGCGCGGCCAGCACATGATCGCCCATGGCATGTCCATGCTCGTCGTTGATCGGCTTGAAATGGTCAACATCAAGCATCAGGAGCGACATGGGATAGCCATGGCGCTCGGAACGGGACTGTTCCACATCCACGGCCGGGAGGAGCGCTCGGCGATTCATGATTCCGGTCAGCGGATCCGTGGTCGCGGCGTGCTGTGTTTCTTCGACTAGCAGCGCCATGCGCAGGGGACCGCCCAGTTCGCGAGCGATGACGTCAAGGATGCGCGCATCTTGACGATCCCCGGCACCCTTCGGGCTGAGAGCGATGCGGGCGATTATCTCCTGGCCGAACTCGATGGGAAGAACCAGCGGCTGGGCGCTGGGACGCTCCGCCGAGGCGTCTTCGTCCTCGATGCGCAGGATCACGGTGTCCTCGGGAAGAGTGAAAGCCTGGCTCACCTCCCGCTCGCATTCCCCGCGCACGGCTGGATGCGCGTGCAGGCCGAGGTATGAGGGTCGATTCACCAACACGGCCAGCCACCGGTAGGACATGACCTGGGATACGAATTGGGTGAGCAGATCGAAGAGGCGATCGAACGCCCCGCAGGTCGAAAGGGCGCGTACCTCGGCCGCGAGCACGGATTCGAAAAGAGCGGCATCCAGATAGGCCGCGATGCGATCACGGATGGCGGACTCGGCATCCTGGAGCTGGGTGAAAAATCCATCTTCTTCGGTCGCAAGCGGAACGATGGAATGGCCGATGGCCCGCATGAGCTCCCCGGTGCGACCCTTCACAACGTAGGCGGCAGCGCCAGCCCGCTCGGACCAGAACCGGTTTCGAGGACTGTCGGGACCACGCAAGATCACGGGCACACGCTCGGTGGCAGGCTCGGCCCGCAAGAGCCGCGTGAGCTGTACACCTGAAATGCCAGCCATCCACAGATCCGCGATCACCGCCGAGGGTGGGCTGCCCAGTGCTGCATTGGCCCCTTCGACCGGGCCCGCGAATCCGGTGGCCTTGTAGCCCTGCATGCGCAAACGCTCGATGAGTACGTCGCGCGTTTGCTCCTCTGGATCGATGAGGATGACCGCGTGCCCACGGCTCATGACAACTCCGCGGACTGATCGTCGCCGTCCCAGTTCATGAAGCGCACACAGAACAGGCGTGAGCTTTCGGGATCGCGTCGACGTTGGCCGCTGACAGCCATAGGGCCTCGTAGTCCCTTTTTCGACAGAACCGCGAAATGCTTGATGGAATCCCTCGGTCCTCGCCGCCAATCCGACCCGCACAACGCGGCCTGACGGGACTCCCCAAGCGGGATAAAGCTTCTTGCCCGTTCTGCCGCTACTTCTTGCAGGGATCGGCGATGAGGACGAGCCTGCGAGCGAAACTAGTTCGAACGATGATCGCAACGCTGATCTTCGTTTCGACGGCAACCCTGCTGATGGTGGCGGGGATGAACTACCTCACCTCGCAGAAGACGCTGAAGACCATCGAGGAACACCTGCGCGCCAGCATCGAGGACAAAGGCAGCGGACTGGTTGCCAACCAAGCCTTGGGCCTGCGCGATCTGGTCATGGATAACGCATTCGGCGACGTCGCGCGTTTGGTCGAACGAACGCTGGAGAAGGATGAACAGCTCGTCTACGGCCTGTTTCTCGACGAGGAGCAGAAGGCCTGGGGATTCGCCACCCGAGAAGGTGCAGCCAAGGGCTCGGAGGATTGGAAACGGCTCGCCATCGATGTGAAGGCCACGAAGAAACCGGGCGTGCAGGTGAGCTACCGCCATGCCCTGGGACAGAACGTGTTCGAATTCTCGATGGCGGTTGTCGACGACAAGGGCGCGGCGCTCGGCAGACTCTACTATGGCATGTCGGACGGTCCCTTGCAGAATGCGCTGGGTGAGGCCCGAACGGATTCCCGGCGCGCGCTCTGGCTCACGGTGAGCCTGTTGCTCCTGCTCGGCACCGTGACGATCATCATGGGGGCGCTGCGCAGCCAACGCTCCGCCGCCCGCATCACCCGGCCGGTGACCGATCTGACCCAGGCGGTGAACACCCTTGCCTCCGGACAACGCGACATCCGGGTCAACATAACCAGCGGCGACGAATTGGAGATCCTTGGCGGGGCGTTCAACAACATGGCCGCCGAATTGAAGGACTCCTACGAACGACTGGAGACCATGAACCGCACCCTGGAAATCAAGGTGCAGGAACGCACGCGCGAGTTGGCGGATCGCAACCGTGACATGCGCTTGGTCTTGGACAACGTCAACCAGGGCTTCCTGACGCTCTCGACAGCGGGCCAGCTCGCGCAGGAACGTTCGGCCATCGTGGACCGCTGGTTTGGTTCGTACGAAGGCGAAACCAAGTTCGTCGACTACATCGCCAAGGTCGACGCGATGTACGCCGCCAGCTTTGGAATGGGCTACGAGGCCTTGATCGAGGACGTCCTTCCCCGGGAATTGTGCCTGGAACAGATGCCGGCCCGCCTGCGCCATTGCGGCCGCGAGCTCCGTTGTTCCTACTTCGCCATCATGAAGTTCGATCAACTCGACGGCCTGCTGGTCGTTATCAACGACGTGACGGCGGAACTGCTGCACGCCCGCCAGGAAGCCGAGCGCAAAGAAATTCTGGCCATGTTCGAGGCGCTCACCAGAGATCGCACCGGGTTCCTTTCGTTCGTCGACGAAGCTAGCGATCTGTTCAAGCAGCTGCGCGGCGCCGACCTTCCCATGCAGAAGCGTATTCTGCACACCTTGAAAGGCAACGCGGCGCTGATGGGCTTCGCCATCGTCTCCAATCTGTGCCACCAGGCCGAAGACGAGTTGGCCGACCGGTCTCAGCCGCTGCCCGGCGAGACGCTCGCGCCGCTGGGACAGCGCTGGGCCACCTTGAACGAGGCCCTGAAGACCTTTCTGGGCGACAAGGGCCGCGACGTGCTCGAGCTTTCCAGCAAGGAGATCGAGAAGCTCGAGGAGGAAATCCGCGCCGGCGCAACCATCGAACATGTTCTGGACCGCTTGGCCTCGTGGTGGTTGGAGGCGTCCGAGTTGCCGCTCGGCCGCCTGGGCCGCTACGCCGCAGCGCTTGCCAGTCGCCTCGGCAAGGGCGACCTCGATGTCGAGATTCAACCCCATGGCGTGCGCCTGGCGCCCAAAGCCTGGGCCGGCTTCTGGACCGACCTGGTCCACGTCGTGCGCAATGCAGTCGACCACGGCCTGGACACGCCGGCTGAACGCGAGGGCGCGGGCAAGACCGGACGGCCCAAGCTGCGCTTCTCGACCGCGATCAGCAATCGCAAGCTGGTGGTCGAGATCGAGGACGACGGCCGTGGTATCAATTGGGACGCCGTGAAGCACGCCGCGGTCAAGCAGGGGCTGCCCGCCGCCACCGACGACGACTTGCTCCGCGCGCTGTTCGCCTCAGGGCTCAGCACCAAGGGCGAGGTCACCACGGTCTCCGGCCGCGGCGTCGGCCTTTCCGCGATCCGCCAGCAGGTGGACGACCTGGGCGGCCAGATCGCGGTAATCAGCAAAGCCAACCAAGGCACCTGTTTCCGCTTCATCTTCCCGCTGCCCGAGGTGGGGCCGCGCTTCGGTGTTGAGACGGTGGAAGAGGCCGCCTAGGGCGCCCGATGGCCAACCTCACCACCCGACGCCGTCACCTCCCGCAGCCCATCGCGTGGCTTCTGGTTGGCCTGGGCCTCGTGTACCCCTATCAGCCGCTGCCACGCGCGACGGCCCAAGGCGCCAAGCCCGTCGTGCATGTCTTTCTCCATCTCGATGCCAAATCGAGCGTTGTCGAGAAGATGCTGCAGCAGAGTCTGCCCGACCTGGGTGTCATCGTGTTCGGGCGTTTTCGGGACTTCGAGGAAGGCTTGACGAACGGCCATCCGGACGCAGTGCTGAGCATTGCACCAGTTTTGCAACAACACGGAAAGACGGCATCCCTGCAAGGACAGCGCGGTGGCAAGAGTACCGAGCCCTATCTGCTGGCCTCGGTCAACCAGCCGTTGCAGGGCTCACTGGCTGGAAAGACCATCGGGTTCGTCGACCTGCTCGGCCACGATGGCACTCAGGCCTTCCTCAACGGCCTGCTCAAGACGACAGACATCAAGGTCAAGCGGGTGGCGAAGGTCGAGGACCTCTTGCCCCTTCTCGAATTCTCCGCGGCCGATGGAGTCGTTCTTCCCAGTTCCATGCTGGCCCGGCTGCTGGAACGGACCCGGCTTGCCATCAAGACCAGGGAACTACCGGGTGGCCAAGTGGGCCTGTCGGCGGTGGCGGTGTTGAATCCGGCCGTCCGCGACGTCGTCGTGAGATCCTTTCAGAAGCTTGACACACCCACGAAGCGCCTCTTGGGCATCGACGCATGGAGCGTCCAATGATTGGCGGTAAGAGCATGAACCGGCAATGGGCTTGGTTGTCGAGTCTGGTCTTGTTTCTCGCAGGCTGCGCGACGACGGGCCGGGAATCCGGCGCGTCCCTAGAGGCCGCGTCTCCAATCACGGACCCACCCGCGCGGGACGGCGCTCCCACTCTTTTCATTGCCATGCCCAGCTCACCGAACTTCGTGGAGGTCCGCAAAAGCCTCGTGGCCGAGGTGCAGAAGAACTTCAACATCCATACCTTCGCAGTCGGGCCGGAAACCACAGCAGCAGAGCTCAGCTCGGCCATCCAAGCCGTGAGTCCGGTTTGTGTGGTGTTGATGAACAACGTGACCATGAACCTGTATCGCCAGTACCAGATGGCCAGTCCGAGTGCCACAATGCCCCCAGCCGTCCTCTTGATGGCCTCTTTCATAGAGGAAGTGCAGGCCAAACTCAGGCGGGCAACCGGCATCGCCTATGAAGTTCCCGGAGTGACCGCGTTCGTACAGTTGCGAACCGTGATCAGTGCCCGCGTCAACCGTGTCGGGGTTGTCTATCGCCCGGCCTTCCGGCAGCTTGTCGACCGCCAGAAGGCCCTGGCAGCCAAGGAGCATGTGGAGCTTGTTCCGGTCTCCGTGCCCAACGATGTGACGGCTGAAGGGTTGCGCACGGCTCTTCACAACCTTGCCAAGCGCAAGAAGGTCGACGCCGTCTGGATGCTCAATGACAATGCCTTGGTACGCAACGCGGAGTTCGTGAACGATGCGTGGCGCACGGAAATGAACGACGCAAGACTGCCGCTCATCGTGGGCGTGCCCAATCTCGTGGATCCAAATTCCCCGCTGGGAACGCTGGCGGTGGTGCCTGATCACGAGGCTCTGGGTCTACAGGCTGCGAACCTTCTGTTTGACCTGTCGGACAACAACTGGCAGGTAGAAGGACATCCCGTCGAGCTGCCTCTCTCGGTGAAAACCGTGGTGGACCTCAAACTGGTCCGGGCCAATTTCGGCCTGCGTCCCGACGCCCTGAAACACATTGATAGGGCCCTGGAGTAGGCACAAGACGGTGAGAATCACGCCAGCGACAAGCCTGCGCGGCGCGATCGGTGGCGCAGTCTACCGAGTCACGCCCTCGGCGAGGTTCCGTCAGCGAAGACCAAGCCGGCCGGTCGCCACGGACTAGCGTTTCGAGAACTGGAAGCGCGCACGCGCACCACGCTGACCGTACTTCTTGCGCTCCTTGGCGCGGGCGTCCCGGGTGAGATACCCGGCCTTCTTGAGCGTCCCACGCAGCTCGGCGTTGAACTTGATCAGCGCACGCGAGATGGCGTGACGGATGGCATCGGCCTGGCCCGAAAGACCGCCGCCGCGTACAGTGCAGAAAATGTCGAAGGCGCCCGACGTCTCGGTCAGCTCCAGCGGCTGGCGAAAGACCATGCGCGATGTCTCGCGGCCGAAGTAGTCTTCCAGGCTGCGTTGGTTGATGGCGATCTTGCCGTCGCCGGGCTGAAGCCACAGACGCGCCACCGCTTCTTTGCGACGGCCAGTGGCGTAGAAACTCTTCTGGGGATCAATCATGCGGGCGACTCCGGCAACCTAGGAAAGACCGAGCGGCTTGCACTGCTGCGCCTGATGCGGGTGCTCGGCGCCCGCGTAGACCTTCAGCTTCTTGTAAATGCGGCGACCAAGCGGCCCCTTGGGCAGCATGCCCCAAACCGCGCGCTTGACCAGCTCGGTGGGGTGGCGCTTCAGCATTCCCTCGGCAGTGAGCGTGCGCAGGCCGCCCGGGAACAGCGAGTGGTCGCGGTACAGCTTGTCCGTCCACTTCTTGCCCGACAGGCGGACCTTGTCGGCGTTGACCACGACCACGAAATCGCCGGAGTCAACATGGGTGGTGAAAGAGGCCTTGGTCTTGCCGCGCAGAACAGATGCAATCTTGGTCGCAGCCCGACCCAGGGTCTTTCCCCCCACGTCGGCAACGTACCAAGAGCGCGCAAGAGGCTCCTTGGCCATGACAGTCTTGTGATGGATGGGCGCTGCTAAAGACACGGGGCGCTCCTAATACTTCGGCGAGAGGGGAAAGTCAAACCGAACCGACGGCTGACATGGGAACCCTGAGCGGGTTCCCCTCCCCTCCCGCGATGGTGCGTCACGCGCGGCGCTGGCGAGGGCGCGCGCGAAAGCGCGCGGGGTGGGCAGGGTTGGGTTGTCCGTCCCGAAGGCCGGCGGGCTCCCCACGCGACCAGGCCCCGGCCAAGACCACGGGCAGCGCGTTATAGCAACTGAAGCATTGACCTTCGACTGACGAAATGACACATACGCCCATGCCAGACCGACTTGCGTGTGGACGACAACGCAGGTACACCAGCCACAACCTGAACCTGCCGGACTTGCTGTCCCTAGTGCGTGTGCCGCTCGGAGTGGCGTTCGTGCCGCTGGCCGGATGGCCGACTGCTGCACTCGCGGTGCTGGCCGTCGCCGCAGTCAGCGACATGCTGGATGGCTGGCTCGCCCGTCGCAAACCGCAGCGGTTGCGCTGGGGCGAGTGGCTCGATCCAGTGTGCGACAAGGTCTTCATCATAGCTGTCATGGCCGGGCTCTATCTCTCCCAGCATCCCCCACTGCAGACACTTCTGCCGATTCTCACGCGCGAGATTGCCATCATGATTCTCTTTCTCATCCACCGGCTCGTCCCGTCTCTACGCGGCATGCGCTACGACTACCGGGCCCACGTCCTTGGCAAGGCGGCGACAGCGGCTCAGTTCTTGGCTGCCGCTGCCCTGCTCGTTGCGCATCCCGCAGCAAGGTACCTAGCCGCGCTTTGCGCTCTCCTCGGCCTGCTATGCGCCGGTGTCTATGCCAAGCGAGGCCGCGCCGTAGCACGCAGGCCCCGGGCCAGTGAATGACACGACTGTCCATCAGTCTCCCTCTGAGTGAACGAAGGTTTCGCACCGTGGTCGAGGCAGGTCCGGCCGACGCGGCCTCCCTGCTCACCCACGCGCGAAAGGTGGCGCGCGAGTCCGAGTTTCTCAACGCAGGGCCTGGCGAACGCGCCCTGACCCTGTTGGCACAGGACGGGGGCCGAAGGGCGAAGCGAACCCTTTCAGGGTTCCCATGTCAGAGCAACTTGAGCTTCCCGATGGCCTGCATGCGGTCGTCGGCCAGTGACCCGAGGTATTCCAAGACTTGCGGGTGGGTCATGATCACCTCGTTGAAATCGCTGCGCGGGAGTTGAAGCACGAAGCTCCTTTCCAGCGTCACAACCGTGGCCGTCGCCGGGTGGCCTGCGATGAGCGAGATCTCGCCGAACACATCACCAGCCTGAAAGTGAGCCACCGGCGCGCCGTCAATAACCGCGGCGGCCTCGCCGGCCAGCAAGACGTAGAGGCCGGTGGCCTTCTTGCCCTGCTCGACCACGCGTACATTCCTGTCCACCTCAAGGAAACGGAACCTGGCCGTCAGGGCCGCGCGCTCCAAATCGGAGAACGATGCGAAGAGCGGACTGGTATGGGCCAGGGTGGCGATAAGCCGGTCGCGCAGAGAGCGCAACAAGACTTTGAGAAACTCCGGCGAGCCGGAAATAAGGTAGTGCACCAGGGTGCGATCGAGAGCCAACACCTGGCTGGGCACCGTTGCGCGCGTGGTGGCGTTTCGCGGCTGATGGGCCAGAAGCGCGATCTCGCCGAAGATGTCGCCCTCCTGCAAACGCGCAACCTCTTGCGGCACCAGGACCGCAATCTCACCCGAGGCCACGACGTAGAGATCATCGCCCGCATCGCCCCTGGCGAACAGGACCTGACCTGCCTCAAGCTGGATGAGTTGCACGCGTTCGATGGCGGCACAGAGCTGCTCCACGCTGAGAACCGAGAAAAACGGCGTCTTGGGCAACACCGCACGCGCCATCGTGCGCCGCCCGCGGGGCTTGGCCGGTCGGGCCAGCCCTTGTCCTTCCCGAACCAGAAACGCGGGCTCGTCGGAATCGATCGGAATCTCAAGCGCCGCGCCGTCGCCCACGGCAGGCACCTCGTCGGACTGCCGCGCCCCGGGCAGCATCGCCGCCAGGTTGAATTCCCGCAGTAGGGCCGGGGCTGGCTCGTTTGCAAGCGGCGCTGGCACCAACGGCGCGAGACGCGGAAGCGACACTTCCCGCGCACCAGCCAATGGGCCGACCGGACGCCAAATGGCGGTGTCCCCGCCGCGAACATGTGCGGCAGGAGCCCAGGCCTGCGCGCAAGTAGGTTGGCCGGCCGTCGCGACTGGCGCCACGGGCGCTTGGCCAGCCTGGGTTCCGCTGCGCGAAGCGTGGAACGCGGCCAGCGCCTGCTGGGTCTTGGTGTGGTGGGGATCGATCTCGATAATGATCTTGCAGACCGCGATGGCCTTCAACAGGAGGTCGGCCTTGGCGTAGATGTCGACGGCGCGGGTGAGCGCCTTGATGGCCTCGGCTTTGTGGCCCAGCTTGCGCAGGCATTCGCCCAGCTTGAGGGGCCAAAGGCCGTTGCGCTCGTGTTGCTCCAGCGTGGAGTACAAACTGGCAGCCTTCTTCCAGTTTGACTTGGCGGCAGCGTCGGACGCTTCGTCTTTCACTTTGCGAAGATCAGCCATTGTGGGATCCGGCCCCCGCTTTCGTCAGTCCAGTGTTTCCCTGTCGCCCGGCGCCGTCAACCCTATCCCCAGCGCGTCAAGCTGGCGCGAAGCGGCTGCGGCCCAGCCCCGGTTGGCCAGCGGACTGGCCGGGCTGGGATGCAGGATGGTAGCCACCGCAACGTCGAAGCCGTGCAGGGCCGTCCGGGCGCGCTTGCAGGCAAAACTACCCACGCCCACTACGTGGGTCGGCTGCATGGCCTCGACCAGCCGGCGCAGGGCCCGGTCGCAGGCGGCAAAAAGCGGCGCCTGCTCGCCAGCGGGCAGCTTGTCTGGCGTGCGGTTGCGGCCGCTCGCCTCGAAGAAGGCCAGCGGGCAGTAGTTCGCGACGAAAAACGTCGCGAAGAAGCTTGCTGGCGTGCCGAACCGATCGCGCGCCCATCCCCACAGACGGGTGCCGCTGACCTCGCTCCGTTGGCAACCGAAGCCCGCGACCGGGCGCTTTGGGTGAACGCGAGCAGGCTGGCCGACCGGTCCTTCCAGACCCAGCCAGTCGCGCACCATGTTCACGTCACCAAATGGTACTCCGGTCTGCGCCATGCCAAAGGGCCCCGGATTCATGCCCAGAAGCACCACCCGCCGAGGTGGTTGACCGTAACGTCGCAGATACGCCTCGTGCGGCGCCGCCGCATAGTCGAGGGGCAGGTAGACGTGGCTCACCGGCGCAACGAAGCGCAGGCGGGTAACCTCGCGCGCCAGGTCGCGGCTGATCGAGATGAGCGGGGTTGTCTTCACCGAGGACAACACTGTACCGCATGAGCTTCGCCGCTGCGCCAGCCATGACCGGCTTGCGCCACCGCGTCAAACAGCATCCCCTTGCAGCAGGTGGTGCCCGGCGACAGAAATCGGCACCGGGCGGCGTGCAGACCCTTCCCTCGACTCGCGGCGTGTGGTTAATATTCCTTCTGCCATGACGCACTCCAGCCTCAGGAACCAAATTGTGTGTTTCGGCGTAGTCGCGGCGCTGGCCCTTGCCACCGCTGTCCCCGCCTGGGCACAGGAACCATCTTCCGAGTACGTAGACCCGACCATCGTCAACGACGAAACCCCTGAGGGCGTCAAGAACCTTGGCGCTGAGCAGGCCGTGGCGAAGAAGAAGTGGGAGTACGATTCCCCACCTGTGTACAAGAAGTGGTGGTTCTGGGCGACCTCTGTGGTCGCGACCGCGGCGGTGATCTTCTTGGCCGTCACGCCGCTCACCCGCGCAGCCCGGGGCTGCCTCACCAGCGACCCGAAGAATCCGAATCGAGTTATTCCGCTCAACTGCTTTGGGGACGGGAGGGCGAGGTAGCCATGACCGGCCTTTGGCGCTCAGCCTGCCTCGTCGGCTTGACAGCGGCCCTCGCTCTGTCGACCAGCGGCTGTTCTAACTACACCTACTTCAACGTCGACATCAAACTCGACGATAGCGTGGACTTCAACACGACCCAGAAGGAGATCGGCTACTGCTCGGTTTTCGTGCTTGATGCTGCGACCGACAAGAGGATCGAAGAGAAAATGCCTCTGACGACGACAGAGGGCTCCAGCGCGTGCCCTCCCGGTTTGACGGGACGTGACCTCGGCGTGATGAACTACAGCACGGCAAAGAGCAGCGGCACGCTGAGGTTCTTCGTCGACATGACCAACCAGGGGGTCAAGGTCTCGTTCGGGTCAATCGTACAGGGCTCTGTCGACGGGGCTGTAAAGCCAGGGGAAATTATTTCTCTTGTTCTGTCGGCCGAGGCGTGCGGCACGAGCTGCAAAGACACCAGCGCTTTCTAGCCAAGTCCCGATTCATCACCGCTGGCGTGCGCCGCTGCGCTTAAGATCCGCGCCATTGGTATGCCGAACCATCCGGTCGACGTTGGGATCGTAGCTGGGGTTGGATGAGAAGACCACGTCGCCGTTCAAGTTCTGCCAGCGACGCTGCCACTGGTCCGACACCTTCTCGTTGTAGTGCTGCGTGCGGCCACAGTGGCCCGGACATGCAAACTGGTGCATGATGCGCCTTCGTCCAGTTCACCCACCAGCGGGCGACGCCGGCACCGGCATCATCACGGACACGGAGAGACGCATGGCTAGAACAAGATCATTCACGTGGCTTCCATTGCTAGGTGTATGGCTGGGGGCCTGTGCGGGGAATGGGTCCTACACCATACTGGTCCCGCCCAACCAGGCTGCCTCGCCGGTGCGTGATCTGGCGGTAGCCCGCGACGGCAAACGCCTTGCCGTGGCCAAGGCGCTGGGCGCACAGCCCGAGCACACCGGCGAGGCATGGGAGCTTGGGGTGTGGTCGCTGGACGAGGGCAAGTTGGAATTCGGGCGGGCGCCGGGTGAGGTCGTCTCTGCGGCCTTCTCGCCCGACGGGGACAAGCTTGCCTTCGCCGCCCAGGACGGCCTGTGGTTCATCGACATGAACGGCAGGAATCTGCTTGCCTCGCTCGGCTCCGACGGGAGCCAGTCGCCTTTCCTGCACATGGGTCAGTTGCGCCGCGTGCGCTTCATGTCCGTGGGGCCCTCGGCGCTCGCGTGCGGCTCGGACGGCGTCGTCGCCCATCGCGCCCACGACAACCTGCAGAGGGTGTGGCTGGGCAAGCCCGAATGCACGGCACTGGATGTCAGCCGCGACGGCATGGGCGTCGCCCTGGTATTTGGCCTGCGCGACGAACACAACCTGGCCGAAATTCGCTACGCCGAGACAGGCGCGCTGCTGAGTCAGCTCCGCGGCCACCAAGATACGGTGATCGACATCTGCTTTGCCGGGCGCGGGCAGGTGGCCACCGCCAGCCGCGACAACACCATTCGCGTTTGGCAGGCCAAATCCGGGCAATCCCTGCGGGTGATCCCAATCCCGCCCGTCGTCACCCATCTGGCCTGCAGCCCAGCAGGCCGTGTGTTGGCCTCAGCCCATTCCAACGATCCCACCATCCATCTGTGGGACGCTGACAGGGGCACGGCGCTGGGCGTGCTGCGCGGGCATGGCGGCACGGTCACGGCGCTGGCCATCTCGCCCGACGGCAGCGCCCTCTACTCCGGCGCGGAGGACGGCTCGATCTTCATGTGGTCCCTGCCCAGGTAGGGGCGCCCCCCGCCGCAAAGGTGCCGGCCGCGGCGAATGCCTGTAATATCAAGGCTGTGTGTGCGGAGGCCCATACCCAAACCTACGGCGATCGTTTTCGCGTCGAGGGTGAGGCGATCGAGGGCGGCATGGGCCTGGTGTATCGGGCCAAGGATCTGAAGACCGGCGAGTATGTCGCGCTTAAGGTGGTGGCCGAGCCGCAGGGCACGCAGTCCCTGCGTTTCCAGCAGGAAGCACTGGTGCTGGCGGAGATTTCCCACCCGGCCATCGTGCGTTACCTCGCCCACGGCTCCACCGCCCGCGGCGAGCAGTACATGGTCATGGAATGGCTGGAGGGCGAGACCCTGGAGGACCGCGTGGGGCGCGGGCCGCTGCGCGTCTCCGAGACCTTGCAGCTTGGTCGCCGCGTGGCCGAGGCCCTGGCCGTGGCGCACAAGCACGGGGTCATCCACCGCGACATCAAGCCGGGCAACGTCTTTCTGCCAGGTGGCGATCCCAGCCAGGCCAAGGTGCTGGACTTCGGCATCGCGCGCCGCCTTTTCGATCCGCAGCAGAACCTGCGCATCACCAGCGCCAGTGCCGCCCTGGGCACGCCTCTCTACATGGCGCCCGAGCAGGCGCGCGGGGCCAGCACGGTCGATGGACGCGCCGACATCTTCGCCCTCGGCTGCGTGCTGTTTGAATGCCTCGCCGGCCAGCCGCCCTTTGCCGGCGAATCGCCCACCGCGATCATGGCCAAGATCTGCCTGGATGATTCGGTGGACGTCTCCCGCCAGCGGCCCACAACCCCGGCTGATCTGGTCGGGCTGATCGCGCGCATGCTGGCCAAGGACCCGGAACAGCGTCCAGCCAAGGCCGACGATGTCTCGCGTGCTCTGGGTGCCATCGCGGGACAGTTCATCCTGCGCGACACCGCCAGCGATCTGACAGCTGTCTACGCGACCCGCACGCCCACCCCGTCCCTGGTCGCCACCGGTGAGCAGCGGATCCTGGCGGCCATCCTGGTTTCGCGACCACACCCTGGCGCAGCCACGCCCGCCGCCGCGCCCGATCCGGGCCGAACCGCTGACCTGGCCGGCATCCTGGCCGAGCGACTCGCCGACACGGATCTCAGCGAAGCCGGCTTGGTTGATCTGCAAGGCGCCATCGCGCCCCATGGCGTGCACGTCGAGCGGCTGGGCGGCGGGTCGCTGGTCATCACCCTGACCGGCGAGCAGCAAGGCACACCACTTGACCAGGCCACACAAGCCGCGCGCTGTGCCTTGCGCCTGAAAGCTGCCCTGCCCGACGCCAGCCTGGGCATAAGCACCAGCCGCGCTGATTTGGCCGGCAAGCTTTCCCTGGGCGACGTCATCGACCAGGCCGGCCGGCTGCTCGCCACCACCCCGGCTGGCACCATCCACATCGACGGGCTCACCGCCCATCTTCTGGAACCCCGCTTCGAGATCCATACCCTGGCCGACGGTGCCGCGCGCTTGCTTTTTGAAAAGGGGATTCGCGAAGCCCCGCGCACTTTGATGGGCATGCACGTCCCCTGCTTCGGCCGGGACCGCGAAATCGGCATCCTGGAAGATCTGTGGGACGAGGCCTGTAATGAGCCTGCTGCCCGCGTGATGCTGCTAACCTCTGCCGCGGGCGGCGGCAAGTCCCGCGTGCGCCACGAATTCTGCGACCGCATCCAGCACCGCGGCCGCCCCTTCGAGCTGCTGGTCGGCCGCGGCGATCCCATGCGCGACGCCGCGCCCTTTGCCTTGCTGGGCCCGGCCCTGCTGGCCGCCGCTGGCATCACCGGGGGCGAGCCCGAGCCGGTGCAGCGCAAGCGCCTGACCGCGCACGCCGCGCGCTTCCTGCCCGCCAAGGACGTCCCGCGCGTCGCGGCCTTCCTCGGCGAAATGGCCAACCTGCCCTTCCCCGACCAGGATCTGCTGCCCTTGCGCGCGGCCCGGCAAGACCCGCGCTTGATGGCCGACCAGACGCTCATGTCCTGGCTGGAATGGCTGGAGGCAGAGTGCGATCACCATCCGGTGCTGCTGGTGCTGGAGGACCTGCACTGGGGCGACACGCCCAGCGTGAACTTCGTCGACGCGGCTTTGCGCGTGCTGCCCGAGAAGCCGTTAATGGTGCTGGCCCTGGCCCGGCCCGAAGTGGACCGGCGTTTCCCCGGCGTGTGGAAAGAGCGCAGCCCACAGCGGATCAACTTGGTGCCGCTGTCGCCCAGGGCGAGTCAACGCATGATCGAGCATGTGGTGGGCAAGATTCCCGAGGAGAGCAGCCGCTGGATCGTGGATCGCGCACAGGGAAATCCGTTCTATCTGGAGGAATTGCTGCGCGTGGTGCGCGACGGGGGCAAGGTGGG
>PMCR01000005.1:2635-2988 GCA_003155465.1 Myxococcales bacterium | reverse complement strand
TGGAGCTGGTCGCCCGCCGCCGTCATTCTGGTGATTGGCATCATCCTGCTCTTGACCGGCCACGTGCGCTTTAGGTGACCCGGCACGCATGCGACGGGGAGAGGACACATGAGGCACAAAGCTAAGGGTGCTTCGAGAGACTTCCCCGTCGTTTGCGTGGGTGGTTCGGCCGGTGGTCTTGACGCGTATATCAGGCTTTTACGCAATCTACCGGCCGATATGGGTGTCGCGATCGTGATCGTCAATCACCTGAGAACCGTGGCCACCCTGCTTCACGAGATTCTCCCGCAGTACACAACGATGCCGGTTGAACTGATCACGGAAAGACTGGTCATCGAGCCCAACCATGTGTT
>PMCR01000005.1:0-2544 GCA_003155465.1 Myxococcales bacterium | reverse complement strand
CAGCCGGACATGCCCGAGAGCGCGATAGCAAGCGGGTGTGTAGATTTCGTACTCTCACCTGAGAACATCGCGAAGGAAATCTCACGAATTGCGCACGCGGTTGAGTAGTCGACTGCACTCCCACTCGCTCACTTGTGGCGGAGCAGAAAATCCGCAAGATCTTCCGCCGCGGCGGCAGGCCAAGGGCAGGCGCATCAGCGACGTCCGCAGCGCGCCACGTGCCGGTCGTCTGGCCGAGAGCGATTTCCAGTACACCACCAGCCAGTCAATATGAGGTACTGTATCATTCAATTCGAAGGAGACGACAGCCTTGGCCGCTTCGGGCGGGCTTGAAGAGGCGAAGCACGGAGCCAGCGAGCAGTCGCGCCAAAGCGTGGCACAGGTCGTGCAGCTTTCGGTCGCGTGACTTGCTCGTTCAATCGAGCTCGCTCACAAGGAGGCAGTCATGGTCCTGATGCTCGCGGCGATTCTCATGGTTGGCACTTGGCTTTGCCATTTCGTGCCCCGCAATTCCTTCTCAACACGCTTTCCTCGTAGACGGTGGCAGGGGCTGCGACTATTTGCCCTGGCCACTGCGCTTGCGTTGGCGTCCATTCCGACAAGCGCATTGGCCGAGGCACCCGGCGAGAGCAGCGCGCAGCTTCTGCCGAGCCCGCTGACTACGGAGGCCCCGATCGCGCCCGAGGTCCGCATGTCGCAAGGCCGGGACTACGCCTCACGTGAGGAGAGCGCCAAGGGTCTGGAGAAGTTCGAGGGTGGCAGCACCACGGTAGTGCTGGCGACCGGCGGCAGCGTGCTGCTCGTCGTGCTGATCGTGGTGCTCATTGTCGTGGTAATCTGATTGGCTTGCGGTTGCACCGATTGAACAAGCGGGCGCGGCGGACGCTAGTTGCCCTGGCGGCGGCCACCGCTCTGGCTGGCTGCTACCACGGAACGGCCCGGGCGGTTCTGCCCAGCGATCTTGCCCGCGATCGCGGTTGGGTGGTGGTGGACGGGGTTCACCTGGTCCGGCAAAGCGCTGAGCGCGACTGCGGGGCGGCGGCTCTCGCGATGATGCTGCAACGCTGGTCGGTGCCATCTTCGGCGGCGGAGATCTTGCGCGCCATTCCCAGCGAATCCGGCCATGGCATCGCCATCGGATCGTTGCGGGATTTCGCCCGACAAAGGGGCCTGCGCGCGTTCGTGATCAAGGGCGAGTTGGCTGATCTGATCAACGAAGTGGGGCTGAATCGTCCGGTCCTGGTCGGCTTGGTACAACGCTATGGCGATCGAGTGCTGTCCCACTACGAGGTGGTCACGGGCATCAACCAGACCACCCGTCACGTGTTGCTGCTGGATCCCGCGCACGAGCTGCGCGAGGACGGCTTTGACGGCTTCGCCGCTGAGTGGGACGCGGCGGGCCGGCCAACCCTGGTCATCGTTCCGTCGTGAGGAACCGAGCGGCGTCAGGGCGTCTTGTCGGCGTCATTGGCTTGGCAATGGCCTTTTCGCAGGTGGGGTGCAGCACCACCTATCAACCGCAACACACCGGTCGGGTGGGCGTGGTCGTCCGTCACGCCGCGCCCTTCTATGTGAAGGACGGCCGTGAGGTGCCGATCGGCCCTTTCGGTGGAGATCTGGAAAGTCTAGTCACGGAAACACCAGCCGCTGCTGCCCACGCGCGCAAAGCTCACACCCAACTTGCCTTCGGTGTTCCGACCTACTTGACCGGAATCACCGGTGTGATCGTCGGAATTGCGGTTCTCTCTGGTCCCGTGGGATGGGTGGTGATTGGTGTCGGGGCCCTCACCGCGGGGACAGGGTTGGGGTTCATAGGCTCAGGGTTCACGCACGCCACCGACGCGGTGAACATCCACAACGACGCCGTCTCCGACATCAGCCCGGCTCGGGTGCCCTGAATTTGTAGCTTGCGCAAAGGCCGTGACTCGGCATGTTTGCCGTGTCAGGCTGACCGCCACTTCACGCGCAGGAGAACCGGATGTTTTCGGTAGCGAGCAATTTCGACGACGAGCTTCCGGGTCGGCTGGCCGGGATGGAGGTAGACGAGTTGTTCGGATCTTGCGACGACGCTCCGGTTGGACACGGGCGACCGCGCGCCATGATCCCGCCCACTTCGTGGCGCGTTCTGCAGCGGCATGTGGCTTGTTGCCGGACCGCCGGGATGGGATTCAACCTGCTGCTCAACCCGGTGTGCCTGGGCGGATCCGAGGAGAACGTCCGTCTGGAGCGCCGGCTGCGGCGGGCGATGGCGCGGGCAGTGGACATGGGCGTGACCGCAGTGACGGTGGCGCATCCGTGGCTGGTGTCGCTGGCGCGCGAGACGTCGCTGCGGGTGCGGGTGGGGGTCTTTGTGGGGGTCGCCACCGTCGAACAGGCGCGCTACTGGGAGGCGCTTGGCGCGCACATCATCGCGCTCGACACCCATGTGCTGTGTCGCGATCTGAATGGCATCAAGCGCATCGCCGCGGGCACCCGCGCGCAGGTCGAGGTACCGGTCAACATCGGCTGCATTTTGCGCTGCCCGCTCGCGCGCACGCACGTCGC
>PMCR01000484.1:8505-8742 GCA_003155465.1 Myxococcales bacterium | reverse complement strand
CGTGAAATCGCCGAAACTGGGCGCGAGTGCCACCGTCGCTGGTGGTGCATCCGAAGGCTTGCCGATCTCTCGGGCGGCAGGAGGGGTGAGGCAGGATCCTGCGAGTAGTGTGAGACACGCGCTGGAGAAGAAAGCGGCCGTCGATGCGCGATCGGCAGTGAGATTCATTCGCCTCCAATACTACGAACCCAGCACTGTTGCCGGAAAACCCACGCCTACTTGGAACCCTTGCCGGCG
>PMCR01000484.1:0-8450 GCA_003155465.1 Myxococcales bacterium | reverse complement strand
TGCTCCATCACCTTGCCGGCATAAGTGAACGGTCCCATCGGGCGATCGCCGATGGCATATACCTGCGTGGCGGTTGGCGCCCAGCCATCGGAATACACGAAGTAGTACTTTCCCGCTCGTTTGAAGACGAAGGGCGCTTCGCCGTAGCCTTCGGGCAAGACGGGGTCCTTGCCCGGCGCCGCCAGCGGGACTGGCTGCCCTTGCGCGGCAAGAAAAGGAACGGTGTGAAGTTCGCCGGCCAGCTCGGTAAGGGAGGGACGGAGCTTCACAACCTTCGGCTGACGGCAACCAAAGTACAGATAGGTTTGGCCGTCATCGTCCTGAAGCACGGCGGGATCAATCGGCTCCGGCCCCGCCTTCGTCGTCAGGGAGCCGTCGATCAGCGGCTTCCCGATGGCATCCTTGAACGGCCCTTCCGGCCTGTCGCCCACCGCCACGCCGATCTTCGTGCGGTCTACCGGCAGGAAAAGGTAGTACTTGCCGTTCGCCTTGACACAATCCGGCGCCCAGGCCCAGCGGCTCGCCCATGCGAAGTCCTTCACGCGAAAGATCGAGCCGTGGTCCTTCCATGTGACCAGGTCGGCGGTCGAGAGCAGACGCCAATCCACCATGTCCCAGTAGGTGGCATCCGGCAGATCGTGCGAGGCATAGACGTAAAGCCGTCCATCAAAGACCCGGCCCGAGGGATCGGCGGTGAAGATGTTCGAGACTAGCGGATTCCCGCCCAACGCGACGGACGAGACAAGCGAGCTGCCCAAGAGCAACCAGAGGGAATGTCCTAGAAGTTTCATCAGCGGTGCATTGAGCATGGTCACAAGGGAAGCTCCGAGGCAACTCGCAGCCCTCCTCCAGCAAAGTATTCTCTTGCCTGCACCCGGTCAAATCAGGCAAACTCCCCACCCAGCGGGACCGCGCCGGCTGTCGGTTTTGGTCGGCTCGCGTAATAGCAACGGTCGACAGCGCTTGATGTTGTCCGTCGCCAAACAGATCCAGAGGAGACACTAAGATGAAAGCTTCCTACCATACGAGCACATGCGTTGCCGGGCTCGCGCTCCTGGCTGTTCTTTGGGCAGCCGCCTGCGCTCCCAGCAACAATAACGGCTCGGGGACTGGCGGCGTCAAGACCACGGGCGGCTCGACTAGCTCTTCCACCAGCAGCAAGACGGGCGGGACTACGGGCAGCGGCGGCACCACGAACAGCGGCGGGACCACGAGTAGCGGCGAGACCACGACTAACGGCGGGACCACGAGCAGCGGCGGGACCACGAGCAGCGGCGACACCACGAGTAGCGGCGGGACCACGAGCAGCGGCGACACCACGAGTAGCGGCGGGGCCTCGTCTAGCGGTGGCGCAGCCAGCGGCGATTCGACGGATACGGGCGGCTCGGTGTCAGGCGGTGGCATCGGGACAGGCGGATCTTCGGCCAATGGGGGAGCCTCCTCCTCTGGCGGGACCACGGGCACGAGCACAGGCTGTCCGATCATTTGGGATTGGGAAGGCACCACCGCGGACAGTTGGGCGGCAGATACCGACGTGACATTGTCGGTATCCACGACCCAGAAAGTCACCGGCACGCAGTCGCTCAAGGTCACGCTTCCCGCCCTGATAAGCGCGGCCAGCAATGACGGCGGCGCTGCCGCAACCACTACGGTAAGGGGGATCTCCATCACCCCTCCCCCTGCGACCTCCAATATGTGGCCGGGCGCGACGGTTACGGTTCACGTGTGGATTCCCGCGGGAACTACAGGTCTTTGGATCCACTTGTTCACGCAGTCCAACAATTGGACTAGTTGGAACGATGCCACAGTAGGGACTCTCACCGCGGGTTCCTGGGCAGCCGTGACAGCCACTGTGCCTGCGGCTACGGTGGTGTTCCCCGGCGGCATCAGCCAGTTCGGCATCCAGTTTGGTGTCAGTGGTGGCGGTTCGTTTGCAGGTGGTGATATCTTCGTTGACTCCATCACTGTCTGCGGGGGAACCGAGGGTTGCTCGGGTACAAGCACCGGATCATTCGATTTTGAGACCGCTGGCTCGCCGGATAGCTGGGCATTCAAGGGCGATACAGCAGTTACTGATACCGTTGTCACTCAATCTGGAGACCAACATTACGGCAGTTCAGGTTCCGGTTCACTCAAGGTCGCCATGACGGCGATTCCCGTTGCGCCCTCCGCGACAACTTCGACGACGAGGCTAGTGGAACTCTATAAGGCCAGAGCGTATTGCGGTCAGACCGTCACCTACCATGTGATGGCCGACAAAGTCACGGGGCTGAGCGTCCAACCCTACACCTCAGCGAATGGCTGGGCCTTCCTTACTGGAACGGCCGTAACGCTGACCGCGATCAACACTTGGACAGAGGTCAAGTTCACAATCCCCACGATCAACTTCCTGGGGTTGCAGTCCGTTGGACTTCAGTTGGGTAACACCTCCACATCCGCCGCCTATACCGGAAACGTGTACATCGACGGGATCAGCTGGTAGCACCAAAGTTGTTTGGTGCGGCGAGGGTGGCCGCTGGAAGAGTGCAGCCGCACATGTCCCGCGGCCTTCCGGGCGCTGGTGAGGCAAGACCGATGCACGAGGTATTGAAGCCTGGGCTGCTGCTGGTCGCTCTGACTGCGGCAAGTTGCGCGGGTCCGCATCCGAAAACGGGGGCGGGCACGGATGGCGCTGCCGGTGGCACCACGGCTGGGGGTGGTGGCGCCGGCGGTACCAGTAGAGGTGGATTAGGCGGAGGTCGAGGCGACGCGGGTGACCCCGGAGATTCGGGCGTAGGTGCTGCCGGTGAAACCGCAGGGACCCCAAGCACGGATGGAACATTCGGAATAGGCGGTGTGACGGGTAGTGGTGGTACGAGCGCCAGCGGCAGAACAAGCACGACTGGCGGCACAACCGCAACCGTCGGAACAAGTTACCCCGAAGGCAACGGGGATGCCGGTGTTGATGCGCCGATGGGCGGGACTGGGGGCAGTGGCGGAACAGGGGGAAACGGCACGGGCTATGTGGCGTCGGGGGCGAGGTGTGTGGGACTGGCCGCCAACTGTAGCCCATCCAAGAATGAGAGTTGCTGCACCAGTCTCCGGGTGGAGGGTGGAGATTTCTACCGGAGCTACGACGGCGTCTCGTACACCGACAAGGGCTATCCCGCCACGGTGAGCACTTTCTTTCTGGACAAGTACGAGGTGACGGTGGGGCGATTCCGGGCTTTCGTGGAGTCGGGCATGGGGACGCAGGCCAACCCGCCGGCCGCCGGCGCTGGCGCCGGCATCGCGCCGGGAACCGGGTGGGACTCGACCTGGAATTCCGATTTGGAAGTTGACACGTTCATGTTGAAGTCGGGATTGGCGTACTACTCCCTATATGGGACGTGGACCATCAAAGTCGGGTCGAACGAGAACCTGCCCATCAACTGCGTGACCTGGTACGAGGCGTTCGCATTCTGCGCCTGGGACGGTGGCCGACTGCCCACAGAGGCGGAATGGAACTACGCGGCCGCTGGCGGTAGTGAGCAGCGAGTGTACCCCTGGGGGCCCACGGAGCCAGACACCAGCCTGACCGTGTTCAGTTGCCTGGGTGATGGCATTTCTGGCTGCACATTGGCGGACAGATTGGCAGTGGGCTCGAAGCCTCTGGGCAACGGCAAGTGGGGGCAGTCGGACCTTGCTGGCAGCATGTGTGAATGGGTCTTTGACTGGAATGGGACTTACTCTAATGACTGCCAGAATTGCGTCAATGGGACTAGCGACCTCAACCGGGTGTATCGGGGCGGCAGCTTTAACCAAATCTCTTCGGCCCTCAAAGCAGCCTACCGTACCGGCCGCGCTCCCGGCAACCGCTACATGGAGATCGGTCTGCGTTGCGCCAGGAGCGAACCGTAGTCCGGAGGCATAGAATCGGCACATGACTGTTGCCCTGCAAACTGGTCGCAGGCGTGAACGCCTACGTCTTGCTCGCCGCGATGGTGCTGATGCGGTTGGTCTTCGCAATCCGCCGCTCTGGCCGACGCCCCCGCGTACTCAGCGCAGGCCGACCCGAAGCTATCTTCTCGATGGATGCGTCGGACGGTCCCGCCAACGCGTGAGGCTGCTAGGCACCCGAGCGTCTCGGATCGACTGCGGCGTTGACAAAGGGTGGTCTCGCCCTGAGACTGCAGCCATCGCGGGCTTGGGAACGCCGCGATCTACTGCACAGAAGGGGGAGAGACAATGAGCGTGACCATTTTCATCAGCGACACCCACGTCGGTCCCGGCTTGGGGCCGGACCCGAGCAATTCGGGACTCCATGGGTGGGAATGGGGCACCCCGTCCGACCGCGCACGCCTTGCGTCCTTCCTGCAGTGGCTGCATCCCAGCGGATCGGTGACTGCGCCAGGGGCCGCTAGGCCGGCTGTCGATGAACTGGTCCTGCTGGGCGACATCTTCGACAATTGGATTGTTCCCCATGACATCAAGCCGCCCACCATGCTGGACTTGATGAACAGCCGGAATGCGGCACCCGTGGTGGCCGCTCTGCGCGCCCTGTCGCAGGCTATTAGTGTGCTATTTGTGCCTGGAAACCACGACATGACGGTGACCGGGGCTGCCCTGGCGGCGGTGCTTCCTGACGTCAGCTTTGGCGGCTCTGCCCTGAACAAGCCATTCTTCTCCAATGGTCGATTGCGCGCCGAACACGGCAACGGACCAGCCCTGTTCAATTCCCCTGATCCCTTGCGGGCAGACGGTCTGCCGCTCGGCTATTTCATCAGCCGGCTTGTGGCCACCGCCGACCGCAACACGGGCAGCCATACGCCAAGCACCAGCGCCATCATTCGCGAGTTTGGGCACATACTCGGCAAAGATCGAATCGCCCAGGGAGTCCTCGACGCCGTGTGCGCCAATGCCGGGGTGTCGCTCGATACTGAAATCCTGATGCCCGACGATCTGTGGGGGGGAGGAAGAGTGTCGGTTCGCGAAATCCGAACGACGTACGCTGCGCTGGCCGATGAATTTGAAAAGCGCAATGGCGCCATTGCCGCTGTGATGTCCATTCCCGCGGAGATGGAACACCTAGAGGTCGTCGCCGAGGCCATGCTCTTGCGGGGCGGGGTGGGAGCCATCGTCATGGGTCACAGTCACGGCCCCATGGCAAAGCAATACGAGGTGCCGTTTCTGGGCCGCGGTGCCTATGTGAACAGTGGGTGTTGGTGCAACAAAGTCACTGTCGCAACTTGGGTCGAGGTCGAAAAGAGCAATCCCGACGGCCGCAAGAGAAGTTCATTGAGCCTGAAGCTCATGAAATGCGCAGGTGTCGACTCGGACGGCAACCTGACAGGCGTCGGCCCGTTTCAATTTCCCGTCACAGCCTAGGAGATACCCCCTGGCCGGCGATGGAGGTCAGGACCTCGACGCGGATCCTCTGGAGTGCCACGCAATCGTCCGAGCTCGTGGCATAGCCCTTTTGCCGGATCACCGCAGTTCCGTAGTCTCCGTCCCCTCCCGCTTCCACAAGGTTGCCGGAGATCTGGATCTGCTGTGATCAGGTTGGTGCGCAGACCAAGTGCTTGGGCGTGGACCGCAAGCTCCTCGAGGTCGTCCCTGAGTTGGGACTCGCCCCCGCCGAGCTTGTAGACCCAAGGACATCCGTCTGATGGAAAAGCCCGGTGAGGGCGTAGGTCCTATTTTCGCCCCTCGACCCGTACCAATCGATCCTGTTCTCTTCGTGCACGTTCTTCTCGGTCTGCACCGGGATCGCCGCCTTCTCGCCACCGGTCAGGGTCGCCGCCCGCACCTTCACCGGAAGCACCAGCCGAACCGCGCGGTACTTCAGGCTCCCGTCCCACTGCACGGGGCCCCAATCGAAGAAGACCATTTTCTTTCCGTCCGACGCAGTGGTGTGACCGATCAGGCCTGCGCCCACGAAGTCCCCGCCGTAGGTGGGATTGAAATACACCTTGCCGCCGAAGCCCTTTCCACCCGCGAGCACGACGTCGAACCTGTTTCCGAGGTCCGCGATCGAAAGCGCGCTGCCGGTGCCGTCCGACAGATCGGCCCAGCAGGTGTGCGCCCGGCCGCAGTTTTCGACCAGGCGCCCCGCTTCAAGGACCAGAAGGTCGCGAGCCTGGGCCACCGCCGGGTCGGCGATGCGCACCGTCGCGAGACGCTTTCTCGCGGCGGCAGCCTCAGCCAGCCGCGCGGCGGCTCTCGCTTCAAACTCCCGGTCAATCTCGGCGACCGCAGCACGCTGCAGGAGCCCGAGCGCGAGCACCGCGACCAGAAAGAGGCCAAGCAAGCCGAAACCGGCGAGGACCGAGGGCTAAAGGTGCAGGCCCATCAGCCTGGCACCCGCGCCCGTGGCGATCGCCAGGACGATTACGCCGATGCCAAGGGTGCTTTTGGCCGCGGCACGTACGAACCGTCTGGGTTCCATGGCCTGATGCTACCTCACTCCGAGTGTGCTGTGGCATCTACAATCAGACAGTGCAGATTGCCTTTCGGCGAATGGCTGCACTGGGGCGATTAGCCCAGGCACCTGTTCCGGCGAGCCGACTCCCTGTAGAATTCCAGTCCCCGAAAGACGACTACTTGCTGACCGGATCCCCGTAGAACGTGCCCCGTCCGTGGGTACCCACGTAGACGCGGCCGAATTTCTTGGGATCTCCCGTGATGTGCAGGACCAGACCCCATTGGTGCTGATCGTCGTTGATGCGCACCCAGGTGGCGCCGCTGTCGGTGGAGCGGAAGAAGCCGCGCTGCCCTTGCACGGTGCCCACCAGGTAGAGGGCGGCAAGCTTGGCCTTGGGAGCTGCCTTGCCAAAGCCGAAGGCGTGGATCTCTTCCACGGCGGGAATGCGATCGAAGCCCTTGGCTCCCGAGTGGTACAGGCCGTTGAAGGCAGCCAACCAGAGATCTCCCTCGCGGCCCGGGGTGGCATAGATCCGGTCCTGGCCACCGCGATCATCGCCGCGATCACTGCGGTTGTCGGCACCACTGCCACCTCGCTTGGGCAGTCCGTCGGACAGCACCAGGGGCTTCTCCGTGAAGTGAGCTGCGCCATCCACGCTCTCGAACAGCTTGCCGTCGAAAAGGGCGATTCCAAAGAAGCGCTTGGGGTTCATCCGGTCGGCGATCACGCGGGTGTCATTGGGCACGCCCACGCAGGCTGTCCAGCTCGCGCCCTTGTCCGTGGTGACATGGGGGACATGATTGCGAGGCGTCCACACCCAGGTTCCACCATCAGAGGAGACGGCGATGTGTCCTTCCTTGGCCTTGGGATCAGGCACTGAAGCGGGTTCACGCCAGGTTTTTCCACCATCCAGGGAGTAGCCCAGGTTCTGGCTGCCTGGCCGCGGGCGGCCGATACGCACGATCACGCTGGGATTCAGTTCGCCGCCACTGACATCGTGGGTGTTGCCCAAAAAGGGCGGCTTGGGATTGCCGTCCGGCGCAGGCTTGTCGAGATCCCAGTGGACGAAGCCGGAGTAGTCGCCGACGGCGGTGAGCACGTGGGCACCTTTACTGGGACTGTACAGGGCCAGGGCCACAGTCTCCTCGATGCCGGGGCTCATGACGGTCCAATGGGTGGGGAGATTCTTGTCGAGATTGGTCAGGTCGTAAGTCTCCCAGCCGCCGTAGCCCGTGGTGAACATGGCGTGATCGGAATTCGCGGGATCGATCTCCACGTCGAAAAGCCAGTGGATGTCCGTGTCGCGCACATACGGCGCCAGGCTGTAGTCCATAACGCCGCCGCTGCCGAAAACCGGCTTCCAGGTGGCGCCGCCGTCGGTGCTGCGGAAGACCTCCTCGCCTTTGGGGCGGTAGAAGGAACTGGCGATCACGACCTTGGGATCCTTCGCATCTACGGAAACGGCGGCGTAGCCGAACTTCCGTTCCTTGCCCGGCTTGTCCGGTGTGATATCAGTCCAGGCACCGCTTTTGGTATCGAGCTTCCAGACGCCGCCATCCATCATCTGCATGGGGCCGGGATCCGTGCCATAGGTGATGAAGAGGTTTCCGTCGGAGGCGAGCACCGCGTGGTTGGGCCGGTACTGGGTGGGCTGTCCTGCAACGGTCTTCCAGGTTCCGCCCCCGTCGTCACTGCGGTATAGGCCGGGCTTTCCCATCACCGAGACGCCCGCGAAGAGCATCTGGCTGGCCTTGCCCTTGGAACCGCTAGTGGGATTGAAGACCACAAAGACGATGCTGCTGCGGCCGCCGCCGCTCCAGGCGGGCAGCTTGGCTTCTTCAGGCGACAATTTCAGGACATCGGCAGGGAAGCTGTCCACCTTGCTCCAGGTCACAGCGCCATCTGTGCTCTTCCACAGGCCGCGGTGGCGCGTGCCCAGAAAAAGGATGCGGCCATCGTTGGGGTCAACGGCCATGCGCTCGCCATTGCCACGGCCCGCTTCGTTGCCACCGAACTTGATGGGCACGTTGGAACGCTGGAACGTGTGGCCCTGATCCGAGGACCGCAG
>PMCR01000507.1 GCA_003155465.1 Myxococcales bacterium | reverse complement strand
CGGCGTGCCCAAGACCATCGTGGTCACCAGCGACGAGATCCGCGAGGCGCTGGCCGAACCAATAGGTGCCATCGTGGAGGCGGTACGCTCGGTGCTGGAACGCACCCCGCCCGAGCTGGCCGCTGACATCGTAGATCGCGGCATCGTGCTCACCGGCGGCGGCTCGCTTTTGCGCAACCTGGACGTGTTGCTGCGCGAAGAAACCGGGTTGCCGGTCATGGTNNCCGGGCGTGCGCTCGACGAGCTGGCCTTGCTCAAAGAAGTCGCCCTGCAGTAGTTTTCCGGTTCGCGTGGCGTTTCGAGTGGATCGTCGGGGCTGCCCGCCCTAGATTTGCAGGCGCTGTGCACGCAGGAATGCTCCCGTCGGGGCACCGACAGAAAATCCGCGAGGCGGTGATCATCATGGCGGCCTTTCTCACCGCCTTGTTCCTGCTGCGCCAGAGCGCCAAGTCGCCCGAGTACCTGTCGCCACTCGACCGCGGCATCCTGGCCCTGGTCACGCCCCTGCAGTCGCGCATGGCTCGGCTGGCCCGCAGCATCGGTCACGCCGCCGGCCAGTATGTTGACCTCGTGCACGTGCGCGCCGAGAACGAGGCCTTGCGCAACGACAACGGCCGCCTCCGCGCCGAGCTGCTGGAGGCCAAGCGCGGCGCCGCCGAAAGCGTGCGCTTCCAGAGACTGCTCGGCCTACGCAACGCCGTGACCGCGGAGACTATCGTGGCTCGGGTGATCGCCATCGACGTCTCGCCCTACTTCCGCGTGGCGCGTATCCAGCTCGACCGCGGTGAAGGCCTGGTCACCCGCGGCATGCCCGTCATCACGCCCGACGGGGTGGTGGGTCGGATCAACCGCACCGCGGGCGACACCTCGGACATCCTGCTCTCGGTGGATCCCCGCTCGGCCATCGACGTGGTGCTGCCGCGCACCGGCGGTCGTGGCATTCTGCGCGGCAAGCCGGGCGAGAACGGCTACCGCTGCGCCATCGAATATCTGATGCAAGGCGAGCAGGCCAAGGAGGGCGACATGGTCGTCACCAGCGGCCTGGCCGGTTTCCCGCGCGATCTCCCGGTGGGCAAGGTCAGCAAAGTCGCCCGCAACGCAGCCGGGCTGTCGCAAGAACTGGAGGTTTCTCCCGACGTGGATTTCGCACGTCTCTCCGAGGTTCTGGTTGTGGTGGCGCCAGCACCACCCACGGACCCCGACGCCAGCGCGCACAAACCGCTTGTCCCCAGCCATGGATTGGGGGTGTATCGCTAGTGCGTTCCATCGCCACCTTGATCGTCGGCCTACTCCTCCTGCTCCTGCAGTCCACGGTGATGGAGTTCGCCCCGGTGCATCTGGTGACGCCGACCCTCGGCCTGCTCACCGTGCTCTACATTGGCCTCTCGCCGCTCAAGTGGGCGCCGGGCGCGGCTGCACTGGTGGGGTTGTCGCTCGGCTATCTCTTCGACCTGGTTTCAGGGGCGCCACGCGGGGTCCACGCCTTCGTGTTTCTGGTGATGGCGCTCTTCGCCCGCGTGCTGGCTTCCCGCCTCGCGGTGCGGGGCGTGGTGCTCAAGGCCTCAGCGGCCTTCGTGGCCAGCCTGCTTTCCGCCGTGCTCATCGTCGTGGTCAGGGCCCAGGTCAGCCCGGAAACCGGCTACGGCGGCCTGCGCCTGGCGCCGCTTGAAGCCCTGCTCACGGCTGCGTTTGGACCGCCCGTGCTGTGGCTGCTGGGACGTCTCGACGGCCGCCTGGACCCGGCGCTGCTGCGGGTCGGGCTGTCGCGCCGACGTGCGCGCGCGCTGGGCCCAGGACTGCCGCCTCGCTAGTTCCCACGCATGGATATCGCCGGCCAAGACGCAGAACTTCCTGAGATCCGGCACCGGGCCCGCTACCTGTCCGCCTTCGTCGCCCTGATGTTTCTGGGTCTGGCCGCGCGGCTGTTCTACCTTCAGATCGTCGAAGGCGACAGCTACTACCGCACGACGGCTGACAGCATCGTGCGAACCGTGGGGCTCCCCGCGGTTCGCGGTCAGATCCGCGACCACAAGGGCCGCGTGCTGGCCACCATGGTCCTCTCCTACGATGTTCAGGTGCTGCCCTCCCAGCTCACCCACGAATCCTACCTGCGCCTGCGCGAAATTCTCGGTCCTGACGTGGAAGGCGTGCCAACCTGGGAGGCCATTGCAGAAGAGGCCCAAAAGGGCAAGGACCGCACCATGGTGGCGGCCGAGGATGTCAAGCGCGAGGTGATGGCCCAACTGGAGACCGCACTCGACAAGCCCGGCATCAAGGTGGTGGCGGTGCAGCGACGCCACTACCCGTTCGGCACGCTGGCCAGCCACGCAATCGGCTACCTGAACGAAGTTTCGGCCGAGGAGTTGCGCACGCGCAAGGACGAGGACTACCGCTCGGGTGACTCCGTGGGCCGCACGGGCATCGAACGCCAGTGGGAGCCGTATTTGCGCGGCCAGAAAGGATTCGAACGGATGGTGGTCAACCGGCGCGGTCTGCGCCGCACCGACGTGCGCATCGCCGATCTGGTGGAGGGACCGGTGAGTCAGACACCCGTGCCGGGCAACAATTTGGTGCTGACCCTGGACATGGACTTGCAGCGTATTGTCGAGCGAGCGTTGCGCGGCTCGCGGGCAGCGGCGGCCGCGTTCCTCGACGTGGAAACCGGCCGCATCCTGGCGCTGGCGTCCAAACCCACCTTCGACCCCAATCTCATGTCGCGCGGCCTCTCCCCGGAAGCGGCATCGCGCATCATGAGCGATCACTTGCGCCCTTTCCGAGACAAAGCATTGTCTGACACCTACAATCCCGGCTCGACCTTCAAGGTCATCACGGCCGCAGCTGCCCTGGAAGAAAAGCTGATCAACCTTGAGGACAGAGTGCGCTGCGCGGGCTTCATCCAGGTAGGCCGGCGCCGCTTCCGCTGTACCAAGGTGCACAAGTCGGTCAATCTGCACGACGCCATCGTGCAAAGCTGCAACGTCTTCTTCTACGACTTGGGCGCGCGGCCAGGAATGATGAATCGGCTGGCCAAGTTCGCCAACGAGCTCGGGCTTGGCGCACCGTCGGGCTTGGGACTCAACAACGAACAGGCGGGCTTCGTGCCCACGGAGGAATGGCACCGCGCCCAGGCGACCACCAGCGGCAAGAGCGAAGGCTTCGTGGTTGGACACGCGCTCAACACCGCCATTGGCGAGGGCGCCACACGCGCCACCGTGCTGCAAATGGCGCTCGCCTACGCGGCCATCGCCAACGGTGGCAAGTTGTGGTTGCCCCAGATCGTGGAGCGAGTGGAATCACCGGACGGCAAGGTGGTCGAGGAGTTTCCGCCGCGCGTGCGCCGGGACGTGGCGGTGTCCGCCGAAACGCTGGCCATCATCCGCAGCGGGCTATACGGTGTCGTCTCCGATCCCAAGGGAACGGCGTACAAGGCGCGATCGCACCGCATCGAGGTGGCGGGCAAGACCGGCACCGCGCAGGTCTATCGGGGCGGGCGGGCCGGCAAGGATGATCCTCCCCTGCCCTACGAGCGCGTCGACCATGCCTGGTTCGTGGGCTACGCCCCGGCCGCCAAGCCCCGCATCGCCTTCGCGATCCTGGTCGAACACGGCGGCCACGGTGGCGCGGTGGCGGCGCCGGTGGCCATGGAGATCATCGACAACTACTTCGACAGCGTTGTGCCAGTCGAAGATCGGTCACCGCCCCGTCTGGCACGCCACGGGGGTCACGGATCGGACAGGGGAGACTTCCGCCTACCGTCCACCGTTGGCGAATCCCGGCCCGATCCTCGGCCCGTCCCAGGCTCGCCCGCTGTGCCCGCAAGAAATGACTTTGCTCTGCCGCCGGACCCGGTCGGCAAGGAGAATCGCTAGTGGCACGGGTTGTTTCCTGGCGCAAACTGCGCTTCCGCTTCGACTGGATGCTGACCGCGGCCACGCTGGTGTGCATCTCGCTTGGCTTGCTCAACTTGTGGAGTGCCGTGCGCGAGCGCCAGTTCCACCTGTT
>PMCR01000113.1 GCA_003155465.1 Myxococcales bacterium | reverse complement strand
CCGCGCCCTTGACCAGCACGACGTTCGTCTCTGGGAAGACCTTGACCACCACCAGATCAGATGACGTGCACCGGACATGCCCCATGTGCTGGGACATCCGCTTGCCCTTGTGCACGCGGCCGGGGGTGAGGCGACACCCAATGGAGCCGCCGTGACGGAAGAACTCGTGCGATCCGTGACCGTTCACCGAGCCCGCCATCTTGTGCATCTTCATGACGCCCTGATAGCCCTTGCCCTTGGTAACGCCCACCACGTCGACGACATCGCCCGACTTGAAGACTTCTTCGGCCTTCAGCACCTTGCCCACATCGAACTTGGCCACATCGGTCGGCTCCAGGCGAACCTCGCGCAACACCGCAGGAGTCCGCTCGATCTTCAGCTTCTCGAAAAGCTTGGACTCCGAGCGGCGCACGTGACGCAGCGAGCGCTCCTCGAATCCAAGCTGCAGAGCCGCGTACCCGTGTTTTTCCGGCGTCCGTTGAGCGGTCACCACGCAGGGCCCGATTTCGAGCGCCGTGCAGCCCAGAGATGTTCCGTCATCGTGGAACACGCGAGTCATGCCCAACTTGCGGCCAATCAGGCCCATTTTCAGCGACATGGTTTACAAACCTCTTGAAAGAACGTGGCTTTATAGTCGGAGGGGAGGGCCAGGTCAAGCTGACTCAATCACCTGGGCCGTTCTCTGTCGCACTGCTCTTCCGCGCCTCGCTCTCCAGAAGCTTCTGCGGGTCGAAAGTGACCGGTCCCAGGATAAGATCAATCTCCCGGTCAAACGGTGAGGCGTCGGGCCGAATCACCTCGGGCGCGCGGGGCCGAAACACCAGATTCACCGCAGCCACCGTCGGTGCGTCACGAAACATGGGACGCGGGTACTCCACGGGAAAGGCGGCCTCACGCACGCAACTCTCGATCTCGGGTCGGTCCAGGCTGGAGTGGCGGATGATCGCGTCTTCGAGCTCGCCCCGTTCAAGGTGAAGCTCCAGCCGAAGCCGACCGCGCAGGGCCAAGTCGACGCCGTTGGCCACCCGCCGCGAAACGTAGCAGGCCCGCGCGCGCGGCAGGTAGGCCAGCGCCAGGGCATTGCGCAGGACCAGCGGGTCCATCTGTCCACGCACCACGCCGTCCGCGGCCGGCTGCGGTCGTGGCACGACCGCCTCGACATAGACCGCGACTTCGGGTAGCGAGCCTGCCCAGATTTTCGGCGGCTGGGTGTCGACCAGGGGTTGCAACCACTCGGCCGCAACGCGCGCGGCGGACGCGCTGGCCCGAACCGTCGCGCCCGCACGCTCAGCCGCCAACTGGACACGGGAACCCTGGCCAGCCGGCAGGGTCAACGTCCTCACGAAGCCCATCCCCGGAGCCACGCCAGCGGCTAGCTCCCGCGCTTTGCGCCCCTGGGTACGGACGTTGAACAGATCCCCACCCTGCGCCAGCCCTGCCACCGCGGATCGCACGACGCCAAGCAAGTCCTCGGCCGCCAACACGCGCACAGCCCCGCCGAACCGTGCCACCAGCTTGTCCAAGCGCTCGACCGCGTCGGTTGGGACAGGCTCATCGGCGGCGGGACGCACGAGCAAAACCAGCACCCGCAGCCCGGCGCCAGGACCCACGGAAGCAAGCGCGCCCGCCAGCCTCGCGGCGGTCTGATCCTCGGGCAACGCCCCGTCGCTGACGATGACCAACAGACGCGACTCACCAGCCGAGCGCGACCCGCCGCCCCTGGCCCAGTCGGCTGCGCGGCCGAGTGCCGCTGCCAGGTCGGTTCCGTTCTCCAGTTGATTTGGGTCGACTGCTGCATCGAGCGCGGCCAGGGCCTCGCGCGTGGCCGCACGCGGGAGGGGAAACACCTGCGTCGCTGTCCGCGCAAACAGAATGGCGTTGAATCGCTGCGCGGGCGGGAGAGCCTCAAGCAACGCGCGCACCAGGGTACGCTGGCTGGACATGCCGCCGGTACCGACGCTGCGGGAACGATCGATGAGCAACATCACCTCACCCGCGGGCTGCTCGCTCGGCGGATGCTGCGGCCGGCACAGGCCGACCGCCCAGGCTTCCGCTGCGTGCGCGGTGCCAGGCGCGCGCCAGACGGCTCGCGCTGCACCCAACTGGCCGGCACCCCCAGCAGGCTCGCGCAAGCTGAAGTTAACTTCCCAGGCGGCCTGCGCAGGCGCCGTGGCACGCACCATGGGAGAGCGCCGGTTGGACTGGATGTGAACCGGCGCGCCGGCGACGCTCGCCTCGGACAGTCTGGCGTCGGCCGGCAGATCGTCGAACCTTACGGTCACCTGGGCTGCGGTCGGGTTCTCTTCTAGGCTGGCGGGCAGGCGCAGGACGAAACGACCGTCGGCACAGACCGCGGGGGCGATGTAGCGATAGTGTAGAAGCACGCGCCCAGCCGCAGCCAGCGGCGCCAGATGCACCCGAACCCGGGCCGCGTCGTCGGGGGGCGCCGGCGTCGGCGCGAGTTGATGCGACGACAGGGCACGCGCGTAGTCGGCGCGGGCAGTGGCCTCGGTCGTGGCGACAAGCCTGATGGCTCGACCCGCGAACCGCGCTTCCCAGTCCACCAGGGCCGCACCCTCGGGCAAATCGAGATCGACTACCGTGTCGCGTGCCGGGACCCGCTTCTCGCCGATAAGCACCTCACGTTCCACCTCGACCAGGGCCACGGGCCCCGATATGCGAATCGAAATACGGTGGGCCAGCTCCGGCTCGGACGCCGGCCCGGGCTGGCCTGTCGCAAGGGCGAGCAAGACGGCGAAAATGGGCGAGAGCATTTGGGGGGCTGAGTCTACTCCGCAAGCAGGCCTTTGCGTGCATGCGGCCCACCTGCCATATACTCACCCGATGCCTTCGCCCAGAGCACCCATTGTGGAAGTGTCGCCCTCAGAGCCGGCCGAGGCGATTCTGCAGCAGGCGATCGCTGTGCTGTCGGGAGGGGGCGTGATCGCGTTTCCCACCGACACCCTGTACGGCATCGGCTGTGCTCTTGGCCAGAAGCAGGGGATCGAACGGATCCAACGCATGCGCGGCCTTGATCTGACAACCCGTCCGCTGACCTTCTTGCTGCCCGACGTGGGCGAGCTTCCCCGTTTCACCCGGGTGAGCGAGGCCGGCTATCGGCTGATCAATCGCATCTTCCCCGGTCCCTACTGCGCCGAACTGCTGGCCCACCCGAACGTCCTCTCGCCCTTCGTGCAAGGCGAACGGCGCACCATTGGGGTCCGCATCCCGCAAAGCGCCCTGTGCGAGAAGCTGACCTGGCGGCTGGGCCGGCCCATCCTGACAGCCACCGCCAAGTCGCGCGACGGCCAGGTCTTGACCACCGCCGCCGAGATCCGGCAGGAATACGGCACTGATCTCGATCTCATTCTGGACGGCGGAACCCTGAACGGCCCGCCCTCCACCGTGGTGAGCCTGGTGGATGACTGGGTGACGGTGCTGCGCGAGGGACTCGGCCCGGCGAATCGGCTGACGGGATAGTTTCTATTTCAGCTTTCCCGCTGCCGCGCGGGCGTGCTTGATGAAGGCGCGCACCTTGCGCATGTCCTTGATACCGGGCGCCGACTCGACCCCGGACGACACGTCGACGCCGTCCGGCCGGGTCGCCCGGATCGCCTCGGCTACGTTGCTGGGATTCAGGCCGCCGGCGATCAAGAACGGCCGCCGCGCGCCCGCTGCCACGATCTCCCACGGCGCTCGTTTGCCGCTGCCGCCGTATCCCTCGGCATAGGCGTCGTAGAGGAAGAGTCTCGCCTGCCAGCCCAGCGCCTCTTTGAGCGACGCCTGGTCACGAACGCGAACGACGCGGATGGTCTGCTCCGGCCGCAGCCAAGTCCAGGTCGCCGCAATCTCGTCGCCGTGCAACTGCACCAGGTCTAGTTTCAAGTCGGCCAGCGTCTCGCTGACCACCAGAGGATGGGCGTTGACGAAGACGCCCACCTTCAGCACCCCCGGAGGAATAGCTGCGATGATCTCGCGCGCCTGCTTGTCCTGCACGAACCGCTTCGACCCACGCCAGAAATTGAGGCCGATCAGATCAGCACCGGCCGCCGCTGCCTGCCTGGCGTCCTCGGGACGTGTGATGCCGCAGAGCTTGACCAAAAAAGTCATGTGCGCCCCAAGAGCCTGCCCAACGCCGAGCCGGGGTCAGGCTCGCGCATCAGGCTTTCACCTACCAGAACGGCGTCAATGCCCGCCCCCTGCATCCTCCTCAGGTCTTCCGGCGTGCGGATACCCGACTCCGCGACCAACAGGCGGTCCGAGGGAACCAGAGGTCGCAGGGTGGTGGCCAGTGTCATGTCCAGCTTGAATGTGTGAAGGTCCCGATGGTTGACCCCAATCACGCGCGCACCGGCGGCAAGCGCGCGCTCCACCTCGTGACGGTCGTGCGTCTCCACCAGCGCCTCCATGCCCAACCGCCTGACCTCGGCCAGCAGAACCACTAGGTCCTCCTGGGGCAAAGCGGCCACGATGAGCAGAATCGCGTCCGCGCCCGCCGCACGCGCCTCCGCCACCTGGTAGGGGTCGATGATGAAATCCTTGCGCAGGACGGGGATGGTGACGACGGCGCGTGCCCGACGCAGATCATCGAGCGAGCCGCCGAAGAACGGGTTGTCAGTCAGCACCGAGATGGCGGCGGCCCCAGCCTCCTGGTAGGCCCTCGACACCGCAGCCGGATCAGCATCCCGGCTGATCCAGCCCTTGGAGGGCGAGCGCCGCTTGAACTCTGCAATGCACGCCGGTCCGGGCTTGCCGGCAAGCGTCGCACAGAAATCACGAACCGGCGGCGCAAGAAAGACCTGTTCCTCTAGACCAGGAAGTGACAGTCGGTTTCGGGCGGAATCGACCGACTGGCGCGTCTGCGCGAGGATTTCGTCGAGGATCATTCTTTCTTCTGCACCGGCGAAAGGCTGCGCAGTCGGTCCACCAGGGCACGGGCTTTTCCGCTGTCGAGCGCCGCCGCCGCCTGGCGAGCACCGACCCGCAGATCGGGCGCCGCGCCCACCACATAGAGACTGGCCGCCGCTTCCAGTAGCGCGGCCACCCGAATCGCCCCAGGCGCGCCGGCCAGGGCAGCCTGCAAGAGTTGCGCGTTGGTCGCGGCGTCTCCGCCGGCCAGGCCCGCGGGATCCTCCTCGCGCAGATCGAAATCCGCGGGCCGAATTTCGTAGCAACGAACCCTGCCGTCGCGCAGTTCCGCAACCTGGGTCGGTCCAGCGGGGGCGATCTCGTCCAGCCCGCCCGCACCGTGCACCACCAGGGCGCGCAGCGAGCCCAGTTGGGCATGGGCACGCGCCATGAACTCGCAGCGTTCGGCCGCAAACACGCCGTTCATGTGATAGCGTGCACCGGCCGGGTTGGTGAGCGGCCCCAAGAGATTGAACAAGGTG
>PMCR01000040.1 GCA_003155465.1 Myxococcales bacterium | reverse complement strand
GCTTGGCCCGGGGCCACGGTCGTGACTCGGCCGGCGTTGGCGCCCGAGGCGACCACCGTGAGGATGCTGATATCGCTCGACGACCAAGTCGCTTGCTGGGTCACATCGCCGGTGCTGTTGTCGTCGTAGGTGCCAGTTGCCGTGAAGGGTATGTTGGGCCGGCCCTGCTGGATGGTCGGCTGCGACGGCGTGATCTGGATGCTCACCAGCTTCTTCGTTCCACTCACGGTCATCTGCGAGGATGTGCCGACGATCGTGCCAACCGTGGCGCTCACGGTGAACGAGCCCGCGGCCACGCCAGTGACCTGGCCCTTTGTGGTGCCGGTATTGCCCACGGTCGCGACCGTCGCAGCGGACGAAGCCCAGGTCGCCTGAGCCGTCACGTCCTGCTTGCTGCCGTCGGTAAACACGCCCGTGGCCACCAGATTCACCGTCTGGCCAATCGCCAACGGAATCGTGGGTACATTATCGATACTGATCGACACCAGCGGGTTGTTGCCATGGATGGTGACGGTCGCCGTTGCTGTCTGTCCCTGGTAGGTCGCGGTGACGGTCGCGGTTGCGTCCGCGGTTCCCGCGCCGACCAGGTTGGTTCCCGAAATCGTAAGAGCTGCGGTGTTGCTGGAGGTCACCGTGGCAGAACTGGTTACATCTTGCCGGGTGCTGTCCGAGTAGATCGCCGTGACCGTGAACGGAACTGACGTTCCCACGTTGACGACAATTGGACTGCTGGTACTCGAGATTTCGATGCTCGACAGGGTCACGACAACCGTGTCGGGGGTGATGTCACGTGGCCTATCGATTGGCGTTGACACGTCGGGCCGGCCGTCGGTCACCGGCGCATCAGTGGCGCCGTCTCCTCTGAGGACGCCGACCTCAGCGCGAACATCTGAAACCGCGTCGCCGACCCTGACCTCCGAAGTCCCGGCTTCGGTCCTGGCGTCCGAAGTCCCCGCTTCGGCCCTGGCATCCGACGCCGCCACATCGACCCTGGCATCCGGAGCCGGAACATCGATCCTGGCGTCCGACGCCGCAACATCGACGCTGGCATCCAACGGCGCGACGTAGCTGGCGTCCGACCCAAGGCCGCCATCGAAGCGGCCGTCCTGGCCCCCAACGTCAAAGCGCCCGTCGAAACCGCCGTCATCCTCTTCGCCTCCGTCGTGATTTGACAGGCGCAGCCCGCTGCGTCCGCCGCAAGCGCCCATCGCGCCTATCAATGCCAGACAGAGTACCAGCCTTGTTCTCGTCATAGCTCTTGCTTCTCCTCAGTCGGTTGCTGTTGTTGGACGCCCGAGCGCCGCAGGATGCGTCCGCGTTCAAGGTCTGCGATTGCGCATCCTGAAGCCTTCATGGCCCTACATTTCCGAGTAAGGGTGTCCGCCGCGGAATATTTGTCAATGCTTACGCCAGCTCCACACGATCTGTGGCAATTGGGTACAAGCCATTCTGTCGTCCACCCGCGGATAAACGCGGCCGACCTCAGTCCGCTACACTATTCCCTTGCCCGGATTCATGATCCCCTTGGGGTCCAGGGTCTGCTTGAGCCGGCACATGAGGTCAAGCTCCACGGCACTCTTGTAGTGCCGCGCCTCCTCGCGCTTCGCCACCCCGATGCCATGTTCGGCGCTGATCGACCCGCCGTGGGCCGCCACGATGGCGTGGACGACGTGGGTCACTTCCTCCCAGCGAGCGAGGTACACTTCCTGGTCCATGCTTGCGGGTTGGCTGAAGTTGAAGTGCAGGTTGCCATCACCCACGTGACCGAAGGGCACCGGCCGGATGCCAGGAACCAGCTCGGCCACTGCGGCCAGCGCCTGCTTGACAAAGCCTGGGATATGCGACAGGGGCACTGAGATGTCGTTCTTGATGCTGCCGCCTTCCCATTTCTGTGCCTCGGAAATGGATTCACGCAGCTTCCACAGCGTGGCGGCCTGGGCTGAGCTGCCGGCCAGAGCCGCGTCGGTGACCAGGCCATGGTCCAGGGCCTTGGTCATGAACGCCTCGGCGGTGGCGCGCGGAACCGTCAAATCACAGAGGACGTACCACGGCGATCGCGTCGCCAGCGGATCAATTGCGCCCGCCACGTGCTTCAGCACCAAGTCGAGGGCGAAACGCGAGATCATCTCGAAGGCCAGCACCCCGCCATCCCCCGTCACCTCGCGCGCCAAGGTCAGAAGATCGAGCACCGCCTCTGGGCTGGGCACCGCTGCAAACACGGTTTCGACCTGGCGATTGCGCGGGAACAGCTTCAACACCGCGGCGGTAATGATCCCCAATGTGCCCTCGGCGCCGATGTAGAGGTGTTTGAGATCGTAGCCGGTATTGTCCTTGCGCAGCCCGCGCAGGCCGTCCCAGATCTCGCCCTGGGGGGTGACCACCTCCAACCCCAGCACCAGGTCGCGCGAGTTCCCGTAGCGCAGCACATGGATGCCGCCCGCATTGGCCGAAAGATTGCCACCGATCTGGCAACTGCCCTCGGCGGCCAGGCTCAGCGGAAAGAGCCGGTCCTGCGCGGCTGCGGCTTGCTGAACGGCGGCTAACACACAGCCCGCCTCGGCAGTCAAAGTGTTGTTGACGGGATCCACGGATCGCACCCGGTTCATCCGCGACAGGTT
>PMCR01000475.1 GCA_003155465.1 Myxococcales bacterium | reverse complement strand
CGTAGCCCGGCAGCCGGTCACGACGCCGGCCAGGCGGTCGTCTGCCCGAAGACCCTGTTTGTGCGGAATGCTGCCCCTGCCATCACCGTCACACCGCCCATCGCCCCTCTCCAGCGGCTCGTTGGCTCCAGGTTCCCCGCCCCGTGCGGCCGTTTCCAACCGGGGTCTCGAAGCCTCCGCCCTGCTTGTTTCGCTTACGGTGCCGCAGGTTGCCTTCCAATGTCTCGTTGGCCACACGCCGGATGTCGCCCAGGCCGGCGGTCTTCAATGCCCACGCCGTAGATCGAACCGCCGCTTGAGGCCCCCAAGGATTGGAGTTAGCCTTTTTCGCGTATCCCCACCCAGGCCCGGGTCCCGCTGTACTTGTTTCGCCCGAGGCATCCTTGCAAAGGAGTCCCCTATGGCCAAATACATCGCGCTCTCGGATTTGCACCTTGGACAGAACGGTTCCGATCAGAAAGGACAGTACTCGTTGCTTTCGCGCGTACCCGCGAGCCTGCCCGAAGAGAAGAAAGCAGCCGACGCCATGCAGGCCCGCTTGTGCGCCGTCGTGAAGAAGTTCGCGCAGGGCCAGGAAGTCACTCTCATCGTGGCCGGCGATCTCCTCGATCTGTCGCTCGCCTACCTGGGCGACGCCCTTGGCGATCTGGGCGCACTGCTCGCCCAATTGCCCGAGATCAATCGCCTCATCTGGGTCGTGGGCAATCACGATCATCACGTGTGGATGCTTCACTGCGAGGAGAAGTACATCCTCAAGCCTCTGCGTGCGGGTGGCGCGGGATGGATGGAAGATCTGCGCAGCGCCGACCCGGGCGTGACCAGCCTCTCGAACTTTGGCCCCATGTACCGGCCAACCGATCCTGCGGGAGAAACACTCACGATCTTCCAGAAAGCCCTCGCGGACGCCGCCGGACACCCACTCGACATTTTGGTCGCCTATCCATCCTTCCGTCTCTCTCTCACCGATCAACGCCCCGGCCTGCCGGCGAATCTCAAGGACGTCCTCTTCTACGTCACGCACGGCCATCTATTCGGCGGCATCTACACCTGGCTTTCGCAGATCCTGCAAAAACGCCTGGTGAGGTTTCCTCCCGAGCGCGTGGCGGCCACGGTCAACCTCTCGCTCATCGAGTTCATCTATTGGCTGCTCGGGGAGACCGGCGAGGGCATGGGCGCCGACGGTCTGGTTGAGACAATCTACACCGACCTCCAGAAGGGCAACACCTCGACAGCCCGGGCGTTGATATCCGATTTGGTCGGCACCCTGGTCGATAGCGTAATTCTCAACAAGCTGGTCGATGCGCTTGCAGAACGGTTCTTGGCAAAAGGCGGCGCTTCTTCATCGGGCGATCGCCACGCGGACACATCAGGCACCCGCGCAGCCATGGAAAAGTGGTGTGCGAACCTCGATCTCGTACACCTTCCGCGCGTAGCCGTTGTGTACGGGCATACCCACGTCGGCGATCTGCACAGCATCCACAGCACCGGAGTCTCGGGATACAACCTGGGTAGCTGGCTGGTCGAACCCGGATTCTCCATCCCCGATAATCGCGTCCTAGGGATCGACGACGGTCCCCCGCAACTGAAGGTGGGATGGCTCACGCTCTGACAGCATGCGCAGTCGGGTAGGGAACCGGCCGCGTGCGCAGCGCACGCTCGCCCGCGCGGACCTCCACGCGTCCGCCCGGGGCGCTCACATGCGCCAGCCCGCGCGCCACGTACACGCTCGACTCCTTGGCGTCGCGACGAATGGAAAGTCCGCTCTCTGCTGCGGACACGGTCGCCTCGCCCAAGCTCAGCACGCCCGGCTTGCGATCCACCACCGGCACCTCCAGCCAGACCTCGCCGGCCTCCAGCGCTCTGCGCGGCGTCCCTGCGAGGCAAACCGCGTGCGCAGTTGCTGCGCGAGCCGGCCCTTCATCGCCTGAGGCTGGTTGGCGTCGCCTTGCCAAGCAACCGGCCGGTGCTAGCTTCACGATCATGGCAACCATCGGGATCATCGGGGCAGGACAGATTGGCAGTCAGCTTGCTCGGCTTGCGGTGAAGAACGGTGACACGGTGGTGATCAGCAACTCTCGCGGGCCGGAGACCCTGTCGGGTTTGGTCGCGGAGCTGGGACCGAACGCGCGTGCCGCGACGCCCGCGGAGGCAGGAGCAGCCGGAGAGAGCGTCGTGGTGACAGTGCCGCTCAAAAACTACCGGGCCATGCCGGTCGATCCGCTGGCGGGAAAGGTCGTGATTGACACGAACAACTACTACCCGCAGCGGGACGGCCACATTCCCGAGCTCGACAACGAGTCGACCACCACGGCAGAGCTTCTGCAGGCGCACCTTCCGACTTCGAAGGTGGTCAAGGCGTTCAACCACATCTACGCCGCCGCGCTCACCACCGAGGGGCAGCCGGCCGGCAGCAAGAACCGCCGGGCCTTGGTCATCGCGGGAGACGACCAGGCAGCCAAGGCCACCGTCAGCCGGCTCATCGATCGATTCGGCTTCGACGTCGTGGACGCCGGCCCGCTCAAAGAAGGATGGCGAATCCAGCGCGACACCCCTGGCTACGGCCCGCGACGGAATGCCGAGGAGCTCCGCCGGGACCTGGCGGCGGCAAAGCGCTACTCGGATCGGTAGGTGCTAGAATCGGAATCGATGAAACTCGCGAGCGCCACCGCGGTCACGGACGTCCGCCTCGGTTTGGATGTCGAGCGTCTTTTCGCGGGCGATCCCGACATTCTTCAGGCGGCGGCACAGATCGATCGGTCGCTCATTCAGCTCGCGCTCGCGCGATCGCTGCGCGAAAGGCTGCGTGCGGGCGTGGCGCTGGCTCGTTTGGCGAGCAGGTTCCGAGCGTGAGGCACCCCACCGTCGCTGAGCCAGAGGCCTTGCTGGCGGAGCTCTTGGCCGATCGAGTGGAATTCATCATTGTGGGCGGTACCGCAGCGGTGCTGCATGCCGCGCCCATTGCAACGCAAGATCTCGATATCGTCCATCGCCGAACGGAGGAGAACGTAGCGAGGCTCATGAAAGTGTTGGTACGGCTCGACGCGGTCATTCGCTATGACTTGAGCAATCGAGGCCTTCGGCCCACGGCCACCATGCTGCTCGGCCGGGGCCAGATCAATCTGTCGACGAGCCTCGGTCCCCTCGACCCGCTTTGCGAACTCGGCGAGGGGCAGGGGTATGACGAGCTCTTTCCGCACACGGAGGTCATGTCGGACGGCGGCCTGACAATCCGAGTACTCGATCTGCCGACTCTGATCGAGATCAAGGCTAAGACCGGGCGGGCCAAAGACCGCGTCGCGCTCCCGGTGCTGATTGCCACGCTAGAGGAACGCAAACTTCGTGGCGCGAAGCCCCCCTAGCCACGCGTTTCCGAGCTTGGCATGTTCCCCCCAACGTCCCCACCCGCACCGGCGGTACCGGCCGTCCCGCCAAGCGCTCGCGCACGGCTTGCACCATGTCCAGGCCCGTCGCGGCTTTCAGTTGCTCGCTCATGGCAATCAGCTTGCCGGCTAGATCGCCGCTGCCACCATTGCCGCCAATTCCGCCCAGCACGGTCAGGCGATCCACCTTCAGATCGCCGGCGCTGCTCATCACGATGCGCATCAGGCCGTCCACCTTTTGCATCAGGAACACCTGGCGGGCATTGTCGCCCACCCGGCGCCAGACTTGATCTTGTCGGCGTTGACTTCCTCGGGTGTCGGGTAGGGAACCGGCCGCGTGCGCAGCGCGCGCCTTGGCCAGGCCAGCCGAAAGGCAGGTCCGGCCGGTCTCGCACAGGAATTCAGCCACTTGCCCTTGTCCGGACGCCCCGCACACCGTCCCGGCCGCACCGGAAGCCTCACCCGCCAGCCGCTGACCCCTCACCCGCAGGTCGTTGACCCCACACCCGCAAGCCGTTGACCGCTCACCCGCAGCCCCCGGACCTCATGCCGGTAGTTCCCGGCCCCCATACCCGTGGTCCGGGCACGGCATACCCGCAGTCCGGGCACGGCACACCCGCAGTCCGGGCACGGCATACCCGCAGTCCGGGCATGGCACACCCGTGGTCCGGGCATGGCACACCCGTGGTCCGGGCACGGCATACCCGTGGTCCGGGCACGGCACCCCCGCAGTCCGGGCACGGCACACCCGCAGTCCGGGCATGGCACACCCGTAGTCCGGGCATGGCACACCCGTAGTCCCCCGACCCCACACCCGTAGTCCCCCGACCNNGTAGTCCCGGACCCCACCCCCGCACTTCCTGACCCCATACCCGCACCTCCAGAAGCCATACCCGCGTTATTTCGCGGGTCGCCATGGAAGCCCAAGACTGCCAGACATGTCGACGACAGCTCTAACGAGTGCCCGCGGCACGCCGGACTCGCTTCACGGCTCGGTTGACCACGCGGTCGACATGACGATCGGCCCCCCCATCACCTCGACGTCGCACCTGGTTGACGAGCAGGCGCAACCTCATCTGCGGCGTCATCACGGCCTCGAGAAGCTGAGCCTTGTCGTCCATGGGCAACGCTTCGATGCTCTGCTTGATTGCCGCCAATCCACGCGTCATGGGAGAAGGTGTAGCACGCGCGACCGTTCCGCGGCGTCGAACGTCTTGCCGTTCAGCTGCAAGCCCGCCGCTGAGTCGGCGCCTCGATTCCACACGATGTCCCTGCGGCGGGATTGCTTCATCGGCTGGTTCGGCAGCACCACGGCACGCCATCCGCTACCTGCTAGGTCGACGAGAGCTGCTTGTCGATCACACATGCAAGACAGAATTGCCGGCCAAAGCTGGTCAGCCGGACGATCTTTCGCTCACACGAGGCTGTCCGGTCGGTACCTGCGAGCTTCTCCTTCCATTTCGCGACTTCGTCGGAGCCCTCGATCGCTTCGTAGCGGCCCGCCTCGGTGAGGTGCACACCTGCCGGTATCTCGATCAACCCCAACCTTGCGAGATTATCGAGGTAGGTAGCCGATAGGCCTGGATGTTGGCACCCTGCCTCTCGGCCTATGCTGGACAGATTCCGGGAAGCAACGACATAGCCGCTTCCGGGGATGTTCACGTGTACATCAACCACCGGGTGGGTGTCGCTCGTGGAAAAGAAACGCATTACCTTCGCCTCGTCAGGCGCCATGCTCTTGATGATGTCCACGAAGCCCGGATGAGCGTGAATTGCGGTTGCTGCGTCGATGGATGAGGCAAGGAAATTCGCATACAACTCGCGGAGGCTCTCTTCGTGTCCAGTGAAACGCAACGCCTCAAGCGCCGGCCCAGCGACATGTGGGCTGGGTGACTGAATTCGTTCCGGGGGAACACCGCGTAGCTTCTCGGCAACTCGCTCCTCTAGGAAGGCGCGAATTTTGTCATATCCCCACACCAAGAGGCTTAGCGGCGCGAGTGCCATGTTGACCGCCTTGGCCACCGTCTCAAGTCCCTTCCCCAATTCGCGAGCTGCCGGTTGAACCGCGTCCTGATACACGGGCACTGCCTTTACCAGATCGGTGACCACGCCAACCACGTTGCCCGTCGAGGTCTGCTTCTCGTCGCTCATGGAGCCTCCAGTGTCTGCCGAACGATTTGCCGTTTAGCTGCGGGCGGCCGTCCGCGGCCGTCCGACAGCTTCAACGGCTTGTTCGACAGCGCGGCAGCAGCGTTTCTTCTCGACGCTCACAAATCACCTGCCTACTGGCCATTCTGTCTGCGGCATGCATGGGGCCGACCGATCTACTCTTTCGTCGCTACCATGGTGGCCGAGTCAGACGATGACGACGGCGTGCTTCGAACCGTCAACTGATTTCCCTGCACGCAGTACTGCCCTTGGTCCCCGCCCCAGCTGGCCGAGGACATGACGATGGAGCTCCCGTCTATTGTGTAGGTGCCCTGCTCGTCCTCCGGACCGGCGTAGGTAGCCGAGCAGACACAAGCGTCGGCATTCGATGAACACGATCCCGCATAGCCGGCGTCGGGCTGGAACAGAGATGAAGAGAGCTGTGAGCAGGTACTCCCAGCGAGGCATGTCGTCGGGTAGGTAGATACCAGTGTGCCCGACCTGGTGAGGGCGCTGATGTAGGTCCCGCTCGAGGAAAATGTGATGGTGCCGCTGTACTGGAGCTGCCCAGAATGCTGGAAGCCGGGACACGACGGGTAGCCCTGAGGCGCATCCAAGCAGAGAGACGAGACCTTCCACGTGCCGACAATCGAACCGCCGCATGCGGTGAATGTGCCGCAGACAGAGGTATGGGCTTGGCCGTCGCCGTCCGTCCCCCCGCCGTCTTTGCCAGACGATTTGCCTCCGCAGGCGTCCAAGTGCAGACATATGCCGAGCAGCGCCGTTAAGGCGGGGACGCTTTTTTGTCTTCTCGTCATCGATTTTCTCTCCACCTCTTCTGTTGAACGCTCCCCATGTTCCGGAACCGTCTTGACGGTACCAAAATCCATGAATTGTTGAAAAGAAACGCACCGCTGTGGCCGCGTCTCGAGACTACCTGCCAAGCATGCGCGCAGGATGTCCGAGTGACCATCCGCCATCGTCGCAGCGCCACTCCAGCTATCCCATGGCAAATTCCAACTCGACGACATCGTCCGTCGAACGCTATGGCGTTCAGCTGCAAGCCCGCCGCACGTGCCCAGCCTCCCGATGATACTACGATGTCCCTGCGGCGGGATCGTCAGGTGCAACGGCTTGTTCGGCAGCGGCATCGTCGGCATCCCGTGATTGCATCAGGCCCCAGACGATGGCAAGGCCGATCACTACACCGATGCCCCCAATCATCAGCAATGCAGCCGTCCAGACGGACTTGATGACGCCGAGAACGAGGAGGAGAATGCAGGTCGACGGCACATGCACGGCGAACATCAGAATTCTCCGGAACCGCCTTCGATTGTGCGCTCGCGAAACACTTTGGTCCACGTCCACCTCACGGATCCTGGGTTGGAAGGAGTCTGCCGAACGATTTGCCGTTCAGCGGCGAGCCCGCCGCACGAGCGGTTCGTTGATGTTACTCCGATTTCCCTGCGGCGGGATCGTCCGCTGCAACGGCAGGTTGGACGGCGTCCGTCGAACGATTGCCCGCCCCTTGACGCTTCCGTCGCCGCCATTCACCGCCGAATGCCCAGAACGCTCCACCTGCTATCACGAGCAGCAATGCCGCGCGCTCGAATTCGTGATTCGCTCGCACGTTGAAAGCCTGGGCTTCCGAGTCTGTCGGATGTCTGGTTCGCGCTCCTTGACCGGTAGAGATGGGCGCAACTGTTCGCCAGCCGAGGTAGGCTGCGTCGCCAATGGCTCCACAGGCGCGGAACACCAGCGCTGCACCTATGAGCATGTAGAGGAGCGCGCGAAACCTCATGACCTTTCGATTCTACCTCGTCCGTCCAACCAATAGCGTTTGCTGGAATGGAT
>PMCR01000166.1 GCA_003155465.1 Myxococcales bacterium | reverse complement strand
GCGTCGTGACCGGCTGCCGGGCTACGCGTCGAACATTTCGGTCTGCGCCAGGGGCTTGCGGCGCAGCTCTCGGACCTTCCAGTAGGGGGGCGCCCTGGCCGGAGCCAGGGGTGGTGGCTCGGTCGGCTCTCCCAGGTGGCGCAGAAACCTCGCCATGCTCTCGGGTTCTTGAACCAGCGCTTTGAGCTTCATCTTGCCCTGGCACTTCGAGCAGCGGTCAATCTCTTCCTTGAAGGGCGACGCCGAGCACGAGGAAGGCTACAGCTTCAGCAACCTCGACCTGCGCTCCACGGTGGGCACCTCCAACGGCTTCTTCCTCTACAACGATATCGACGACGTGGTCATCGATCACGTGTCGATCGACGGCTTCGGGATCGGAGTCCAGCAGGCGGGGAGCAACCCGTGCAACCCCGCAGATCCGCTCTGCGACGGCAAGAACACGCGCCTCACCCTGCGCAACTCCCGCATCGTCAACAACACCGGGATGGGCTACCTNNCTCAGCGGCGGAGGCGAGCGCGGGATGACCGTGCGGGGCAACGAGCTGTACCGATCAAGCGTGCGCGGCAACGGGCACTGCCAGGCGACCTCGCTGGTGGTGCACGGCCAGCATCAGGACCTGACCATCGAGAGCAATCTGGTCCGCGAGGATGTGGGCGCGGCCGATCCGGGCTGCTGGGGAATCGCCGTCGACACCGGCTACTCCGAGGCCGAATCGTTCACCAACGTTGTCATCCGGGGCAACGTAGTACGCAACGTCGGCAACATGGCCATCGGCACTTCCTCGTGCGTGAACTGCACTATCGAGAACAACGTCGTGATCCAGGAGCAGAACTTCGGCGCCATCGGCATCGCGGTCCCCGATCGCGACCGCGGCGCCGAAGACGCCGAAGAGACCGGGGTGATCGTGCGCAACAACTCGATCTACTTCGGCGCCGCTGGCGGCGTTGGTATAGCCCTCAAGACCGAGGGCACCGGGCACGTCCTGGTGAGCAACGCGATCCACTATGCCGGGACCGCCAACGACTGGAGCTGCCTGGACGTGAGCCTGCCCAAGGCCAGCTACTCGGCCATCGACTACAACGTGTGCTACTTCGCCGGCTCGACCAGGGGCAGCTGGGAGGCGAGCGCGGGCAGCCTGTCCGCCTGGCAGACCGCCACCGGCTTCGATGCGCACTCGGCCAACGTCGATCCGGGATTCCGCGGCCCCGCCGGGCCGACTTGGGATCTGACGGCGCTGTCGTCCAGCTCGGCGATGGTCGACACCGGCGACCCGGCGCGCAGCTCCCCGACCGACCTGTGGGGCAACCCGCGCGACAGCCACCCCGACATCGGTGCGTTCGAGTTCGGCTTCGCTGCTCCGGACGGCGGACCCGGCACATGGGACGGCGGCTCCCAGCCCGACGCCGGTGCGACCGGCGGCAAGAGTAGCGGCTGCGGCTGCTCCATGTTCCCGTCGGATCCCGGGTTGGGCCTGCTGGCTCCCGCGCTGCTGGTCGCTCTCTGGCTGGGTGCAAAGCGCCGTCGTTGGTGAAGGCAGGCGCGGTTGCCATGCGCTACGCGAACCCAGCCGCGCGATCCCTCAATAGACCTGCCCACCCACGCTGCGCAGAACCGGGTGATGCTGAGCCGGCGCCACGTTGTAGCGTGGGCGGTACAGCGACGCCGCTCCCTCGTCCGCGCCGATGCACCCCACACTTGCATTCGCGAGGGCCTCGGTCAGCTCGACGAGAAGCTCGTCCCAGTCACCGCGCGTCAGGGTCATTCGTCCACCCATGGAAGTTCTCAACTCTAGCGGAAATCGTGCGAGATTTCCGCGCGGGTTTCCCGACTTTGCAAGGGGAAAAAGCCATCGGCGCGCAGGGAGACGACGCCCTCATGGTTTTGCACAGTTCCTTCAAGGATGAGGGCTTGGGCACTGACCAGCAACAAACGATTGTGCTCGAAATCCGCGGCCGTGACCAAGGCGTTGGCGAAGCCGGTCTCGTCCTCGAGGGTGAAGAAAACCAGACCCTTCGCGGTGAGGGGGCGCTGGCGAACGATGATCAGACCAGCGACACGCGCGCGGCGACCGTCGGGCACGCGCGCCAACTGGGCCGCTGGGATGACCCGCTCGGCCGCAAGCTTCTCCCTGAGGAAGGATAGTGGGTGTGGCCCGGTGGAAACTCCTGTGCAGCGGAAGTCTGCGGCCACCTCTTCCCCGATACTCATCTCTGGCAGGGGACAGAACGCTGCCTCTTTCCCTATCGGCCCATCATCAACCGCGGGTCGGTCGTAGAGATCCCCTGATCGCCCGAAGGCCGCCACCTGCCATAGGACCTGCCGGCGGCTTCCACCCAATCGGGCAAAGGCACCGGTTGTGGCCAAACTCGCCCGTTCTGCGGCATTCAGCTCGACCCGGCGGCAAAGCTCCCCCAGCGAGGCGAATGGCCGTGCAACGACGATCTGCTCGGCCGTACTCTTGCGCAGCCCACGCACGAACTTCAGGCCCAAACGTACCGCGAGTGGCTCTTCTTTCTGCTTGGTGGTTTGCTTTTCCAGCGTGCAGGCCCAAGTCGAGCGGGTTACATCCACGGGCAACGTGGTGATGCCATGGCGGGCGGCATCCTTGATGATAGTGGCGGGGTGATAAAAACCCATGGGCTGGTTGTTGAGCAGGGCGCACGTGAACGCGGCTGGAAAGTAGGCCTTGAGATAGGCCGAAGCGTAGGCGATGAGCGCGAACGAAGCGGCATGCGATTCAGGGAACCCATAGAGCGCGAAAGACTTGATGCCCTCGACGATTTCCTCCTGAGCCTTGCGGGCAATTCCCTTGCGGGACATGCCGGCGTAGAGATCCGCTTCAATGGCCTGCATGCGCTCGACCGAGCGCTTGAACCCCATCGCCCGCCGCAGCTCCTCGGCCTGGCCGCCGGAGAACCCGGCCGCAGCCATGGCCATGCGGATAAGCTGCTCCTGAAACAGCGGCACGCCCAGGGTGCGGCGCAGGATCGGTTCCAGACAAGGGTGGGCATAGGTAACGGCCTGCTTGTGATTGCGCCGAGCCAAGTACGGGTTCACCATCTTGCCGACAATCGGGCCAGGCCGAATGATGGCCACCTCGACCACCAAGTCGTAAAAGCGCTCGGGCTGCATGCGGGGCAGGGTCGCCATCTGCGCCCGTGACTCCACTTGAAAGACGCCCACCGTGTCGGCAGCGCGAAGCATCTTGAACACACGCGCGTCGTCGGGCGGCAACTTGGCATAGTCGATGGTGACGCCGTGGTGGGCGCGGATGAGCGTGGACGAATCCTCCAGCACGGCCAGCATCCCCAAACCGAGCAGATCGACCTTGATGATGCCGAGGTCGGCACAGTCGTCCTTGTCCCACTGCACGACCGCGCGGCCTGGCATGCTGGCCGGCTCGATGGGCACCACCTCGTCCAGCCGTCCTGAGGCCAGCACCATGCCGCCTGAATGCTGGCCAAGATGCCGGGGCAAATTGAGCAGCGAGGTGGCGAGCTTGGCCAACCAGCGGGTTCGCTCATCGGCGTCGGGAAAGCCCGCCTCGGCCAGAAATGCTGACGGAGGCCTGTCGTCGGGAACTACGAATCCGGGCAGCAGCTTGCTCATGCGAGAAAGCTGTTCCTCGGAAAAACCGAGCGCGCGACCGCAGTCCCGCATCGCCAGGCGCGGGCGATAGGTGATCACATTGGCGGTCATCGCGGCTCCGTGGGGGCCGAATTTTCGGTAGACGTGCTGGATGACCTGCTCGCGCTCAGCACCGGAAGGCAGATCGAGATCGATGTCAGGCATGCGGTCCGCGATGCTGCAGGCGCTCTTCACCCGCTCTTCGGACAGGAAGCGTTCGAACAGCAGTTCCATGCCCACGGGATCGACCGCGGTGATGCCAAGCGCATAGCAGGTGGCGCTGTTGGCGGCTGAGCCGCGTCCTTGCACCATGATGCCGCGGCTGCGGGCGAACCTGACGATGTCCCAGACCACCAGGAAATAGCCCGCCAGATCGAGCTTGCCAATGATGCGAAGCTCGTGCGCAAGCTGGGCCCGCACTTTGTCGGTCATGGGCTGATAGCGGGCGGCGGCGCCCTGCCAGGTCATGGCCTCCAGAAAACTCTGCTGGGTTTCACCGTCGGGAACTGGGTAGCAGGGGAAGGTGTAGCCGAGATCGGAGAGGGTGAACGTGCAGCGCTCGGCGATCTCGTGGCTGCAGGTCACGGCGGCGGGCAGGTCGCGGAACAGGGCGTCCATCTCGGCCGGTCGCTTGAGAAGGCGTTCGGCGTTGCGGGGCAACCGGCGGCCGATTTCGTCGACCGTGACACCGGCACGGATGCAGGCAAGCACGTCGTGGGTGGGGCTTCGATCCACGGTGGCGTAGCGCACGTCGTTGGTGGCGACCACTGGGAGAGCGCAGGCCGCGGCCTGGGCGAGCACAGCGCGGTTCTGCCGTTCCTCCTCGGCGTCGAGGTGTCGTTGCACTTCAAGAAAGGCACGGCCCGGTCCGAACAGCGCCGCCAGATTCGCGGCATCGGCGCGTGGGGCTGGGCCAAGCAGCGCGATCAAGCCGGCGGCGTGCTCCGCCAGCATTTCCATGGTCGCGGCCCCTTGGCCCTTGCCCCGTCCTTGCTTCATGCGGGTGACAAGCCGGCACAGGTTGCGGTAGCCGCGTCGGTCCTCCACCAAGAGCAGCAAGGGCGGCGTTGGGCTCGACGGACTTGCTGCCAACGCGATCTCTGCCCCCACAATGGGGCGCAGCCCGGCCTTGCGCGCGGCCGTGAAGAACCGTGGCGCACTGTAGAGCCCGCCAAAGTCAGCCAGCGCCAGTGTTTGATGGCCCAAGGCCACCGCCGCGCCGACCAGGTCCTCGGGCAGCGACGCTCCGTCGAGGAAACTGAAGGCCGAGCGACAGCGAAGCTCGACGTAGCGAGGGGTTGTAAGGTTAGTCGTAGTAGCCATCGAGATACCACTGGCTGGTCCCGCGATCCTGATGGATGCGGTAAAGCGCGCCGTCGGAAGCGTGAACGTCCCAATACTCACGACAGAACCCGCCGCCCATCCACCACTCGCCGCTCATACGGTACGGTCCTGCGGCGACCAGAATGCGCGCCGTGGTTTCCTTTCCGCGTAGTGCCTCGGGTCCGGTTGGTCCGATCAACACTTCTATGTCGCGCGGGGGACGGAATCTACGCATGGCAAGCGTGGCTTGCTGTCCGTCGCTGCGGTCTTCAGGCGGCTTTGCTTGGCTGGGCTCGACCATCGGGGGCTCGATCGCCATCACCTCTTCTTTCCAGCTATCGACCACACAGGGCATGCCCACGTGCTCAGGACCAACCAATGCCGACAGTCGGGCGATGGTTGCGGCCAATCGTTCCGGTGCCGGACCGTTCGGGCGAAACAGGTCGAGCTGGGTTGAACGGATACGGGCAGGGCGGATCAGCACCGTGATGCCCACCACGCCGGTGTCCGGGGGCCGTCGTTCGAGATCCAGACGGACGAGTTGCAGCAGGATGCTTGCCTCGCGCGTGGGGCTGGGCAAAGCGATCTCGCGCACGTCAAAGCCGCGCGGAGAGAGACTGAGTCGCAGGATCAGCCCGGCGCAAGCCAGGCAGCGGCAGGCCAGCCGCTGCAACACCCGGTCGAGCAATCCGCGCAACAAGAAGGAAAGCGGCTCCAACGACTCGATCGTGTAATCTACCTCGGTGCCTTCCTCGATGGCGTCCGCCGGCGGCTGGGGCAGGAAGGGCTCATTGTCCATGCCGTTTGCGAGTCGATGAAAGTGTGCTCCGGTTGCCCCCAGGCGCAGCGTGACCTCTGGTCCGGGCAGGCTCGCCAGTTCACCCACGGTCGTGATGCCCCACTGTTGCATCGCTTGCCGGGTTCTTTCATCCAGGTCGAACACAGTGAGGGGCAATCCAGCCAACCTGGCTTTCGTCGCCCCTTCTGTCTCAGGAAGAATGACGACCTCGCCGGCCCGCGTACCGACGCGGGCCAGTCCCTTCGACGAAGCAATAGCTACCCGCACCGCCAATCCGAGCTGGGTCGCCCGAGCCCCAATGGCTTGGGCCACGGCCCGTTCATTCGGGTAAAGCGATCCGAGATCACCCACCTGGAGAAAAGCCCGCCCTGATTCCGCCTCGATACGGGGAGCGAAACTCAACCCGAGATCTTGCAATGCTGCCTGGGCGGCATCTACATCGGCCTGGCGCGCCTGCATCACCCGCAGCGAGGGCACGATGGCCAGCGCCTGGGTCACGGTCATGCCCAGGCATGCCCCTGCCAAGCGCGCGGCCCGGGTCAACCCGAGCAGGAGCGCGCGTCCCCCTGGCCCGGCGGCCAGCGCGATGGGCGCCTCGCGTTCGTGGGGCTCGGTAAGGCCGCGCAACACGGACTGCAAAGCGATCTGCGGAGCATAAGCACAGGCGATGCGCACAGGAGGTCACTGCCTTCATGTCTGCTCGCCACGGGCGCTCTCCCTCAAAGGCTCATGGAAGACCAAAGAGCAGCCTGCGGCTTGCTCGGCTGATCGGCGTCCGCGTTCCAAAGAAACCGAACTCGACAAGGCTGTGACGAGAGGGGGATGCGAGACGGCGCGTGCCAAGGCGTGGTCGTCGACTCCGCGCCGCAAGCGAAGTCGTGTGCAGGCCTGCCGTCCGAAATCGACGTTCTTCTGCTGCAGATGCACTGATGTGGCTGAAAACGATCCTGCGAGCGGAAAGCGAGCCGCGAGCAAGACCGCGGTTCCCTGTCGCTGCGCGACCTGGCGCAAGCGTATCCATGCCGCCGTGGGCAGGTGCGGCGCCGAGTCGCCCAGATCCAACGCCACCAGCTCGAATCCCCCTGCCGACACCAGCAGCTCGGTTGATTTGAGAAGAATCTGGCTCTGGCCCGCGCACACCCACAACAGTTGTCGCAATGGAATGCCGGCCTGTTGCGCTCGCCGCGCATCAAGGGCCGATTCCGCATCCACCAACGCCGCTGCCGCGCCCCTTTGCAGCGCTGCACCCAGCGAAGCATAAAGCACCGAGGTGCGCCCCGACGATCGCGGCCCAGAGACTTC